>JADFQJ010000048.1 GCA_022561875.1 Bacteroidota bacterium | reverse complement strand
AGTTTTAATGCCTTAATTTGTAAAAAACAATATCTGAAAGAACCTGTTTTTTTTCAGGAATACAAAAAAGTATAGGAATAAAAATGTATTAGCTTTGCCTGCTTTTAAAGCACGACAAAAATATGAAATACCTTATTAATACCAAAAAATAGAAAAAATATTTTGGGTTGGAAAAGAAATGGTTACAGTGATTTTTTCGTCAGAAAACTCTGGAAAGTGATAAGGAAAACTTATTTAGTACAACCCATACAAGCTACGAATAATGCGTTTCAGATCAAGAACCTTTTGGTAAGCATCAGGAGTTCTGACTCTCTTCAATTCAACAATTCTCTTAATGTAATCGTTGGCTATCCGGAATCTTTCCTGAAAATAAAAGTCGTTGTCATCTGTCCGTTTCATAACCTTTTTATTGTCTTGGTGTCTTTACTTCTGTAAAATATAGTACATTAATTGTGCCAAAATTTTTTTGACATTTTAAAGTTCTGACTACCAGTTAACAGGTCCGGACTTTGGATAATTATTTCATTAAAAACTGACATATATTCAGGCAGGCTTTGCAACCCGCAATCCATCACGAATTCACAGCTGCCTGGCCGGCAAACAGGAATTTCACTCAATTCAATTTATGAATAAAGCGGATTAATTTAAAACTATTCAATTTATCTTTCAACTTCTTTCGAATTTGTTATTTTTGCTTCTTTAATTTTTTTATTCCTATGCAACAAGTTAAAGAATTCCTCGAAACTCTACATACCTATATAGGTGGAAGTGAATGGTTTGTGTTTCTTTTATTAGGAACAGGTGTTTTTTTTACCATTTATCTGAAATTCCCGCAGATCAGGTATTTCAAGCATGCTATCAAGATAGTTAAAGGCAAATTTGATAAGAAGGGAGATATTGGTGATGCATCTCATTTCCAGGCTTTGTCAACTGCGCTTTCCGGAACTGTAGGTACCGGTAATATTGCCGGTGTGGCTCTTGCAATCCATCTGGGAGGACCGGCAGGTTTATTCTGGATGCTGGTCACCGCCTTGTTGGGAATGACGACAAAATTCGTTGAGGTGACAATATCTCATAAATACAGGGATATTCTTCCTGACGGGTCAATATCCGGTGGTCCGATGTATTATATGAAAAAACGGTTGAATATTAAGTTGAAAAATGGTAAAATTATTAAGACAGGTACCGTTTTGGGTGTGTTTTTTGCCATTGGTGCAATACTTTCATCATTTGGTTCAGGTAGTATGCCTCAAATAAACAGTATAACAAATTCTATTTTCATTACATTCGGGTTGAAGCATATTGTTACAGGAGCCATCCTGTCTGTATTACTCGGACTTATTATTGTTGGAGGGATTAAGCGTATTGCAAAGGTAACATCAAAGCTTGTTCCCGTCATGGCGATCATATATCTTGTGGGCGCCATTTTTGTTATCGCCTCAAATTATCAGAATATAATTCCATCGTTCTTTTCCATTTTTCAAGGTGCTTTTTCCGGAGCGGCTATTACCGGGGGATTTCTGGGGGCAAGTTTTGCGTTTGTTTTTAACCAGGGTGTAAACCGGGGTTTATTCTCAAATGAAGCAGGCCAGGGGTCTGCACCGATTGCACACTCAGCAGCACGAACACAAGAACCGGTTTCTGAGGGGATGGTTGCTATTCTTGAACCTTTTATTGATACCATTGTTATTTGTATGTTAACCGGTCTCGTTCTGTTGTCTTCAGGGGTGTGGAATGAAAAACTGCAAAACCGGTTTCAGAATGCAGATATGCAGATCCTTTCACAGGTTTATGATGAAAAAGATGATGCTGACAGGTTAAAGCTATCACGTCATATCTCTAAAAAAGAAACATTGCCTTTATTTACAGGGCAATTGAATATTGTGGATGGTAAAATGATCAGTGATGTTACATTCATACATGCAAGAAGTTTTGCTGAAGATATGATTTTTTATAAGGATGATGAAAAATTTTCAGGATCAATCCCCGTTGTGAAAGGCGTGGTGGAGACAGACGAGTCAGGAATAATAATTGAAGGTAGATCTCTCATGCATAGCGCCCCTCTTACAACCGAAGCATTTAAAAGAGGTATCCTGGGTGATTTTGGAAAATACATTGTATCAATCGGATTGCTTCTGTTTGCATTTTCAACCGCTATCTCCTGGTCATATTATGGAGGCAGGGCTGTTACCTTCCTTGTTGGAACAAAATATGTAATTTATTACAGGCTTGTTTATGTTCTGGCATTTTTCTTCGCATCGTTTGCCGATACTACAATTATCTGGGCTTTGTCTTATATAACCATTGCTTTTATGGCGGTCCCAAACCTGTTAGGATTGTGGATACTTAACAGGGATATCAAATCAACTATTAAACAATACTGGGTTAATTTCAAAAAGGATCATCCTGAAGAAAAAGCTCCAAAGGGAGTATTGTGAAGAAGTAATTAGTAAGTAAGTAAGGAGCAGTGAGTTGTGAGCAGTGAGTAGTGAGTAGTGAGCAGTGAGTAGTGAGTAGTGAGTAGTGAGTAGTGAGTAGTGAGTAGTGAGAGATGAGAAGTTTGAGGTTGAAGAACACGGAACCCGTAACCACAGTGAAATATGCTCCTTTGTCGCATTTCACGTGGCAAGCCCGAAACTCGTAACAGCTTATTTCCGATTCAACAGAATAACATTCTCAACATGATGGGTCTGTGGGAACATATCTACAGGCTGAATTTCCAATACTTCATAATCTTCCAGCAAATAGTTGATGTCTCGTGCCTGTGTTGCAGGATTACAACTGATATAAACTATCCTGTCAGGGGAAGCCGATTGGATATTACGGATCACATCTTTGTGGATACCTGCCCGGGGTGGGTCGAGTATTATTACATCAGGTTTTCCGTTTTTAATAATAAACTCATCATTGAACAGATCTTTGATATCTCCGGTATAGAAATCTGTGTTTTCAATCCCGTTCATCTCCGAATTTTTTCCGGCATCTTCAATAGCTTCAGGAATGGATTCAATGCCAATAACATGACTGGCGCCTGATGAAATAAAACAGGCAATGGTTCCTGTGCCTGTGTACAGGTCATATACCACTTCATTGCCTTGAAGGTTAGCAAATTTCCTTACAATTTTGTACAATTCATATGCCTGTGCTGAATTTGTCTGGTAAAATGATTTTGGACCTACTTTGAATTTCAGCCCCTCCATTTCCTCAATAATATGATCTTTCCCTTTGAAAAGCTTAATATCCTGATCGGTTATTGTATCATTTGCTTTGGAATTTATCACATACATTAGTGAAGTAAGGTTTGAGAAACTATGTGCAATATGTTCAAGAACAGCTTCACGTTTTTCTTTGTCTTCATAAAAGAATGAAACAATAACCATCCATTGGTCAGTTGAAGTATTACGAATGATCAGGTTCCTGAGGAAACCTGCCTGTTTCCTGATGTCAAAAAAGCTAAGACCGTTTAGTTTTGCAAATTCTCTCACCTTGTTGCGGATTTCGTTCGAAGGAGAGGGCTGATGAAAACATTCCACAATATCAATAACTTTATCAAACATACCCGGAACATGAAATCCCAGGGCATCCATGTCAGAAAATTCTTTTCCGGAGTCAATCTCTTCCCTGCTGAGCCACCGGTTGTTAGAGAAGGTATATTCAAGCTTATTCCGGTAATATTTTGTTTTCTGTGAGGGAATAATATTGCTCATTTTTTCAAGCTGGTTGGAGGGGATCTTACCTATTCTGTGCAGTTGATCATATATTTGTTTTTGTTTGTATCTCAACTGTTCTTCGTAAGGCAGGTTTTGCCATTTGCAACCACCACACGTTCCGAAATGGCTGCAATATGGTTCTGTCCTTTTTTCCGAATACTTATGAAACTTAACCGGAAATCCCTCTAAGAATTTTCTCCGCTTTTTGCATATCTGGATATCAACAATATCTCCCGGGACTAACCGGGGTATAAAAATGATTTTTTCATTATGTTTTGCAATAGCTTTTCCTTCAGCGCCAATATCCAGAATATGGACCTTCTCTAACAGTGGGTATCTTTTTCTTTTACTCAAATCTTTTCGTTTTAAATTTCATCGCAAAGATAGGGAGAAGAATGGAAGAATGGAAAGTTAAAAGTTTGTAAAGTTCAACGCTTACTTTTAACTTTTGACTTTTTACTTTCAACTCTTTGGAATCTTCCAGCATTATCCTGAAGAACCAAAGATTTCTATCTTTGTACGGTCAAAATACAGGAATGACAATGATTTCATTAAGTCAGGTATGCGTGCAGTTTGGAGGTTTCGAATTGTTTAGCAATATCTCATTGATGTTAAACTTAGGTGAGAAGGTTGGTTTGGTAGGTAATAACGGAGCCGGAAAGACTACCTTACTCAGGTTGTTTACAGGTGAATTAAAACCTAATGAGGGTAAGGTCGTTATCCCTAAAGAAACAAGCGTGGGATATTTACCTCAGCAGATGAAGCACAGGGATAGAAATAATCTTCTGGATGAAGTCCTGACGGCTTTTTCAGAAATAATCGAACTTGAAAATGAAATTGAAAACATTAACAAAATACTTGCTCAACGGGACGATTTTCAGTCAGATAAATACAGGAAGTTGATTCACCGGTTATCTGAAGCCCATGATGAATATCAAATCAAGGGGGGGCATAATATTATGGCCGATACTGAGCAAACTCTGCTGGGTCTGGGATTTAGCCGGGCTGATTTTAATAAACCCACTGCTCATTTTAGCGGAGGATGGCGGATGAGAATTGAGTTGGCAAAATTGTTGCTTAAAAAACCGGATTTTCTTCTCCTTGATGAACCGACTAACCACCTTGACATCGAATCAATTCAGTGGCTTGAAAACTATCTTCAAGATTATTCGGGGGGAGTGATCCTTATTTCACATGACCGGGCTTTACTGGATAACATAACCGGCAGGACTGTCGAATTATCTCTTGGTAAGGTATATGATTACAAGGTGCCCTTTTCCCGTTTTGTTGAATTACGCCGGGAAAGAATGGAAACCCAGCTTGCAGCATACAGGAATCAGCAGAAAAAGATTGCCGGTACACATGAGTTTATTGAACGCTTCAGGTATAAAGCCACCAAAGCTGTACAGGTTCAGTCAAGAATTAAACAACTGGATAAGTTAGAGAAAATAGAAGTGGAAGAGAAAAATAAGTCCGGAATCAGGATCAAATTCCCGCCGGCACCAAGAGCAGGCTCTATTGTCATTGAAGCCGGTAAACTTAGTAAAAGTTATGGTGAGAACCTGGTTCTTGATGAAATAGATATTATTATTGAGAGAGGAGAGAAGGTGGCTTTTGTTGGAAAAAACGGAGAAGGGAAAACTACATTTTCCAGGATACTGGTGGGGGAGCTTGAATTCAGCGGGAACCTGAAGTTTGGACATAAGGTGATTACAGGTTACTTTGCTCAAAACCTTGACGAATTGATGGATGATAACAAGACGGTGTTTCAGACTATTGATGATGTGGCAAGAGGTGAGATCAGGACCCGGATGAGAGATATTCTCGGAGCATTTTTATTTAGTGGGGAGGAGATTGATAAAAAAGTTAAGGTACTGTCAGGTGGAGAACGGTCAAGGCTTGCCCTGGTGAAATTATTATTGGAGCCTTGTAACCTGTTAATCATGGATGAGCCAACTAATCATTTGGATATGAGGTCTAAAGACATTCTTAAAGAAGCCTTGCTTGAATATGACGGGACTCTGGTAATAGTTTCACACGACCGCGAATTTCTTAATGGCTTGACAAACAAAGTGTTTGAATTCAGTAACCGTAAAATAAAAGAAAACATAGGTGGTATCTATGATTTTCTCAGAAGGAAAAAGATTAAATCTTTGCGTGAACTGGAAATAAAAAGAACAGGATTAAAAACTTTGCAGAAAAAAGAGACACCAAATAAGAAGGAATATATCAGGCGAAAAGAATATGAGAAAAAGTTAAGGAAACTGGAAAGGTGGGTCAGCAAATTGGAAAGTGAGATTGAAATACTTGAAAATGAAATTGCTGAAATGGATAGAATAATTGCCTCACCCGAAAAATTTGCAAATTATAATTCAGGTAAAGTTTTTTTTATTGAATATGAAAAGCTTAAAGAGAAACTTGCATTGAAATTAAAGGAGTGGGAAGAAAGTAGTGTTGATGTTGAGAAAGGTATGAGGTGAGGCAGTGTTACGGGTTACGGGCTTGCCACGTGAAATGCGACGAAGGAGCATATTTCACTGTGGTTACGTGTTACTGGTTCGAGCTTCAAATTTTTCTTTACAAATAAACAAATAAGCAAAATTGGAAAAAGAATAGTTATATTTCGTAAGGATTACCGATTGATCATTATTATGCGCAAGATTATTTATATTGTTTCATTAGGATTGTTTGCACTTTTATTTCAAAGTTGCAATCCGGCATTCGAAATACGTCAGGACAGTAACCTTGCCTATATTTATAATCCGGGGCGGGCAACCATTCATCCGAGGTATAAAGTATATCATGAGAATGATAATCAGTCTACTCTTTTTGTTAAGGTTTATCCAGTTGAGTTGCTTTTTAACATGGCTAATCCGGAAGGTGTTTACATGGCTGAATTAGGGATACATTATCGCTTGTATGACCTTACTGTTGGCAGAATTGTTGTAGATAGCGGGTTTGTGAAATATCCTGTGATGATGCGTAATGTTAAGAAGGAATTTATTGCCAGCATTCAAATCAAGGCAGAAAAGGGACATATTTATAATCTCGAGGTGATTGTTCGTGACATTTTGAGAAATAAAGCTGTCCAGGAATTTATCCCTGTAGATAAAACTTCAGAATATAACCGGCAGAATTTTATTGTTGTTGATCATAAATCCAGAGTCCGGATTTTTAATCCTATTGTTGACAGTACTTCTGTATTAAGTATTCTTTATCCAAAAAAAGAAATAGATACTCTTTATATGCGGTATTTTAAGGACAAAAGCAAATTACCTTTGCCACCTTCATTTATTATCCCAACAGGATCGATGGATTTAAAGCCTGATAGTATTTGGTCAATACCTTATTCGGACAGTTTAATACTGAAATTTCCTATGCAAGGTGTTTATCAGGTCGGGATATTTCCGGATCGTCCGGAAGGATATAGTTTTATCTGTTTTGGAGAATACTTTCCTTCAGTTAAGACATCTGAGGAAATGATTAAACCCCTTGCGTATCTCGCTACGCAAAGTGAGGTAAGAAGGTTACTGAGTGATCCAAATCCCAAACTGGCAGTAGATAACTTTTGGCTTAAGAGCACTTCAAATATCGAGACAGCCAGGGAGTTAATAAGGATCTATTACAATCGTGTGTTTTATGCTAATTATTTCTTTGCTTCATATATAGAAGGGTGGAAAACCGAACGCGGAATGATTTACATCGTTTATGGCCCCCCTGATGAGGTTTATAAGAATGATGAAGAAGAAAAATGGGTGTACGGAACAAAGAGATCATCTCCTAAAATATCATTTACTTTCAGAAAGGTCAATAATCCGTTTACGCAAAACGATTTTAAATTAAGAAGAAACGCTGAGACAAAAACTATGTGGGAACAGGCTGTTACAAGTTGGAGGAGTGGTAAAACTTTTGAAATAAATCAAATTAAAGAATAATGTCCAAAAAGGGAGATAATTATATTTATGGGATACGGGGTGCGATTGAAGCTATTCGTGCAGGGAAGGAAATTGATAAAATATTTCTCAGGCAAGGGGCAAAGAGTAAATTGGCAATTGAGCTTTTTGGTTTAATACGAAAATCAAATATTCCCTACCAGTTTGTTCCTGTCCAGCGGCTTAATCGTATTACACAGAAAAATCATCAGGGGGTAATTGCCCTCTTGTCGGTAATAGGCTATCAAAAAGCAGAACAGCTTTTACCGGGGTTATATGAATCCGGAGAGATCCCTTTTTTACTTGTTCTTGACCAGGTTTCTGATGTAAGGAATTTTGGGGCAATAATCAGGACAGCGGAATGTGCAGGAGTACACGCTGTGATTATACCGCAAAAAGGATCAGCACAAATAAATCCTGATGCTATGAAAACATCAGCAGGGGCCTTGCACACAATGGCAATATGCCGTACCGAAAAACTCTCTGGAACTGTTAAATTCCTGAAAGACAGCGGGCTCCATGTTGTTGCAGCAGTTGAGAAAGCGAACAACCTTTACCATAAAGCCCGCTATAATACCCCATTGGCGATTGTTTTGGGTTCTGAAGAAAAAGGTATCAGTGATGAGATACTCGAACTGGCTGACGAAAAAGTAAGGATCCCGTTGAAAGGGAAAATAGAATCCCTGAATGTCTCGGTTTCTGCAGGAATCTTAATTTATGAGGCGGTAAAACAACGAAACAACACAAGAATAAAATAATTTGCATTTAATTTACATTTGTAACTAATCAGTCCACACTGAACAGTTGCTCTTGCGATGGATATTTATTACGTTATCTATAAATTTCGCTCAAGCAATTTCACTACATCATACCCACTGGGATTCTGAAATACCCTCAGGTCGAATTCAGGAGCTACTGCAAGGATATGATCAAATATGTCAGATTGTATCTTCTCATAAAAAACCCATCTCTTGTCGTTACTGAAAACGTATACCTGTAGCGGAAGACCTTTGTCAGTTGGTTGTAACTGCCGCACCATATTTGTCATTTCATTATTGATCTTAGGATGGTTATAAAGATATGCCTCAATGTATGCTCTGAAAACCCCCACATTTGTCATTCTCCGACCGTTGACCAGTACTGAATTGTCAATTTTATTTTTCTTATTATGTTCTTCCAGTTCCTTTTCTTTCTTTTCAATAAAGTCGCGCAGTATATGTATTTTCTTGAACTTTTTAATCATTTCAGGCGTGCAGAATTTGATGCTTTTCATATCAATAATAACTGACCGTTTAATCCTGCGTCCACCTGATTCTTGCATTCCTTTCCAGTTATAAAAAGAGTCAGAAACAAGGGCATACGTCGGAACAGTGGTAATGGTTTTATCCCAGTTTTGAACTTTTACTGTATTAAGACCGATCTCAATTACTGTTCCGTCAGCATTATGAGTGGGTACGGATATCCAGTCGCCCGGTTTTACCATTTCATTGGCTGAAAGCTGGATACTTGCGATAAATCCAAGAATTGTATCCTTAAAAACAAGAATTAATACAGCAGCAGCCGTGCCTAAAGCAGTTAACAATCCTTTTGGCGATTTCCCAAATATTGTTGCAAGAATAATAATAATAGCAATGAAGTATATTACTATCTTAACAATCTGTACATATCCTTTTATGGGGCGGTGCTTCGATATTGCAAGGCTTATGTAAACTTCATGCAGTGCACTTATAAATGAATCTGCAACAAGCAAACCTATTAGGATCATATACACATATGTACCATCCTGAACAAATTGAATAAATGCAGGGTAATCCTTAAAAACAATTGGCGCCAGGAAAAATATTACGAGTGCCGGTGCAAAGTGTGACAAGCGGTTGAAAACTTTTTTTTCCAGGAAAATATCATCTATCTTAGTCTTGGATCTTTTTATTATGGTTGTTAAAATGGAAACTATAAATTTCCTAACTATAATGTCAGACAAGTAACTCAATAGTAAGGTAACAATTAGAAACATGAACATTTTAACAAATGCTGCCAGATTTTGTGACATGCCTGTTTCGGTTAACCAGGTATCAAGCCATTCATTTGAAAAAAATTCCATAATGCTTTCAATATTTTAAATTAATTATACAATTTTAATCTACATTGTATATTTTAGTTGTAAAAATAATAATATCATGAGATTAACAGGTTCATTTTACAATTATTTTATCCTGGAAGAAAAACCTGTCAAACTAGGTAGTAAATGGAAAGCTATAATAGTCCTGCATCTCCACATTGAATAGTAAAAATTAAATCACTATAACTAATCAGTCGGCAGTCACAGTCGCAGTCCACAGTCGACAGTCCTAAAGATTAACAGGATTCTTTGACCACTCAAATAAAAAAATCCTATAACATTTAATTAGCCTTATCTTCAGATTGCCGACTGCCGATTTCTTTTATTCAGCTTCATCATCTTTCTTGCTGAGCTTTCTTTCAACTATGAAATTGCCGATCAGACTTAAACCTCCGAAAAGAAAGATCATCGAGAGGATAAATAGGCTTTCTAATTGAAAATTCATGGAGGAAACGCTATTGGTAATTAGTATTCCAATTGCAGTACCAACAGCAATTCCAACAAACAACATTCCAAATTTCAGGGTAAGCCACGTATAAGTTTTCTTTTTCTTTGCTGAACAGAACAAACTTGCATCGGCTCCTTTCTCGATCAAAGCAAGTCTTTCTTTATTTATGGTTTTTACTCTTGCTTTCAGGATACTGAAAAACAGGGAAAATGCGGAGGAAGTAGCGCAGGATGCTTTTTTAAAGGTCTATCAAAATCTTGGGAAATTCAGATCAAAATCAAAATTTTCAACATGGTTATACCGTATAGTGTACAATACAGCTATTTCTAAAGTGAGAGTTAAGCAAAAACCGACAATGTCAATTGATGATCAGAAGTTTTTTGAGATAGGGGATGATGAACGGAATGGAAGTAAAAGTTTTGATATTGAGAACAACAAAATGATACTGCAGAGATTATTGAAGAAACTGGATGAAAGTGATAGAGCGCTTATTACTCTGTATTATCTTGAAGAATGCAAAATCTCTGAGATAGCAGAAATTACCGGACAGAACAGGTCAAATATTAAAGTGAAACTGCACAGGACAAGAAAAAAAATGCAGGAAGAACTGCACAGGATATTGAAAAGTGAAATGGTTGAAATTATTTAAACAATAATTGTTTTAAGTATAAATCGGAAATAATGAAAATGTCTGATAAAAATATAAGCCGGAAACTTGATGAACTATTGAAACATCAGGATTATGAGAAAGCGCCTGAAGATTTTTCAGATAAAGTTATGTCCCGTGTACATCTTGGATCTGTATCTGCGGAATATCAGTATACTCCTCTTATTGGAAAATGGTTCTGGATTTTCCTTGGAGGATTATTCGTGGGTTTATTTATACTGGCATCTGTTTTTCCTTCAAATTCTGAGACCTGGTTTGATATACCGCTTGGCTATTTATCCGGTTTAATAGAAAATACTAAATCAATATTTAAAATAAGTTTTAATATATTCAATAATTCAGATACATCATTCCTTTTTCCTGTTATTATTCCCTCATTTATTCTCCTCATTATTTTTGACCGGTTGATACACTTAGTTATGAAAAACAAAAGTTTTTTTATGATTTAAAACATCCGGAACTTGCTTATTATATCATTAACACTAAGGGAAACAGTGCCACATTAAACCACCGGCACCTCCCAGGGCTTCCTGTAAACAGGATCAATATGCCTGTTGGCTTCATCGTCATTGATGCACATGCTTTTATCAGCATCCCAGTACAGCCTTCTTCCTGTTTTATAGGCAATATTTCCCAGATGGCAGGTGCTTGCTACACCGGCTGCTATTTCAACCGGGCAATTCGGTTTTTTACCTGTTTTAATACACTCGATAAAATTTTTCATATGATTATTCAGTCCCTGGCCGTCCCCTTTAATAAGATCCACCCTTTTAAGCAGTGGTTCTTTTCCTTCAAATTCGGGTATAACTTCCCAGCCGGCCCTGTCGACTACCAGTGTGCCTTTGTTGCCTACAAATCCAACTCCGTGGGAGCGTCCGTAATAACCACCGTCAATACCGATGCCATGATCCCAAAGCATGGTGAATCCATCAAACTCGAAAAGTGCCTGCTGTGTATCAGGTGTTTCGGCGGCGTCTTCCGGGTAAGCAAACTTTCCACCCATTGACATCACTGATTTTGGGGCATATTGTTTCATTCCGAAAAGGGCATAGTCAATAATATGTACTCCCCAGTCGGTCATCATACCGCCGGCATAATCCCAGAACCACCTGAAGTTGAAATGGAACCTGTTCCTGTTAAAGGGCCGTTTAGGCGCCGGTCCGAGCCAGAAATCATAATCAACACCTTCGGGTACGGACTCATCGGGTACTACCGGTACCGACTTCATCCAGCCCTGGTACGACCAGGTTCTTACAGTTCTGATTTTACCCAGCTTACCTGAGTGTACATATGCTATTGCATCCTGCCAGTGCTTATCGCTTCTTTGCCATTGTCCGATCTGTGTAATAATATTATACCTGTCTACGGCTTTTTCCATGATATTGCACTCACCTATGGTATTGGCCAGAGGTTTTTCGCAATAGATATCATAACCTTCCTGTGCAGCATTAACAAAAGGAAGTGTATGCCAGTGGTCTGGTGTACCTATTATTATTACATCAAGTCCTTTATGTTCGAGAAGTTTCCTGAAATCTTTATATCCTTTGGGAGCTTTCCCTTGTAGTTTTTCAATATCCTTTATCCTTTGATTCAGTACGTTTTCATCCACATCGCAAAGCGCCGCACATTCGGTATCAGGTTGTCTCAGGAATGCTCTCAGGTCGGCGAACCCCATCCCTTTGATACCAATGGCTCCGCATACCAGTTTTTCATTGGCTCTTTTGATCCCTGAGTAAGCACCTGCCGGGAAAGCCGATATAAGCCCTATCCCTGCAGTTGTAATTGATGCCTTTTTAACAAAGTCTCTTCTGTTGGTCTTCATTTTCTAATATATTTATTCGTTACTAAAAGCTGAATCGAAAGACTGGCTGCCAGGTTTAAAATCTACGGATTTAACATATTCGCATGATTCTGCAGCTCCTTGTTCCCTGTCCATGCCGCTATCTTCCCACTCAACCGATAAGGGTCCATCATATCCTATTTCATTTAAGGCCCTGATAACAGCGTCAAAGTCAATCCTTCCGCGCCCTATGCTTCTGAAATCCCAGTATCTGCGGTTATCGCCAAATTCAAGGTTGCCGCCAAACACTCCACTGGTCTTAGGCACATCGCTCCATGTTACATCCTTCATATGAACATGGAGTATCCTGTCACTGAACTCATATATGAATTTTACGTAATCCACACCCTGGTAGCCAAGGTGACTGGGATCATAATTGAAACCGAAGGAAGGATGGTTGTCAAGTGCATCCAGTGCCCTCCTGGCGGTCTCTATATCGAAAGCTATTTCAGTTGGATGAACTTCGAGTGCATAACTAATACCTATCTTCTTATATTCGTCCAGAATAGGTATCCACCTTTCTGCAAAATCCTTGTAACCATTGTCTATCATTTTCGGGACGAGGGGGGGGAAGGCATATAAGAGGTGCCAAATAGAACTTCCCGTGAAACCGTTAACCACTTTTACTCCGAGCCTGCCGGCAGCTATACCTGTTTTTATTACTTCCCTGGCTGCCCTTTGTCTTACCCCCTCAGGATCACCATCACCCCATATATAGCCAGGGAGTATACCTTTATGCCTTTCATCAATATTATCGCAGACCGACTGTCCAACCAGGTGTGCCGATATTGAGAAAAGCTGCAGATCATATTTTTTCAACAGATTCAGTTTTTCATTACAGTATTGCTGGTCTGCCTTGTCAATTTCAATATGATCGCCCCAGCATGCCAGTTCGAGTCCGTCATAACCAAACGATTTTGCTTTTTCAGCAACTGTTTCAAGGCTCAGGTCAGCCCACTGCCCGGTAAATAAAGTAACTGGTCTGTTCATATTATTATATCAGGTTTTATGATTTTGGGTATTAAATATCGGAACGCCTGATTCCATTTCAGGGTATCAGTTAGTAAAGCCTGTTCATGTCGCAGATTTAAAATGTTGTAAAGTAAAAAAAAAAATTGATATGCAGCTATTTCTTCCGATATTTCCAAAGGAACTCAAGAGGGTCGATGAATAGCGCCACTTTTATCGCATTTTTTTGTTGAATGAAAGATATATGTTTCCTGAATTTTCAGTTTTTCTGCGAAAATAAGTTAATTTCGAAAATTGTAACTTTAGGTAATTTATAGCTGCCAGTGAAGTCATACACTATTGATGCAATACTAAAGGGAGTCCGGGAGAAGGACAACAAAGTACTGCATTATATATACCAGGAGAATTATCCTGCGATAAAAAAACATATAATTGATAATAATGGTTACCCTCAGGATGCAAAAGACATTTTCCAGGATGCCATAGTTATTATATATGAACAGAGTAAGAAGAGGGAACTGGATTTGGATTGTAGTTTTTCTACCTACCTGTATTCGATATGTAAGATATTGTGGTTGAGGGAATTAAAGAAGAAAAGAGAGGAAAGAACGGATAAGATAGAATTAGAGGATTTCTTAAATGTGCAGGATATCATTGGGAGCTATGACGAAACTGAAAGATATGCAAATTATCATAAACATATTATTAACCTGGGTTACAATTGCCAAAAAATACTGCGTTTGTTTTATGATGGTGTACCTCTTAAGGAAATTGCCAGAATAATGGGATATAAGAATGAGGATATTGTAAAATCCAAGAAATTCACATGCAAAGAGAAACTACTAAAATGGATCAGAAATGACCCGGATTTACAAAACAGGCGAAAAGGAGAAGAAAAGATGAGAAGGTGAGTAGTTTAGTAAAATAACTTTAGACATTTTAGCATTCTATACATTCCAAACTTTATGCACTCTTAACTTTAGGCACTCTAAGTACTTTAGGCACTTTAGGCATTTCTTTTATTAGCACTTTAAACTTAAGGTACTGAATAGCGCCAATAATTAATATAGCTACAAAAATTAATATAGCAATAATAAAGTAAATTCGCTTGAAATAAACCGGAGAATTATCACCAATATGAATATAAGGCGACCAGAAATAAGGATGAGCCCTAAGCATATCTGCCTGGTCAAGGAATTCGAGTTTTGCCAGTTGGAGCGCCTTGTCTTTGGAGTATCCTTTTTTCAGGTAACTGTAAAAGTTTTTAATTATTTCAGCTCCTGATCTGTCTTCAACTTCCCAAAGGGTCATGATAATGCTTGGGCAGCCGGCATAAATAAAACCCCTGGCAAGACTCATTACACCTTCACCTTTCTGAAACTTCCCTGTTCCGCTGTTACATGAACTCAATACTGCCAGCCGGGCATTAAGGTTCAAACCATATATTTCGCCGGCATTCAGCAATCCGTCTTCAACAGTATCACCTGGCAGTTCGGTAAATACTAATTTTGAAAACATTGGGTTGGTATCGTCAATAATGGTGTGCATGGCCAGATGCAGGATGTCATACGATGGTGCAAGGTCCTTAAAATTCTTTTCACTAGCATCCTTGTCAAAGAAAACATCACTGTTCATGGTTTTTTCAATGAATTTTACTTCGTCCATTACCCCGGGAATAGGATAAAGATTATCCCTGTATTGTTGACGTGTTTGTGGAAGCTCAGTTTGAAATTGCTCAGGTCCCGGGTAACCTGGAGCGAATGCCAGCACCTTGTTCCTGAATTTTTGTCGCTTCTTGTGTGCAGTTCTAAGAAGCGTTGCAGAGTAAGAGTAAGAAATGGAATTTGTCCTGATAAGATAGGGAAGATTCCGGTATAAAGCCGGTTTCCATTCAGGAAGGTCACTGATCAGAATTTCGAAGGGAACGTAAGCCAGATATTCATCAGGCACAATAATAAGGTGCTTTTCCCGGATAAGATCCCTGAAGGGGGATATTAGTTTTTGATATAAGTAATTTGAAGCATAAGTGAACAAGATATAATCCATTTTTACACCATTGGAAAAATTCCGTGCTGTCAGATTGTTTCTGATAACTCTTAGATTATTGTGAAAATTACTGTCAATTACCTCGGTATGGATCTTATACAGGGATGTTGACTGGAAGATTGAGATCAATAGGGTATCAGACAGATTAAATTCAAGCAAAACATCATTTTTATTAAGGGTGTTTTGCAACTCCAGAGTATCTATAACGTTTGTACTGAACTTAAGTGAATAGTATTTTGGATATTCATTCTCGAAAACTCCGGTAAGTGAATCCTTCTGTCTGTTCAGGAAGAACAACAGATTTTCCCATGTTTGCAGCTTAAGTGAATCAGGATATTTATACCGGTGTTCTTCGTACAGAAGTTCTTTAATGGAATTAATCTCACTGTTTATTGTTCTTTCCTTTTTTTGAAGTTCAACAGGAATACCTCCGAATTCAACTGCCCTGGAATTCCGTATTGCTGCAAGCAGGTTAGCCGATTTGCTTTTCTCGGAATATTCAAAGGTTTTTGCTTTGTAACGGGTATCACCTGTCAGCTTGTACATGTTGTATGCCATGTCTATGGCTTCATTGAACGTATTGTCCTCCTCTCCGGCAAGAACAAGCCTGCTTTCTTCTGTTTCGAAATTGAGACGGATCTGTTCAATGGTTTGAACGGCGAGTTCAAGACATTCAAAGCCGGACTTCAGAAAATCAATATTATTTCCGGACTCAAAACAGATTTTTCTCAGTATCCCGGCTTTATTTTTTAATGGGCGGAGAAGCAATGGAAGGGAATAAACATGTTCAATTTCAGGATTGTTAAGAATTGTTGTGTCATTAAAATTTTCCACTAAGGAAATCAGGGAATGCTGGTAATAAAAAAGCGCTGAGTCATTTTTGTTTTCAGACTGATATAGTTCTCCGATGCTATTGAAAATTTCTCCTGCTTGTTTACTCTTGTGACCGAAGGTGCTGACTGCAACAGACCGGGCTTTACGGTAATAATTAAGCGCCTTACCGGGATCATGATGTTCCTGCAGGCAGAAATCACCATAGTGTAAATATTTCGGGATCAGGTAAAAATGTCCGGGACCATATTGGTCTATAGTGTTAGATA
>JADFQJ010000016.1 GCA_022561875.1 Bacteroidota bacterium | reverse complement strand
GCGGAGATGCAACAATCTGCAACGGATCGAGCACTAATATAAGCATAACACTGGCAGGAGCCGGGCCATGGGATTTCACCTATACCGATGGCACAACACCTGTAAATGTAACTAACCAGGCCACAAGCCCATATACAGTAAGTGTTAGTCCTGCAGTAACAACAACCTATTCTGTAACAGCCGTAAGCGATGCAAATTGCAACGGTACAGACTTTGGTGCAATCGCTACAGTTACTGTATTAGTTTTACCGGAAAATCCCGGACCTATAACAGCAAGTGACGATACCGTATGTGCCGGACAAACAGGAGTTACCTACGCGATTGATTCAGTCGACAGGGCAACATCATATTCATGGACAGTACCTACAGGCGCTTCAATTGTTGGCGCTGCTGATGACACTCTGATTACAGTTGATTATAGCTTATCTGCTGTAAGCGGTGATGTAACAGTGGTTGGTGTAAATGCAAATGGTAACAGTGCAATTCCGGGTACTTTTGCTGTAGTTGTAAATCCCGTTCCTGTAGCGACCTTAACAAGCAGCGATCCAAATGATACTATTTGTGTCGGTGAAACTGTTACTTTCACGGCAGGTGGTGGTGACCTCTATGAGTTTTTTATTGATGGATCAAGTGTTCAGGGTCCCGCTGCTTCAAATACATATATTACAAGTAGTCTGAATGATGGTGAAACAGTGACGGTTGACGTAACAGATAGCGGAACCGGTTGTTCATCAATAAGTTCTGGTATTACTATAGCAGTTAATCCTATTCCTTCAGGATCAATTGATTCATATACTGATCCTGCATGCTTCGGAGAGTCAACAGGTACAGTAGCAGCTTCTGCATCAGGAGGTATTTCACCATATGAATTCAGTATCGATGGAGGATCAAACTGGAACGGAACCGGTAACTTTACCGGTCTTGCTGCCGGCGGATATACCATTATCGTCAGGGATGCTAATCTGTGTAGCTCTTCAGGTGTGTCAATTACTCTAACTGGCCCATCAGAAATTGCCTTGTCGGATACAACTATTACAGACCTTGATTGCAATGGCGATAGCAATGGATCCATTAATATCACTGTTGCAGGTGGTAACGGACCATATACTTTTAACTGGACAACCAGCGATGGGAGCGGGTTAGTTTCAACTGATGAAGATCAAACCGGACTGACCGGTGGAACTTATGATCTGACTATTCAGGATAGTAATGGTTGTACAAAGGACTTTAGTCTGGATGTTAATGAACCGGAAGCTCTTCAGATCACTGTAACTCCGACAGACATAACTTGTTATGGAGAAGCTGATGGTCAGGCATCTGTTGATGTAACAGGTGGTACGGGAAGTTATACCTATACCTGGTCGGATGGGCAAACCGCTGCTATTGCTGTAAACCTTGGACCGGGTGATTATGCTGTTACGGTAACAGACGAAAATAATTGTTCTGATGTAGCTGTCGCAACTATAAATGAGCCTGATGCCATATTAACAGATCCGGAAATAACCCTTGAAACTTGTCCTGGTACAAACGATGGTGCAATAAGCCTGAATATCGAAGGTGGAATCGGGATATATACAATATTATGGTCAGATGGGGCTATAGATGAAAGTATCAGCAGTATTGGAGCAGGTACATATACAGTTGAAATCACTGATGCCAATATGTGTACTTTCAATGATACTATTGAAGTAACATTGATAGCTGAAACATGCCTGAGAATACCTAACCTGTTTACTCCAAATGGTGATGGTAAGAATGATGTATGGGATATCGAATCTATTCAGTTGTATCACAACGTCGTAATTGAAATTTATACACGGTGGGGTAAATTGATTTTCCGGTCTGACAATGGTTACCAGGATCCATGGGATGGTACTTTTAAAGGAAAAGAACTACCAATGGACTCGTATCACTATATTATTGACCTTGGGGATGGTTCAAAACCAATTGTTGGAAGTATAACGATTGTCAGATAGCGGAAAATTTTGTAATATTGAGGCATTTATGAGGAAGAGTCTTAAATTATATATTGTATTTTTTGTACTTTTTTTCCATTCGATCAGTACTTTTGGTCAACAATTGCCAATGTATAGTCAGTACATGATGAATGGATTTCTGTTGAATCCGGCA
This sequence comes from Bacteroidota bacterium, assembly GCA_022561875.1. Lineage (GTDB taxonomy): Bacteria > Bacteroidota > Bacteroidia > Bacteroidales > VadinHA17 > JADFUQ01. The sequence continues at coordinate 53,878 of JADFQJ010000016.1, read as the reverse complement.
TTAGCCGGGAATGACGGTTATACCTCAATTAACCTGACTGCCAGGGAACAATGGCTTGGGATCAGCACTGCTCCCAGAACACATGCTATAAGTTTCCAGACCAGGTTACTAAAGACTAGTTATATCTCCAAATCAACTTCAGTGCGTAGGAAAATTACCCGCCCTTCACGTGAAGGTCGTGTTGGATTAGGAGGCTATATTTTCAATGATAAGAATGGGATTATAGATAGAACCGGGTTCCAATTGACCTACGCGTATCATATTCCAATGGATGAATCACAGCTGTCATTTGGAATTTCAGTTAATGCCTTTCAATTCTCAATTGATGAGGACGAAATCGTTCTGTTTGACCAGGACGATCCATTTTTAATGGAATATGACAAGGTAATATTTATTCCTGATGCAAATTTCGGGGTGAGTTTTCACACACAGGAACTATTTGTTGGTATATCCGCTACACAACTGTTAAGATCGGCATTGAAGCTTGGTAATCAATCTTACACTAACTATCGGTTACTCAGGCACTACTTTATCATGGGAGGATATAAATTTGATGTTACACCGGAAATTGTTATTCAACCTTCAATTCTTATGAAATCATCCGATATGCTTCATAGTTTTCAGATTGACTTGAATGCCAGGGTTTTCTATAGGAATGATTATTGGGCTGGATTATCTTATCGTACCAATGATGCTATGGTTATTATGGCCGGTGTAAAAGTCAGCCAATATTATTTTGGGTATGCGTTCGATTATTCTCTTTCTAATATAAGAAAATACAGCTTTGGCTCACATGAATTTATAATAGCAGTTAAACTTGGAGATAATGCAAGAAGATACCGGTGGTTAAACAGATATTAATTATTTGATATTACTTTTATAACATCTCTGCACCTCAATAAATCCGGGGTAAACTCCGATAGAAACACATTAATACACAATAGTTTAGCGATATTTAGACATTATTTAATCTTGAATAACAGTTAATACTATACTCTAACCAGAAGAAAATACTTTTTTTTACGTTATTTTAATACGCAGTTCCGGTAAATATTTTAATCAATATTATCCTAACACATGTTGTGTATGAAATGGTGGATTAAACAGATCTGGATGATTCCGGGGATAATCATATTATTATTCTCTTGTGAAAAGGAAAAATTTTTTACCGGAGATTCTGCAAAATTGTCCTTTTCCTCTGATACTGTATTGTTTGATACTGTATTTACCACAATAGGTTCAACAACAGAATATTTCCTGGTAAGAAACCCTTACAGTAAAGATTTGAAAATATCAGAGATTTACCTGGCAAAAGGAGAAAATTCAAACTACAGATTGAATATTGACGGGGTAAAGGTTATGCGGCTTGAAAATATCGAACTATCCGCAGGTGACAGTATGTATATTTTTGTTGAAGTCACGGTTGATCCACAAAACCAGAATAATCCAATGGTAGTTAAAGATTCTGTAGTATTTATAACTAACGGCAACTTTCAGGATGTTGATCTTGTTGCCTGGGGGCAAGATATACATCTCATCAATGGTGAAGTTATACAAACTCAGACATGGATAAATGATAAACCGTACCTTGTTTATAACAGTATGCTGATCGATAGTATGCAAAAGCTTACTGTATTTCCGGGAGTTAGAGTACATTTCCACAGAAATTCGACTATGTATATCATGGGAACCCTTGAAATTCACGGAACTGTGGAAGAACCTGTTATATTTCAGGGCGACAGGCTTGAAAGTGAATATGCTGAAATTCCTGGTCAATGGGGCGGTATGTACTTTTTGAATGGTAGTTATGGAAATATTATTGAATATTTGGAAATAATGAATGGAACAACCGGTTTGCATCTTGGTAATCTTTATTCTGAAAAAGAACCGCCGGACCTGACTCTTTCTAACTCTATAATCACTCAAATGAGTTTTGCCGGTATTTCTGCCATTAAAGCAAAGCTGGATGTTTCAAATTGCGTAATTGCTGATTGTGGCTTTTATGGAATTGCGTTAACCACAGGAGGAGAATACGAATTTAATCACTGTACAATTTCAAATAACTGGAAATACTCTAACCGTGGAACTCCGTCAGTGTTAATTACCAATTATTATAACCTGAATGATACCGCTCTTACCGGTGAGTTGATAAAGGCCACTTTCGGGAACTGTATTATTTATGGTGACCGGGAGACAGAGATCGGATTTGACAAAATTGGTGAAGGTGGTTTTAATTACTATTTTGACCATTGCCTTATCAGGGTTGATACATCTGTAGTGAGTGTGTCTGATCCAATAAGATATAATAACGTATTCATTAATAATGATCCTGGTTTTATAGCAGCTGACAATATGAATTTTCAGCTCGATTCGCTTGCTTATGCTTTGGATAAAGGATCACCGGAAATAAGTGTGCGTTTCCCGATAGATATTCTGGGGAATAGCAGAACAGGTGATTTAGGTCCGGATATTGGAGCATATGAAAGAACCGAAGATCAGTAATTAGCTTATGAAGATCCGGAAAGAAATTATCTTAATTATTATTTCATCTCTTATCTGTGCTTCCTTAACGTATGCTCAGGATACTGATAAAACGAACGAAGAAACGTCCCGGATTTTGTTTTATAATGTCGAAAATTTGTTTTATCCTGAAGATGATTCTCTTACCAATGATGATGAATTCACCCCTGATGGTATCCGGAATTGGAATTATTATAAATACCGGCAAAAATTGCTGAATATCTATAAAACTCTGGCTGCCGCGGGAGGCTGGCATGGCTTTGATCTTATCGGGTTGTGTGAGATTGAAAACCGGAAGGTGCTTTCTGATCTGATAACCGGAACACCTCTTGCAAAGTATAATTACCGGTTTATTCACAAAGACTCTGAGGATAGACGGGGAATTGATGTGGCACTTTTGTACCGGGAAAAGAAATTCCATCCGGTTAATGTGGAATATTATAAAGTTTTATCCCATAAAGATACAGCTTTTAGAACGAGGGATATATTGTATACAAAAGGAACACTTTCAGGAGACACACTACATATCTTTGTAAACCATTGGCCTTCAAGGTGGCAGGGTGTACTTGAAACTCAGCTCTACCGTAATACAGCAGCAATGGTCCTGCGTAAAGCTGTTGATTCGGTTATAAGGGCGACGCCTGATGCTAAAGTTATTATCATGGGTGATTTTAATGATGAGCCTGGTGATGTTAGTCTGTCACAGGTATTGGCAGCTAAAATAGAGCGTGATTCTGTTGTAGATAATGATCTTTTTAATCTGTCCGGGTTATTTGTCAGTAGACGGGTAAAGGGGACAATTAAGTACAAAGGTTTCTGGGAGAATATGGATCAGTTTATTGTTTCTGCAAAATTGCTGGATGCTGAGAACGGTTGGTATACCGGCAAAGAGGATGTTAATATCTTTAGCCCGGAATTCTTGCTGGAGGATGAAAAAGATATGCCCGGCAAGAGACCTTTTCGAACATATATCGGATACAGGTACGCTGGAGGATTCAGTGATCATTTACCCGTTTGCCTTACTTTGCATAAGAAAGCTGATAATTAATGTTCCGGCTATTCTTCAGGTTTTAATCCCAGTTCTTTCCCTTTTTTAAGCATAAACCGGTAAGCCGGCTCATATTTATTTGGAATTTTTCCATCGAGAATAGCCTCTTTGATGGCATTCTTAATAATACCTACCTCTTTACAGGGCTTAAGTCCGAAAGTTTTCATAATAAGATCCCCTGGGACAGGGGGCTGAAAGTTACGTATAGCATCTTTCTTCTCAATTTCTTTTAGCTTTTCTCCGACAATTTTAAAATTCTTAAGGTACTGTTTTACACGTACTTCGTTTTTAGATGTTATATCAGCCTTGCAAAGGATCATTAAATCATCAATATCATTACCGGCATCAAATAACAAACGACGTAAAGCAGAATCGGTCACTTTCTCATGGATTAATGAAATAGGCCGTAAATGTAATCTCACCAGTTTTTTTACAAATCTTATCCTGTGGTTAAGTGGTAATCTCAATCTTCTAAAAATTTCAGAAACCATTTTTGCACCCTGAAAATCATGTCCGTGAAAGGTCCAGCCGGTTTCGGTATCAAACTTCTTTGTCCTGGGTTTTGCAATATCATGTAGTATCGCCGCCCATCTGAGCCACAAGTCATCCGATTTCCTCGATACATTATCCAGAACTCTTAAGGTGTGATAGAAATTATCCTTATGTTGTTTCCCGCTCACTTTTTCTACCCCCTTAAGATTATGTAATTCCGGTAGAATGAAGGAAAGAATACCTGTCTTGTCCAATAGTTTGAATCCGATTGACGGCACATTGGATAAAACTATTTTATTTAACTCCATAATGATTCGCTCGGGTGATACGATCTTCATCCTCTCTTTGTTTTTGGAAATAGCCTGTAGTGTTTCTTTTGTAATCCCGAATTTTAATTGGGTGGCGAAACGAATGGCACGCATCATACGCAAAGGATCGTCTGAGAAGGTCTTTTCCGGCTTAAGTGGTGTTCGTATGGTCTTGTCCATCAAATCATCCAGACCGTTAAAAGGATCAATAAACTTACCATATGATTCCCCGTTCAAACTTATAGCCATTGCATTAATTGTTAAATCTCTTCTTTTCTGATCATCTTCAAGGGTGCCGTCTTCAACAAAAGGTTTTCTTGAATCCTGCCGGTATGATTCTTTCCTGGCACCGACAAAATCAATTTCATGATTCTTATAACGGAACATAGCTGTTCCGAAATTTTTAAAAATAGTGACCTTTATTTTCGGATTAATTTTTTTTGCTATTTTTCTTGCTATATCAACCCCGCTGCCAACTACAACAATATCAATATCCCTGTCAGAGGACATTCGATTTAATAGAAAATCCCTGACATATCCACCAATAACGTATGTTTCAACTTCTTCATTGGTAACAACTTCAGATATTATTCTGAAAATGGGATTATTAAGACATTTCTTCATATATAGATATGACAATTAGAACTAATTCATGACAAAATAACAATTTATGGAATACAAACAGAAGATTTTTTCGATTTTGATTTTTGGTACACCTTTTGTCAATAAACGCTAAATCATTTAAAACTGGTATTATTAGAACATAGTTTCGCAAAGGATAAGGCTAAGATAAAAGGTTTTAAGATTTGAAGAAATTATTATTTGAAATTCCGATAAATAAAAATATAACTGTGATGCTTGAACATTTGACAAAGGAAACATTTAAAGAAAAGGTTTTTAATTTTGAACAGAATAAAGAGTGGAAGTTTGAAGGTAATATTCCTTGTATGATTGATTTTTATGCAGACTGGTGTCAGCCATGTAAAATGGTTGCTCCTGTTCTTGAAGAACTTGCTGATGAATATAAAGGTAAGATCAATATTTATAAGGTGAATACAGAACAAGAGCAGGAATTGGCTGCCCTGTTTGGGATCAGAAGTATTCCTTCATTATTGTTTGTCCCAACAGATGAAAAACCACAAATGGCAATGGGAGCTTTACCTAAGGATTCATTTGAAAAAGCAATTAAAGACGTTTTGAAAGTAGAAAAGAATTAAAATATTAAATTTTTACATATCTTTGTAATAATTATGGGGGTGCCCTAATATTACGGGCTGAGATCAAACCCTTAGAACCTGATCCGGGTAATGCCGGCGTAGGGAATACCCCCCCGAAAGTATCAAACTTAAACAAACATTGCTATGAAAAAAGTTATGCTATTATTGGTATTTACCTCTGTTTCATATATCCTTTACGGTCAGTTTCAGGTAAGTGGAATTGTGGAGGAAACAGATGGAACTCCTTTGATCGGGGCTAACATAATAATCGAAGGTACTTTTCTGGGAACTTCAGCAGTCCTGTCCGGGGAATTTGTTTTTAAAAATGTGAATAAGGGAAACTATGTTTTAAAGGTTTCATATTTGGGCTATGAGACAAGGAGAGAGAAAATTAACCTGCAGAAAGATTTAATAGTGAAAATTGTCCTGGAAAGGTCTGTTTACCTGGCTGATGAAATTATCATTTCAACAATCAGGGCAAGTGAAACCATGCCTGTTGCATCAACTACTATATCTAAAAGCGAAATCAGAGAAAAAGATTTTGTACAGGATATTCCATATCTGTTGAGATTCACCCCTTCTCTTGTTACAACTTCAGATGCCGGGACCGGCGTGGGGTATACAAGCTTCAGGATAAGGGGAACCGACCTTACACGAATAAATGTAACCGTTAACGGAATACCACTGAATGATTCTGAATCGCATGGTGTCTGGTGGGTTGACTTGCCTGATTTTATATCTTCAGTGGATGATATTCAGATCCAACGTGGAGTAGGTACTTCAACAAATGGGGCCGGGGCTTTTGGAGCAAGCGTGAATTTAAAGACATTCACATTTTCTAAAATGCCATTTACTGAGATAAATTCAACTGCTGGTTCGTTCAATACTTTCAAGAATAATATAAAAATCGGATCAGGCCTTATCGATGATAAGTTTTCTTTTGAAGCCAGGATGTCAAAAATTAATTCAGATGGGTATATTGACCGGGCTACAGCTAATTTAAAATCTTTTGTAGTGTCCGGGGCTTATTTCGGAGAAAAAGAGATGGTTAGGATAAATATTTTTTCAGGAAAAGAAAAAACTTACCAGGCATGGGATGGTGTGCCGTCAACCATTCTTGATTCTGACCGGACCTATAACGGTATTGGTCAATATACCGATGAAATGGGAAATATAAAATACTATGATAATGAAACAGATAATTACTGGCAGGATCATTTCCAGTTGCTTTATTCCAGGGAGATCAGTCGGTATGTTTATCTGAATCTTTCCTTGCATTATACTGGCGGGAAAGGGTATTATGAACAGTATAAGGAAGAGGAAGACTTTTCTGATTATCAGATGGATAATATACTGATAGGTTCGGATTTACTGGAAAAAACAGATCTTATTCGCAGAAAATGGCTTGATAATGATTTTTATGGCGTAACATATTCTTTAAAATATAAAAAAGGAAAATGGGATGCATCCGTGGGAGGCGCATGGAACAAATACATTGGAGATCATTTTGGGAGAGTCATCTGGGCCCGGTTTGCAGGAGATTCCGAATTGAATCATGAGTGGTATAATAACAACGCTGCCAAGACAGATTTCAATATCTATGCGAAACTAAATTATTTTTTCTCAAATAAATTGAACCTGTACGGTGATATCCAGGTCAGACTAATTGATTATGAAATTGATGGGATTGATGACGATCTACGCAATATTACCCAGGAGCATGTTTACAGGTTTGTTAATCCTAAGCTTGGTGCATATTACAGGTTGAACGAAAACCAGTCTGCCTATTTTTCTTTTGGTATTGCACATCGTGAACCTAACAGGTATGATTTTATTGATGCTGACCCTTCAGCGCCTGTTCCAATTCCTGAGATGTTAAAAGATTATGAGTTAGGATATGATTTCAGATCTTCCAATTTTCGCTTTGGCGTGAATATTTATTTCATGGATTATGATAACCAGCTTGTGTTAACAGGGGAAATAAATGATGTTGGCTCTTCTGTTATGACTAATGTTAAAAAAAGTTACAGAGGAGGTATTGAACTGCAGGCAGCAACTAAAATATTACCTCAATTGGAATGGGAGATAAATGTTACATTAAGCCGTAATAAAATAAAGAATTTTACAGAACATATTGATAATTGGGATACCTGGAGCCAGGTTTCTGAAAATCTTGGTGAGACTGATCTTTCCTTTTCGCCTGCAATTATTTTGGGAAGCACTATTCAGCTTAAACCGTTTAAGAATATTAAGGTCAGAATATTTTCAAAATATGTTGGTAAACAATATGTAGATAATACATCAGGCGAAAGCCGGATACTCAACTCCTGGTTTGTTAACGATCTCAATTTCCAATACTCTCTTAGCCCAAAATGGGTCGATCAAATTGGGATTAAGATTCAGATTAACAACCTGTTCAATGAAGAATATGAGACAAATGCGTGGGTTTACCGGTATATTCTGGATGGAGAAAACAAAATAATGGATGGATATTTTCCTCAGGCTGGAAGGAATTTCCTTGTAGGCCTTAATTTACGGTTCTGAATAAAAAAATAAAATTTCTTTCCGTTTTTGTAACATTTTTTTTTTATTTACGTTTAATTAAATGAACACTGAGGGTAACATAACAGATTCCTCATTGAGGGAAAGACTTTAAAGTGGAATTTGTAAGTTTTAGGTTAATTTTTAGGGTAGAAAGACCGGGATGTAAATCCCGGTTTTTTCTTTTAACAGAACACTGAAAAAATCACTGTGAATTTCCTGAAAGAATAAATGTTAATCTGTTACTGGATTTGTAAGAATAACGTTATTAATTTTTATTACTGAAATGTTTAATTTATTATTACCTTACTATGATTATATTTCCTACCACGCCGCCTGCAATGAATCTTCTGCGCAAGCATAAGCGAAACTCCAGACAGGTAGCGGTGTATAGAAAAATAAATATTTAATTAAGATACCATGCTGCTTGTGGCGGGGATGTTCATTATTGCTGTGTTAAATTTTTTAATTCACCATGTGAAATAATTCCTATCTTTCAGGAGTAAATTTTAATTTTTCTGTATGGTAAATTTGCGAAGCTATTCTCTTTTTAATTAATTGTGAAAAGATCACTATGTGTAAAGTTTTCTTTTTACCACTTCTTTACATTATCCTGTTATTGAGTTCCGCTTGTGTAAACAGGGAACAGAACAATGGGAACAGGACAGTTTTCCGGTATAATGAATCGAAGGGGATATCTTCCCTGGATCCGGCTTTTGCCAGGAATCAAACCATAATCTGGCCGGTTAATCAACTATTTAACGGATTAGTGCAAATGGATGATGATTTAAACATCATGCCCTGTATTGCACATAACTGGGAGATAAGTGATAACGGGAAGATTTATACTTTTTTCCTTAGGGATGATGTACTTTTTCATGATCATAAATTGTTCAGCAACGGGAAGGGCAGGAGGGTGGTTGCCGGAGATTTTGTATATAGCTTCAATCGAATAACAGATCCGTCAGTTGCCTCTCCGGGTGCATGGATCTTTAATAATTTGAGAAAGGACAGGGAGAATGATTTTGCCGGTTTCAAAGCCCTCAATGATTCTACTTTTCAAATCTATCTGGCAAAAAGTTTCCCGGCTTTTTTAGGGTTATTAACCATGCAATACTGCTCAGTGGTGCCAAAGGAGATTGTTGAATATTATGGTGATGATTTCAGAAATAACCCGGTTGGTACCGGTCCGTTCTTTTTTAAGAACTGGCAGGAAAGCGAGAAACTGGTATTCCTGAACAATCCTCATTACTTTGAACGGGACTCTGTTGGTCGGAGGTTACCCTACCTTGATGCTGTTTCAATAACTTTTATTAATGATAAACAATCTGAGTTTCTTGAATTTATCAAAGGAAATATTGATTTTATTTCAGGTGTTCATCCCTCCTATAAGGATGAGTTACTAACCCGTGCCGGTAATCTGAATCCGAAATATTCAGATCAGATAAAATTGCTTACACAGCCATATCTGAATACTGAGTACCTTGGTTTCTTAATGGACACTTCCGCTTATCAGGGTGATGGAGCCCTGGTAAAGTCAATCCAGGTGCGTAAGGCAATAAATTATGGATTTGACCGGGAAAAAATGATGAAATACCTTAGAAATAATCTGGGAACACCTGCTACGGCCGGTTTTACTCCAAAAGGATTGCCTTCATTTTCCTTCAGCGCTGTTGAAGGATATGATTTTAATCCTGATAAGGCGAGAAGATTGCTTATAGACGCAGGCTTTCCCGGGGGCGAGGGACTCCCGGAGATTGTACTTACAACCACTAGTGACTACCGGGATTTATGTGAATATATTCAACATGAAGTTTCAAAAATTGGCATAAAACTACAGGTAGAAGTAAGTACCGGCGCATCGTTCAGAAATGATGTTGCAAATTCAAGACTTCCATTTTTTCGAGGTTCATGGATTGCAGATTATCCTGATGCAGAAAACTACCTGGCACTTTTTTATAGTCCGAATTTCAGTCCGGGTGGTCCAAATTATACACATTATCAAAACAGTGAATATGATCGTTTGTATGAGGCAGCAATGGGGGTTGTAGATGATAACAAAAGATTTAAGCTCTACCGGGAAATGGATCAGATTATCATGGATGACGCAGTTGTAGTACCGTTATTCTATGATCAGGTTGTGCGTTTTGTGCAAAAAAATATTTGGGGATTTAACGGGAATCCAATGAACTTGCTTGTTCTGAAGAAAGTAATAAAAAGAACATAGCTTCGCAGATTAACTAAAAAATGTAATAATAGTGAAAAAGGAAAAAGTAATTGTATTTATAAGGGGGGTTGAACTTTTCAAGGGATTGGAAGAAAAAGAGCTGGAGCTACTTACTTCCTGACTCCCACGTCCCATGCTCTTTGCTCACTGCTCTTCGCTCCTCTTATTCCTTATCCTTTTCCATTTCATCAAGTATCTTTTCCACTTCCTGTTCGGTTTTACGAAGCTTTTCCCGGCAAAGTTTAATAAGATGTGACACCCTTTTTATCTGGTGTGATAATACATCCACATCAAGGTCTTCGTTTTCCATTTTTTCAAGGACCCCTTCAATCTCGGTGATAGCATTTTTGTACGAGAATTTTACTTTTTCGGTCATAGAGTTTAAAGATTGTTTAATTTTACCATAATAAACCACTCCTTTAATGGTGGCTATTTACACGGTCTGACTTTATCTTTTTTCTACCGGTAATGTGAAAGTAAATATATTTCCTTTTCCCTGTTTGCTTTTTGCAAATATCTTGCCATTGTTTTTTTCAACAAACTTCCTGACAACTATAAAACTCAATCCCGTTCCTGTTTTAGTAACATTATTTTCTTCATCAGTTAACTGGTCAGGTTCTAATAATTCAGTCAGCTTTTCTTCGGACAGTCCTTTCCCCTCATCTGTGACACTTACGAAGATATTTTCATCTTCACGTTTTGCGTGAATTTCAATTGTCCCACTTGCAGGAGTATTCATTATGGCATTATTAAGTAAATTTCTGAGTATGGTGTCAACCAGGTTTTCATCTGCAAATGGATACAAAGAGCCTTTTGTATCAGTAGTGATGTTAATATTTTTCTTGTCTGCTTGTATACTGATTATATTTTTAACATTGTCAATGGTTTTTGCAATGTTAAAAGTTTCAGGTTGATAATAAATCTTATTTCTGAGAGCTCTTGACCATTGTAACATGTTTTCGAGTAAATAATAAAGCTCTTTGGAGGATTGATATATTATACCACTATAGTTTCTTATCACCTCTCTGTCATTTGTGGCAGCTTCTTCGGTCAAAAGCTCAGTAAACCCAAGTAAGGAATTAAATGGGGTAATCAGATCATGAGCAATAACTGAGAGGAATTTATTCTTTGATGCATTGATTTGCCGGTGCTCCATTTCAGATTTCGCCAGTTTGGAATATGCATTTTCTAAATACCTGTTGGTATTACTTATTGCAAGCTGGTTTTTCTTCTTTATTTTGAGGTTATAATATCCAAAAGATATTCCGATTAACATAATTAATATAAAACCGATTATGTAATTTCTGAATGTTGTTTGTTTTAGAACTTTCAGCAATTCAATTTCTGTATTCTTACGCAAGGTTTCAAGTTCATTTCCCTTAAGACGTGTATCATACCGGTTCCTGAGGTTCTCAATTCTTTTACTGTTCATATCGTAGTAGATAGAATCCTTCAAATGAGTATAATTCTTATGGTACAGGTATGCTTTCTGATATTCCCCTTCTCTGGCAGAGCATTGTGCCAGCAGAAGATAAATGTTTTTAATACGTTTATGATTGTTTGTCTTTTCAGAATAGTTCAGGGCACTCTGAAAATGATCCATTGCTTTACTGTTAGCATCTATTTCAGAATATATTTTTCCGACAGTAAGTTCAAGCAGTGAGAGTTCATTTTCTCTGCTCCCGGAATGAATCCCCATATCTATTCCTTGCTGTAATGATTTCAGTGCAAGTGAAGTTTTATCCATTGCAAAATAAGCTTCACCTAATTGCCATAGTATTTGCAGCTCATCATTAATATTGCCCGATTTTCTATAAAGCGCTAATGCTTTTTTATTAAAGTCAATTGCTTCATCAAAATGGGCAAGGCGGTAATGAATATCTGCAAGGTTGTGATAACCAACTGCAATTTTATTACTATCACCGATTTTCTCCCTGATAGAAGAGGATTTATTAAAGTATTTCAAACTTTCCTTGTAATCAGAAAGATAGTAGTTTGCTAAACCCAGATTATGATATGAAGAAGCTAGTCCGTCAAGGTCATTATTGATTTCCCTGAGTTTCATTGCTTCAAAATAGTAATCCCTGGCTTCCTTATATTGTTCTTCACTATAAAAAATATTTCCTAATCTGTTTACAGCATCTGCAATTCCTTTTTGATACCCGAGCATAACAGCGGTTTTTTTTGCTTCGGTAACATAATCAATGCTTCGTTGATAAGAAACATCCCGGATAAGGGAAGAAAGTTTTATAAGAATATAAATTTTGTTCGTATCATTGGCTGTAGCCAGGCTCATGTTCAAACTATCAATCATGCGAGATTGAGCAAAAGAGGGATATACCCTGATCAGCAGGAGAATTACCGTAATAAGAATGTATCTGTGTTTAATTATTTTCAGCATACGACTAATTCATTTTTTTTGGGATAGTAAATTTGAAAGTTGTTCCTGTGTCTGCCGCACTTTCAGCCCATATTTTACCTCCCATTATCTCAATAAATTCTTTACATAGTATAAGCCCAAGTCCGGTTCCCTCCTCATTGCTGGTGCCTTTGGTAGAAAAGGAATACTTAATATTAAATAATTTCTCCAGGTTTTCCGTTGGTATTCCAATTCCGTTATCCTTTACAGAAAACTCAATAATTTCATTTTTATCAGCGGTTGAGACTTCAATTTTTCCTCCTTTGTTTGAATACTTGATGGCATTATTGATCAGGTTCCTCAAAATTGTCAGAAGCAAATTTTTATCACAATAGATTTTTTGATTTGCATCAATAACAGAGAATAATTCAACGTACTTTTCCTTTGCCGTTACGTTGAGTAATGAGATGACAGAATCTACAGCACTGTTTGCATCCATAATTTCAGGTCTGGTGTCAAGTTTCCCGGTTTGGGCCCTGGTCCATTGCAGGAGATTATTTAGTAAGTTATAAAGATTTCTTGCAGATGTATTTATAAGTTGGCTGTATTTAAGCACATCTTCTTTAGTCAGATCTTCATTTTGGCTGTTAAGCAGTTCAGCAAGAGTAAGAAGAGCATGGAAGGGATTAATAAGATCATGCGCGATGATTGAAAAGAACCTGTCCATACTTTCATTAGTATCTTTTAATCTGATCTCTGATTCTTTCAGCTTCTTGCTTGAATAGAAGAGTTCAATATTTTTTTTCTTAATAGATTGCATATTTTTCTTCCTGAGGAAATAATTCCTTAACACCAACAAAACAAGAAATGAAATGAGTAATAAGGATATAGCCAGGTAAATGATCCTGTTTTCTTGTTTTTTTAACTGTAGATTCCTGAGTAATTCATTTTTCTTCAGAAGTTCAATCTCCCTGTCTTTCAATTCCGATTCAAAACTTACCTGCATCTCAGCAAATCGTCTGCTGCTTTGTTCGGAAAAGATACTATCCTCTGTTTCTGAAAAAAGCCGGTTAAAATTAAAGGCTTCACTGAAATTCTCCTGTTTTTCATAATATTTAGCAAGGAGTTCATAGCAATCTGATTTAACGTCACGGTAGCCGATCTTCTTGCTGATTTCAAGACATTCATAAAGAAATTTGCGGGCATTTTCAAGATCTCCTTTTTTCAAATATACGTCACCCAGGTTGAGTTTTGAAATTGCGATACCTGATGTTTCATTTATTTCTTCTTGTAACTTTAATGAACGATAATAGAATGATAAGGCTTCATCGAATTTACTTTTGTTATTGTAAATCTCCCCTATGTTGTTAAGTGTAGTTGCAAGACTACTTTTATCATTTATTTCTTCCAATATATTTAGAGTCATGAAGTAGTAATTCAAAGCTTTTGAGGATTCTCCCAGGTCGTCATAATAGACACCCATATTAATGTAATTATCGATAATGCCGTATGTGTAATTTAGTTTTGTATTGATTTTAATTGCTTTTTGTGTGTACTCAATCGCCATTTTATTATCCTTAAACTCGGAAGCAATTATCCCCAAATCGTTAAAACAAACTGCTATACCAATACTGTCCGAAATATTTTCCCTGATTTCGAGCGACTCGAAATAATGCTCCATTGCCTTAGTAATGTTTGATGTACTCAAATAAATATTTCCCATTCTGTTCAATGCATCCGCTTCACCTTCTGCGTAACCAATTTGTCTGCTATTAAAGAGGGCACTGCGTGCATAATCGATGCTTCTTTCTAAAGAACTTTCAAAATGAGCATCACAAAGCTGAAGCATGATTCCAACCTCATCAGTATCAGTTGATAAGGATAGTTCTTTCTCCAGACTGTCTATGATTTGTCCCTGATTGTTTACCTGTTGGGAGAGAACACTCACCTGCATGATAATCAGTGTAAGGAGAGTTACTGTTCTGTTTTTATGTGATGCTGTCATTTTTCTGTTAAAACTGCCAGGGTTATTAAGTGTATATATACGAAAATTATCTTATATAGTTTTTATTTCCCCCTTTCACGTATTACTTTTTCAACTTTGCTGTTTACCTCATCTCTTTCAAACTTTGTAGTAATAAGGTCTCCCCTTGCTAAACCGGAAGCATTCCTTATTATTCTGCCATTGTGATAAGTAAGGGAATATCCCCGTTCCAACACCTTTTTCGGATCCATGTATTTGATGGTCTTTAATGCGATTTGTAAATAATGTCTTTTTTCCAGAAGATACTTTCCTGAAAATGATTGTAAGGCAGATTGGGAATATTTAAGAAAATCTTTTTTCTCCTGGAGAAATCTATTGGTTCTTTTTTCAAAGCTGTAAGCTAACTGATCGAGGATCCTGTCATTTTTTAACAAAATATTATTAATGACAGGAGTGAATTTACGACCCAGATTATCAATATGTTCCTGCTTGTTTTGGAGACATTCATTAACCAGGACAATTGCTGTTGACCGGAGTTCTGCGAGATACTGATCAAGTGAAAATGTTTGCATTATAAGGAATTCGGCAACCGCAGTAGGGGTTTTAAGTTTTGTATGGGCTACCAGATCGGCAACGGAAGTGTCTTGTTCATGACCGATGCCTGTGACAACAGGCAGGGGAAACTGTGTAATATGGTAAGCAAGGTCGTAACTGTCGAAACAGCTTAGGTCTGCCTTTGATCCCCCACCCCGGATAATTGTCACTATATCGAAGAAGTCCTCATGCGGGTATATTTTGTCTAAAGCCATAATAAGCGATGGTATTGCTTCATCACCCTGCATCTTTGCCGGGAAAAGCTTAACATAGTACGTGAAACCATAAGTATTGGACAGAAGCTGGTTTAGAAAATCCTCATAACCTGCAGCGGTTTCGGAGGAGATCAGGGCTATTCTTTGAGGGGCAGTGGGAAAAGGAATTTGTTTATTCATTTCGAGTACACCGTCTTTCTCCAGCTTATCCATGGTTTCCTGTCTTTTCCTTGCCATATCTCCTAAAGTATAGCCCGGGTCAATATCCAGAATATTTATGCTTAAGCCATACTGTTCATGAAAAGTAACTCTTACTTTAACAAGTATCTTAATCCCTTTGTCAAGAGTAATTCCGGATGCTGTTTCAAAAAATGGTTTAAGCATTCTGAAAGTGTATGACCAGATAGTTGCTCTTGCCCGGGCAATAATCTTATCCTGGTTAGGGTCTTTCTCTATTAATTCAAGATAGCAATGTCCTGAATGATTGGTTTTTAACTCGCTTATTTCAGCAATTACCCAGTACGAGTCAGGGAAACTATGTTCTATTGAGTTCCTGATTCTATTATTTAATTCGTAGAGAGTTGTTTTTTCTTCCATTTACTATTTAACCAGCTTTTTAACAAAACAAAATTCTCCGGACAGAATTTTTATGATATATATACCTTGTGACAAATTATTTAGGTTTTCGACTGTAAGTTCAAATTCGCCGCCCGGCAGGTCTGAGTATCTTTTTTGTATTATCATTTTTCCCTGGATATTATAAAGTTCAATAATGATGTCATCTGTTGCCAGTTGAACAAACAGGAGAGTGATCTTGTTGATGAACGGATTGGGATAAATTCCTTTAATAAGGATACTTGAGTAGGGCAGGTTGGCGCCGATTTGTGAAAGAGCATTAGCAAAATTTGGTAACCCGTAACCGGTAAGTGTGTCCGGGGTTTGATACTGGCTGCCACTTTGTTTGATCATTTCAATTATTTCCAGATTGGTCAATTGCCGGTTGGCTTGCCAGAGGCAGGCAGCGAGACCTGAAATAACAGGAGCTGAGCAGGATGTTCCGTTACATCCAATCAAGCCTGTACCGAGACCCTGGGCAACGGTTCCAACTCCCAGTGCAGCAATATCGGGTTTTACACGACGATCATATGACGGGCCGACTGAGCTAAATGGAGCATGCTGACCCATGGAATCAACTGCACCAATTGCAAGTATGCTATCAGCATCAGCAGGAGCGGTAATATACTTCCATAATTTATTCCCTTCATTACCTGCACTTACCACAACGAGGATGCCTTTTGATGCAGCCATAACAACTCCCTTTGAGATACGGGTTGTTCTTCCGTCCATATCTTTATAGGTGTAATTTTGCAATGTATCATCGAAGGTTGAGTACCCCAGCGAAGTGTTGATCACATCAACTCCAGCACTATCTGCAAACTCGGCGGCAGAAATCCAGTTTTCTTCTTCAATCCGGTACTCAGATCCGGTATCTTCCGACCTTAACAGCCAGTAGCCGGCTTTAGGTGCAGATCCTGTTAACTCACCGGGCAGGTTACCACCAAGGATTGACAGAATTGTCATGCCATGAGAGTGTGCATCAAGCACCCGGTTATCGCCATCAACAAAATCACGTTGTCCGAGTATCTGACCATTTATCCACATACTGTCAAATGCCGGTAGTATATCTGCACCGGTAAATCCGGCATCAATCACAGCAATTTGCATACCCTCACCACGAAATCCATATTCATGTAAAATATGACCGTTGAGCATTGTTAACTGATCATTTTGTGTTGTTTGCATTACCAGATCAGCACATGATTCAGGGATAAATTTATTCCTGAGTGATTTCTTTTGCGCAGAGGGTTTTACAAGTGTAACCGAATCGATAAATGTAATCTTACAAATGCTGTCGAGTAAAATGCTGTCCCCTGTCTCGATAATTACTGAATTAAACCATTTTGATCTGTTGATGATCCTGAGTCCCAGTGATCTTAAGCTGTCAATGTAGTGTGGATTAACAGGCAGATCGGACTCAATTACAGCTATATTTTGCCTTATTCTTCTCTGGATAGCTCTTTGTGAAAGGAATTCTTCCGGTTTTTCAATCGAATAAGGGTTATTATTCTTATCGGCTAAATCAAACCGGTATTTTGCAAAATCCTGGGCAGAGACTACCGGAATAGCTAAAAATAATACAATTAGTCCGGTAAGCAGGCGCCACAAAAATATCCTTGCATTTTCCTCCCCGATCACCTGTTTTGTCGTGTATAATTGTAAATAACGCATAATTAGCGATTCATTCTTATATCGCGAAGATCAGGTTCTCTGAATTTCCCTTTTTCTCGTTCAAAACTCTCGAATATTTTTCGTTCGTATTCATAGAATTCATCTTTGTTCATTATTTCTCCAAAATGATATTTAATCACCAATTTCACTTTCCCTTTCTCAGTATAATATAACCATTTTCCATGGCGGAGGTCTTTCTGGTAAACCCCGTTAATTTTTAAACTTCCATCCGCGTAAAAAGCTACATAATCACCGTGTAATTTATCATTAACGTATGTTGACTTTACAACCAGATTTTCATTTGGATAGAAACGTTTCCATTCTCCCTGTTTTATACCGTTTTTCCAATGGGTTTCTTCAGTTATTTTTCCATTCTCATAGTATTTATAAGAAACTCCGTCTTTTTTCCCAAACATATAATTTTCAAGGTATGACAGATAACCTCCATAGAAAGAAAAATATTTCCATGGACCCTCCTTTTTCTTATCAATAAATATTCCTTCTGCAGCTTTCTTTCCATTTTGGTAGAAAAGCGTGGCATATACGGTTTTCCCATCTTCTTTGTGATCCATAATAGCCTTAATCCGGTTCCCTGAAAAAAATCTTTTAAACTCCCCAACCGGTTTATCATTTTTAAAATTCCCCTCATATTCCATATCTCCAGTGTTATAATATTTTTTCCAACGACCTTGTTTTAATCCATTGGTATCAAGCCGGTTAAGCAAAGTGTCATTGTTCTGATATTCCTGGGCGAAAGTGGCAGGGTTAATAATAATAAGGAATATGATTATATGAAGCTGTGTTTTACTGCTGTGAAAGAAATATTTATAGAATTTTGAAAGTACGGTTTTCATAGTAAGTTCATTTAAGAGCCAAAGAAACCTGATATTGAGATGTAAAGGTAAAAAAAAAGCCCCGTTATTTGGGGCTTTTTCATATTATTGTGATAGGACTATTTACTTAACTTCCTCAAAGTCAACATCTGTCACTTCGTCATCTCCTTTGGAACTGTCCTCTTTTTTTGAAGATCCCGGATCTTGTGCAGCGCCCTGATCTGTTTCTGAAGCTTGTGTCTGGCTTGCTTTATAAATTTCTTCTGAAGCAGCCTGCCATTTTGTATTTAATTCTCCCATTGCTTTATCGATAGCATCCAGATCCTGGTTTTTATGCGCTTCTTTAAGATCTTTGAGAGAATCTTCAATAGGTCCTTTTTTATCAGCCGGAAGCTTGTCTCCAAACTCTTTCAGTTGTTTCTCAGTTTGAAAGATCAGACTATCTGCAGCGTTGATTTTATCAGCTTTATCTTTAACTTTCTTATCTGCCTCGGCATTAGCTTTTGCTTCCTCTTTCATTCTATTGATCTCCTCGTCTGTTAATCCTGAAGAGGCTTCAATACGGATCTTTTGCTCTTTCCCTGTTCCTTTATCTTTGGCAGACACATTAAGAATGCCGTTTGCATCAATGTCAAAAGTTACTTCGATCTGCGGCAATCCGCGTGGTGCAGGTGGTATTCCATCAAGGTGAAATCTTCCTATGGTTTTGTTCCCGGAAGCAATTGGTCTTTCACCTTGCAGAATATGAATCTCCACAGATGGCTGATTATTAGCTGCTGTAGTGAATGTCTCAATTTTTTTTGCAGGTATAGTTGTATTGGCTTCGATAAGACGCGTCATTACACTTCCCATAGTTTCAATGCCTAGTGAGAGTGGAGTAACATCAAGAAGCAGTACATCTTTTACCTCACCGGTAAGTACTCCTCCCTGGATAGCTGCCCCAACAGCAACAACCTCATCGGGGTTGACACCTTTGCTCGGATTTTTTCCGAAAAGTTTCTTAACTACTTCTTGTATAGCCGGTATACGGGTTGAACCACCTACCAGTAGTACCTCGTCGATATCTGATGCCTTTAAACCTGCATCTTTCAGAGCTTTTTCACATGGCGCTTTAACCTGGTTAATCAGGCTATCTGTCAACTTCTCGAATTGCGATCTTGAGAGTTTTTTAACCAGGTGTTTGGGTACGCCATCAACCGGCATGATATAGGGCAGGTTGATCTCTGTATTTGTTGCACTTGAAAGTTCTATTTTGGCTTTTTCAGCGGCTTCTTTGAGCCTTTGAACTGCCATTGGATCTTTCATAAGATCAACACCTTCGTCTTTTTTAAATCCGTCCGCTAGCCAATTAATGATAATATCGTCAAAGTCATCACCCCCAAGGTGGGTATCACCATTGGTCGACTTAACTTCAAATACTCCGTCGCCCAATTCGAGAATAGAGATATCAAAAGTTCCGCCACCGAGGTCAAAAACAGCAACTTTTACATCGTTCATCTTTTTGTCAAGACCATATGCAAGCGAAGCAGCAGTAGGTTCATTGATGATCCTTTTAACATTGAAACCGGCAATCTCACCGGCTTCTTTTGTTGCCTGTCTTTGAGAATCACTAAAATATGCAGGAACAGTGATAACAGCATCAGTAATTTCTTCCCCGATATAATCTTCAGCAGTCTTTTTCATTTTTTGTAAAACTATTGCAGATAACTCCTGAGGCGAGTATTTGCGGTCGTCTATTATGACTCTCGGAGTGTTGTTATCACCTTTAACTACATGGTAAGGCATCCTTTTAATCTCTTTCTGGAGATTGTCATATTTTTCACCCATAAACCGCTTAATTGAAGAAATAGTTTTTTCCGGATTTGTAATAGCTTGGCGTTTTGCAGGATCTCCAACTTTTCTTTCACCATTTTCAACAAAAGCGATCACTGAAGGAGTAGTTCTTTTCCCCTCACTGTTAGGAATAACAACAGGTTCGTTTCCTTCCATAACAGCAACACACGAGTTTGTGGTTCCAAGATCAATTCCAATTATTTTCCCCATAATTTCTATTTATTTATGTTTGAGAATATTTTATAATCAAATTATTGATACATGTTGTTCAATCATTGTGCCATAATAAATTTCTGACATATTTTCGTAAATCTTGTCATCTGGGTTTAACCATGAAAAGATATTCAGCATTTTGATGACAAAAAGGCAGAAGCAATGGATGGAGGAATTTCGGATTTCTGATGTCAGATTTTTTGATATTAAAGAACATAGCTTCGCAACCCATCTGTCGTCAAAGGCTTGCCGACGGCGCTGCGTTAAAGTTTTTGCGAACGCGGTCAACAAAGTTAAATTCCGATACGTTAAAAAAAAATTCCCAATCTGTAATTTTTCCAATTTTTTTAGTCAGAAATAAACAAATTTGTAAATTTGTCACGGTAACTATAAAATTTTGAATTATGTCACTTTCCAAGCAAGTAAGAAAAGTAACAACGCATGTTCTAAGCGAAATGAAATTGCGGGGAGAGAAGATTGCTATGTTAACTGCATACGATTATTCTATGGCCAGGATTTTAGATGAAGCGAAAATTGATGTTATCCTGGTAGGGGATTCAGCATCGAATGTTATGGCAGGCTTTGAATCAACCCTGCCAATTACCCTGGATGCAATGATCTATCATGCATCTTCTGTTGTAAGAGCCGTTAAAAGAGCATTAGTAGTTGTCGACCTTCCTTTCGGCACTTATCAGGGTGACTCGAAGGAAGCTATCGTTTCAGCCATTCGCATAATGAAAGAAACGGGGGCACATGCAGTGAAACTGGAAGGAGGTAGGGTAGTGATTGGTTCTGTTAAGAGAATTTTGTCAACCGGGATTCCTGTTATGGGCCATCTGGGATTGACACCCCAGTCGATATACAAATTCGGTACCTATGTAGTACGGGCTACTGAAAAGGATGAAGCAGGCAAACTGGTTGAGGATGCTCATCTTCTTGAGAAAGCAGGCTGTTTTGCAATAGTACTTGAAAAAATACCGGCCAGCCTTGCTGCAAAGGTTGCTAAAGAGGTAAAGATCCCGATAATAGGTATTGGGGCTGGTAGTGAAGTGGATGGACAGGTACTTGTAATACATGATATGCTTGGTATCACCCAGGATTTTTCTCCACGATTCCTCAGACGGTATCATAATTTATTTCAGGAAATAAAGGACGCAGTACAATCATATATTAATGATGTTCGGACTATCGACTTCCCAAATAAGAAAGAACAATATTGAATGTTCCTGATATCAGAAATTTTTTTCACCCTGTTTAATTAACTGATATGGAAGTTATTTTTGAGGACAACCACTTAATTGCTGTGAATAAACAGGTGTCGGAACTTGTTCAGGGTGACCGAACCGGTGATGTTTCGCTTGATGTTCAGCTAAAAGAATTTCTTAAGAAAAAATATAACAAACCCGGGAATGTTTTCCTTGGAGTGATTCACCGGCTTGACAGACCGGTTACCGGAGTGGTTATTTATGCAAAGACAAGTAAAGCCTTAAGCAGGATGAATCGTATGTTTAAAGAGAATGCGGTATCGAAGGTCTATTGGGCAATTGTGAAGGAACCACCTGAAATTTTAGCAGGTGAACTGAGGCATTTTATTGTAAGAGACCGCCGCAAAAACAAGTCATATTCTTATGAAGAACCGGTACTGGGAGCAAAAGAGGGATGGCTGGATTATAAGCTTATAGCACAGTCAGAGAACTACAGTTTGCTGGAAATAGAGTTACATACCGGACGACATCATCAGATACGAAGCCAGCTTACAAAGATTGGTAGTCCGATACTAGGTGACCTGAAATATGGTTTCCCGAGGTCAAATAAAAGTGGCGGGATAAGTCTGCATGCAAGAACATTAAGTTTTCTACACCCTGTTAAGAAAGAGCCCGTAAAAATTACTGCCAAACCACCGGAAGAGAATTTATGGAATGTATTTGTTCAGGAAGTGAAGTAATAACACGAAACTCGTAACACTGCAAGCACGCGTTATCCTTCAAGATATGTTTTATCAAATGCCAGCGGTAAAAGATCACCGGTCTTTTCTATTATTCTGATTTTTTTCTTTCCAGCCAGTATCAGACGTATAGGAGAATTGAACCTTGATTCGTGTTCGTAGAGTGTTTGCCGGCATGAGCCACAGGGTGTGACCGGTTCATCAATAAAATCGTGCTCCATTGAAGCTGTAATGGCAAGGGCTTTTGCCGGTATGTCAGGATACATCGCTCCGGCATAGAATATTGCTACCCTTTCAGCACACAGTCCAACCGGAGAAGAAGAGTTTTCCTGATTGTTTCCTTCGATTATTTCACCGTTTTCAAGAAGAAGAGCTGCACCGACCTTAAAACCGGAATAGGGTGCATAGGCTTTCTTTGAGACTTCTCTTGCAGTAGTTATCAGTTTCTTGTCTTCAGCAGAAAGTTCAGATTCGTTATCATATTCTTTAATTACGGTTTTTATCTCTTTTATTTTCATTATACCATATTTTGATTCAAATTTACAATTTAGTTTTTAAAGTTGTGTTTATATTCAAAGAACAATCCTTTTAAGATTATGCATTTGCTTCTTGTACAACTTATAATAAGGAAAAAATACATTCCATTTATCCTCATTTTCATCCTGTTTTCATGTAAAACTATCAGGATACCGGAAACTTCAGACACAGCTATACCTGCGGTGAGAAGACAATATATTGAGAAATATAGAAATCTGGCTGTTAGCGAAATGAAAAGGTCGGGAGTTCCGGCCAGTATTACTCTTGCCCAGGGAATACTTGAATCAGATAATGGGAACGGCAGACTGGCACGTAAAGCGAACAATCATTTTGGAATTAAATGCCATAACAACTGGAAAGGAAAAAAAATTTATCATGATGATGATAAAAGAAAAGAATGTTTCAGAAAATATTCCAGTGCAGCTCAATCTTTCAGAGATCACTCTGATTTTTTAAGAAATACACGGCGCTACGCCTCATTGTTTGACCTGGATCCGGCAAACTATAAAGGTTGGGCAAGGGGCTTGAAAAAAGCAGGTTATGCAACCGATCCTAAGTATGATAACATGCTGATAAAAATTATTGAAGAAAACAGATTGTACCAATATGACAATTTGAAAAGAGTAAAAAGAAAGATGCAGAACGATAGGAGGGTGAAAGAAAATGAATCTAATGTTGAAACTGCTCTTAACAATAAAGAAGGAAAATTGAACAATGAGACTGAAAAATCTAATGGTCTGGAAAGCAGGATTTCTCAGCGAAACAGGATAAATTACATAATTGTTTCGGAAGGTGATACCTATAGTAGTCTGGAAAAGGATTTTAGCATGATGCACTGGGAGCTGTTTAAGTATAATGACCTTCCGAATGATTTTCAGTTACAGACCGGTATGATCCTGTATCTGCAACCTAAGCGAAACAAAGCAGCGGTGGATAATGATTTTCATATTATCGGGAAAGGAGAGACCATGCACAGTATCTCTCAGAAATATGGGATTAATCTTGATAAATTATATAAGCTTAACCGGATGGAACCAGATAAAGAACCGGAACCAGGATACAGGTTATGGTTGCGAAGAACCCGATCTGAAGAAAAAAAGATCGGGAAAGAAAAAACGTTTAAAATAGAATTCGATTAGCAAGAAGGCATTGACTGCCCGTAACACGTAACCACAGTGAAATATGCTCCTCTGTCGCATTTCACGTGGCAAGCCCGTAACCCGTAACATCTTCTAAACCTTAAACTTCAAACCGTTTGTATCAAAACCCTG
This sequence comes from Bacteroidota bacterium, assembly GCA_022561875.1. Taxonomy (GTDB): domain Bacteria; phylum Bacteroidota; class Bacteroidia; order Bacteroidales; family VadinHA17; genus JADFUQ01. Next base: position 29,452 of record JADFQJ010000016.1, on the reverse strand, counting down.
TAGGAATGGAACAATACACATCTGTTTTTTCCCCGGAAGCTGAACGCTCAGGAGTTTTATAAACCCATTGCTAACAGCTACTTTCATATAAGATTGGTCATCCGTAAGTATGGTTCCCTGATTATATTCATGTTTTTCCACAAGGGCATCGGCTTCAAATATTTTCAAAACATCTGACTTGCCTTCCTGATCAGTAAATATTGTCCATGCACCGGGATAAGGGGATAGTCCTCTGATAAAATTGTACACATCAACTACTGATCTTGCCCAATTGATCTCGCAGTTTTCCCTTCTCAGTTTCGGAGCCTTTTTTAGTTCTTTGGGTATGTTGATTAATGCCGACTGATCTGTTTGAGGATATCTGTTTTCAAGGATACTTTTTGTGGTTTTAACCACCAGTTTTGCTCCTTCTTTCATTAACTTATCATGCAGGGTTCCGAAATTCTCCTTTGGTAATATTGAAATCTCATCCTGGTAAATGATTTTTCCTGTATCGATTTTTTCATCAATAAAAAAGGTTGTGACCCCAGTAGTTTTTTCTCCATTGATCAGCACCCAGTTAATTGGAGCTGCACCCCGGTACTGGGGCAGAAGGGATGCATGTAAATTAAAAGTTCCCATTGGAGGAAGCTGCCAGACTTCATCAGGCAGTTTCCGGAAAGCAACAACAATCAGGAGATCAGGTTTCAGTTTCCTCAGTTCATTAATAAATTCCCGGTCTTCCAAATTAGCCGGCTGGAGGAGAGGGAGGCGATGTTCTACGGCGAATTTTTTTATAGCGGATTGTTGAAGTTTCAAGCCTCTGCCGGATGGTTTATCAGGTGAAGTTACTACTCCTGCAATGTTCAGATTATTGATTAATAACGCATCTAAACTTGGTATAGCAAATTCAGGTGTACCCATAAAAACGATCCTGGCATCGATATTATTCATTTTTCCGGAATTATTGATTCCTTTTTGTTGGTTCCCAGACATTTGACTTTATGCCTTTTATGAATTTTATTAACCCCAAAGATAATGCTAAATTCATTGAAAAAAAATGTGTTACAAAGCGAAAGAAAACAATATGCTTGTTAAATCTGCTGACAATCAGATCAATGATGGCAATGACGAATAAAATTCCTTCCAGGTAAATGGAATACATATAAATCATATTTTTCCTGAAAATGAAAACGTTTGAGATAATTATCAGAATAAGTAAGAGAGGCCCAAACCACCGAAGTATTTTATGCGAGAAAAAGCTGAATGATAAACTCGTAAAGGGAGGCCACAGCAAACCTGAATAGTATGAAAGATTTTGAAAGCTACCGGCAGCAATCCTGCTTTTTCGTCTGAATTCTTCGCTTAATATATTTGAAACATCTTCTGATACAGTGGCTTCCATCTCATTTATGGATCTTTTCCGGTTTTTTAGTACATTAAGATTGAGGAAAAAATCGTCGACCAGGAAATTCTTCGGGACAGGTGTAAACAGGTTCTTTCGCATAGCAAAACACCCTCCAAATGGCCCCATCATGGTGCCCCAGACCAAGCCCTCATGATGTTTCAGGTTCACTTCCATGGAAATATAAGCCGATTCCTGCCTTGAAATTCCATTCTTTTTAATTCCCTTGCTCATCATTCTTGAATCAACCAACCCGATTTCGGGATTTTTAAAATGTTTGACAAGACCTGTTATTGTTGATTCATTTAACAGAACATTGGCGTCAGTTATTATAAGAATATCACCTTTTGCTTTTAATACAAGCTGGTTTAATACATTAGGCTTACCTCTCCTGATGTCTGAGTGGTAATATGAGAAATTGGTTAATTTTTCTTTCAGCTCCTGTAAAATCTCTTTTGTTCTGTCAGATGAACCATCCGAGCCGACAATCACTTCCATTTTTTCTGCCGGAAAGGATGTGGCATATATTGAATTGATCTTATTTTCCAGTACTTTTTCTTCATTATAAACCGGCATGATCACTGAAATACCGGGCATATCTTTATTGTCAGAGTAGACAATATGGTTGGTTTGTTTGTTACCTGCAAGGAACCTGATAAGAACAGGGTAGAAAAAGTATGAATACAAAAGCAGAAAAATTGAGGTCCAGAAAATTATGATCCAGATCATGCCTGCAATGAGTTATAAAATGATAATAGGTCTTTGGTAATAGCTAAATTATTAAAATTTTCATAAACAAACTTTCTTGCAGATTTCCCAATCTTTTCAAACAGAGGTTTGTTTCCGATAATATATTCTATGTTTTTCTTAAATTCCACAGGTGATCTTGCATGAAAAATATGCCTGCCATGTTCAGCTTTAATACCTTCTGTGCCCATGGGAGTGGAAATAATTACTTTCCCCTGTGACATACCCTGAAGTATCTTTACCCTTATACCACCGCCGGAAAAAAGTGGTACTATCATTATGGCTTTATCTTTAGTAAAATCACCGGCATTTTCTACTTCGCCTTCGAAAACAATTCCCTGTTTACGGAGCTTTTTGATGAAAGATACCGGAGCATTGCGACCTGCAATAAAAAACTTCATTCCCGGGTGTTCTGTTAATATATCTGACCATACATTCTCGATAAACCATAATAATCCATCCCGGTTTGGGATCCAGTCGAGAGCTCCTATAAAGAATAAGGACGGAAAGATGATATTGTCGATTGTTTTATCCGGCGATTCCTCCGGAGTTATGCCCGCAGGAGCAACAAACAGAGGTTTTTTGCATCCCATTTTCAAAAAAACAGTTTTATCTTTTACAGTAATTGGAATCAGAGCATCAATCATATTAAGACATTCCGACTCAAATCGCTGCAAACGGCCGGACAGAATTTTGAAATAAAGCTTTTTGATCCCGGGTTTCCTGCCGGAAAAAATGCTTTCCCATAACTGGTGTTCCACGTTATGAGCCCTGAGTATAAGTTGAGATTCTGAGAATCTTCTAATAGCTGGTATATAAGAAACAAGTGGTAACCCTTCAAGCTGGATAATATCATACTTGTTTTCAGTGAGCAGTTTCACTAATGACCGTTCATAATCTCTCGATTTAAATCTTTCAATATTGTAAGGGATAGAAGCGATCAACAGGTTTTTCAGGGCAGCAAATAGGGAAACGGCAGTATTTACCGGTATAGTTATCAGGGTAATACTTTCCTTGATTTTTGATTCAATCTTACCAGGATCAAAGAAATGCTTGGATGTATTCATTGCAAGCATGGTTACCTCGTGCCCATGATAAAGAAACCCTTCGGTCATATTCAGTGTAGCCAAAGCTCCACCATCTTTTGGTGGGAAAGGAAGCTTATTTGTCAGTTGAAGGATTTTCATTTACCCTGTATCCCGGAGAATTAAAGATTATGATTTTTCTGATTAATCGAATTATCCGTTTTGGTATTTCTGTATAGGTTTCGGTATTCATAATTACCGAATCTGTTGTAGCTTTATAAGTAAGAAAAATACCGACAGGCAGCAAAATAAAAGAAGAAGCCCACATGCCTTCAAATGGTGTAATTATCATTTCCCTGGCAAATTTTTCACCCATAAGAGATATCACATAATAAACAACAAAAAAGAGTACTGATACCACTACAGGAGTACCTAAACCTCCTTTTCTTATTATAGCTCCAAGTGGGGCGCCAATGAAGAAGAAAATGAAACAGGCAAAAGAGAGAGTGAATTTTCTTTGCCATTCGATCTCATACCTTTTAATTGTTTTTGTCCGCCATACGATAGATCTCTGTGCATCAGTAACATTCTTTTTAGCACCTTTGGCATGTGCTATAGCCTGTGTAATAATATTTTCCTGTTTCACTTTGAAAAGTTCATCGAGAATTTCCATCGGCCTGAATTCTTTAGTACTATCAATTTTGATATTCTCTCTTTCCCGTTTCAGTTTTCCAAAGTTTTTATATTTAAAGAGGTTTGAGGTCAGCATGGTCCTTGTAAATAATTCTTTCCTTTCGTCAAGAATAACTGTGAAGGAATCACGATAGTGTTCCAGGCCGACCAGGTTAAGCATCGAATAATGACTTTTAAACAGGTTTTCGTTTGAACGGTTAAGGCCGAAACCGGTAAGATCGAAAATAATAGTTTTTTCACTGAACTTGTCATGCCGGTGAGGGTAGGTTTTACCTCTCCATTGTTTCTTGTTTCTTTTATCCTGGTGCATTTCAAAATATGAATGACCGTTATAAAGGTTGAATATCAGGTTAGCTTCATCGGGTGTGATCTTCATATATCCTGAATCGGCATAGGTGACTGAGATATTGCCTTTTTTGGCTCTATGATCGTAAATAAATATTTTCCGCATGAGATTCGTTACCGGATCCTTTTCGGCTATCTTAATACTGAAACCCTCGATACCATTATAGAAAACGCCAGGTTGAATATTTAATTCAGGCCGTTGTTTTTGGATGTCATGCAACAATGATCTGGATTTAAGGTTTGAGTGGGGCAGAATGTTATTTGAAAAAAAGAAAGCGCCGACACTTATCAGAATTATTAGTATTATTAGCGGCAACATGATTCTCGGTAACGAAACGCCAGACGATTTTAATGCTATTAGTTCGAAGTTTTCCCCCATATCCCCGAATGTCATAAGGGCAGCAAGTAATATGGCTAAGGGCAAAGCCATTGGCACGAAACTTACGGCGAAGTAAAAAAGCAGTTCACCTAAAGTAACTATATCAAGACCTTTTCCAACCAGATCATCAATGTATTTCCAGAGAAACTGCATGATCAGGATAAACAGGACAATGAAAAACGTCAGGACCATTGGTCCGAAATAAGATATTAATACCAACCGGTGTAATCGTTTCACAATTGATTCCGCTGTTTATACATTTATTGAAACGCCTGTAAAATTAAATTATTTTACACATAAGCATACTGATCATTTTGTTTTTTTTATCACTTTTTTCCTGAAAACCAAGAATTGACCAGGCAGCCAGTAACCGGCAACAGTTTCTTAATCCTAAACACCTAAACTTCCCAACTTTTCATCTCTGCATCACCTCATCACTTCACTGCCTCACTGCAATACAAACCAAAACCTGTAAAGAGTTCAAAGTCAGGTAAAACCCGAATAATTTCTTTGGATAATTTTTTATTAAGGATATAGGGTGTTTTTACAATCCAATAACATGTTTGAGTTGGGCAATTTGCGTATCCCAGAGGTCGATGGAATCTTCTTTTTCATCTTCTTCCACAAAATCGGTTATCAGCAGAGCTACATCTCCGGTGATCTCATCGATATTAATCCTGAATTCAAAATAACTGTTTTCATCTTCATCGTCCAGCCAGTGGAAGCGGGCATATTTATTGTTTTTATAACCTACGAGCTCTGCTGTTTGTTCTGTCCCTTCCCATATGAAGGTAAATATTTTTCCTTTAACAGTAACATTATCGGCAAACCATTCGGCTAATCCGCTTGCAGTGCTAAGACGGCTGTATAGTACATTGGGAGAGGAGTTGAGTATATATTCAAGATCGATTTTTTTTTTCATATTCTTTGGATGTTTATTTAACAAGTAAGGCGTTTCGGCAATATAAATAAAAAAAACAAAAACTACTAATTAATGAGATTAAAAGAGAATACCGGTTTTATAAAAAAGCATCATGATAATAACCCTGTCTGTTTTAAAAAGTTGGATTACGCTGTTTTAGAATGATTAGTTGAATTATTTGGAACGAAATACTATATTTGCAACCGCAAATAAAATGGAAAATGGCGAGGTAGCTCAGGTGGTTAGAGCGTATGATTCATAATCATGAGGTCGCGGGTTCAAGTCCCGCTCTCGCTACGAAGCCCGGATAAGGAATTCCGGGCTTTTTTTAATTATTTATATTATTATCTCCTTTTTTACATTTATTACTGAAATAAGATTCACATATTCATTACCTCACCTGGTTTTTATATAAATTACTTATTTCTCAGGGTGAAAAGTTTCAATATGATAATACAGGTGTTATTTTCCCTTGCGGTCGCTGAATTTTAGTTTCCTGTTAAGCCGGCGTATTGCTGATTCAATGGTCTGGTCGGGTTCAATCACGTTGTAATCGCCCCAGAAATCGGGATCAGCAAACGCGCTTAGCTGTTGCGTAAAAATATCACCCATTTTGAGTCTTTCACGCGAATTGAACTTGATAACCTCTTCCTCGGTACGGTCAGTTATAGCAATCTCAGACATTATTGTATAGCTGGGATTGAAGAGTTTCTTTTTCCATTTTACCTTGACTTTTACCTCTGCACGGCTATAGGTGAAATACCATTTTCCTTCCTGCTCCCTGAATTTAACCCTGTAGCTGGTCATGACGGGAATAACCTTCATCCCAACAGGTTTTTTCCTGATAAATATCTGTGAAGCTTTAATTTTGTCCTCAATATTCATACTGAACGCTGCTTCAGTAAGCGCAAATGTCTCCATTTCAATAAACAGACGCCCAAAAAAAAGCGGCATATCTATATCAGGCTTTTGATGGAACTCGATTACATAATGTGGCATTTCGTCAATCACAACAATATTTACCAGTTTATAATCGTATGAACTCATCGCTTCCAAAGTAAGAATTGAATAGGGATTTTTTATCAGATCAAGTTGAAGCGTTGTAGTTGGTCCACCCTGTAACCTGAAGAGTACGGTATCGAACTTTGTCACTTCAACATTCTTACGCCCCTTATAAACCCTGGCCATATCATTCCTGAATACATTGTTGTAAGGTGCTTTAAATATCTCAATAACAGCTTCGGCTATAGAAACATAATTCTTGTTCTTTTTGATTGTTTCGCGATAGAACGAGGTCATCAGGTTTGGAATCCCGGCGTAGTTATCAGGCACTTTCACAATAACTTGTGTGATTATCTCCTCGGGTGTGATTGACTTAATCACAACTTCCCTGATCGGAATTATTGTCTGCTTCAGTTCTATAGTATTTTTCCTTCCTCCATCCCTGAGATCACTTATAAGTATAATCCTATTTTCATACCCGATATAGAGCACCTCAATACTTGGGTTCGAAAGAGTAGAGGCAATTTTCAGTATAAATTCACCGTCAAGGTTAGTTACTGTAGCAACATTTGTTCCCTGAACTGTAATAGTAGCAAAGATCAAAGGGTTCCTGGTTTCAGCATCTATCACTTTTCCTTTAATTGTAATAACGGATTGCGGATCCTGGATTTTTCGGTTCAGCAAAGATGGAGACGCTGCTTCCACGACTGTAAAAGTCAGCATGAAGAAAAGTCCTGCAGAAAGTTTTGCTAAATTTGTCATAGTAATATGTAAAATTAACAAATTTATGGAAACAAAATAGTAAATAACTCCCCCGGAGAGTATTTAAAATGAAGAGATCTCTCCATCCATCCATTGTGTCCGGGATTCCAGATATGATTTCAGACTTTCTATACTTGACTCATAGTCAACACCCAAACCCGCATCCCATATGGCATAATTCCTGGTCACTGCCCCGTTCTCTTGTAAGTAGCTGGCTGTTTGGTCAACAATGCTAAGCAGCTCCTCTGTACTTAACACACTTGATCTTAGCTCGGTCCATCGTGTTTTTAATGCACTTCTAAATATGGGGTCTTCCATTAATTTTGGCCACCAAAAAGGCATCATCCAGGCATCCTTACTCACGAATTGGTTATAGTTGATCACCCAATCGTCAAGAGGCACCCTGTCACCGGAATCATAACCAATGTTCAAATCCCATATCGGACCCATTTTCAACTTACCTCCCCTGTCTTTATACAGGTAAGTACTTAGGCGATAACCGTCAACATTTCGACACACTTCATTTATAATAAAATAATCAACGAAGCTGCTGAGGTCAATATAATCGGTGTAGGTTCTGATCTCTGTGGTGAAGTCATCTGTCGATAATGCTGTCTCGAAATCATGAATATAACCCTGGATATAAGCTTTTTGAGCATCTGTGATATTTTCAGCCTTCGGGTATTCATATAGAAAATAGGTCTCCAAATACTGATTGGGATGGTATGGAGAATCATACGGATCGAAATCGAGGAGATCACCGTTGATATCATATTGTGATCTGAAACTAATATCTGACGTGTACCGTGCATCATCATCCCAATTATGTTCGAAGTATTCCAATGGTTGATCGATATTTAGATCCCCCCCTGCAGTCTTGTCAATTTTTAAAATGTACCCCCCGGTAATGGCCTCAGGATCGATATCTGCCGGGCTCAATGTTTGAATATCTATTCTATTCTTGTCACGCTTCAGTTTTTCCATGAATACATATATACCCTGATAATTTCCGTTAATCTCCAGCTCAACGAATTTTGATCTGCTGGCATATCTCCCCATTTTGCGGAAAAGCTGATAACCTAAATAGTGATACATCAATGTGCGATCGAAGATATATCCTTGATCAAGATTGACGATGTGCCCCATTAGAATCCAGTCCTCCTCCATCGGAAAATCAAAGAATGCAACATCTATATCGTTTCCATCGACATCCCAGGTTTCAATGCCAAAAGATTTCTTATTTGATATTCTAAATGAGGTAGATCCCCTGTATTCGATTCCAATATTGACACTTTGGATCTCCACATTATGTATATAGATATTCATTTCAGCGGGAATTTTAGGCTCGTTCAGGATACCAATCCCATTGGTTTCAATCACGATATAGGGTATTTCGCTGCTTCCAATTTCAACATCAAACAGAGGTTCTTCGTTTGGTTCTTCAATAATTTCCTTTTGACAAGACCATAAAAACAAAACGAGGATAAGCGCAGCGTATCTTATAAAGTTGTTCATATATCCTTCTATATTTTTAATCTACTTTATGTTCATCAAATAATCTTCTATCCGGATTATCATTAATTCCAAAATACCAATCTTCGTAATCACTACCTTTTATTTCGATAAATGCATCAATACTATCTATAATTTGTCCTTTTGATTAAGTCATAACCGTAAATTTTAATTTACTGCAAGTTAGGAATTAAGGTATAAATACGGAAATATTTTGTTTGTGAGTTTTTCTGAAATTATAAACAGTGGTTTCAATTTGAAAACCTGGTGTTTTTCTTTTCTTTTCCCTAACTTTGATTATATTATTCAATTTGCAATTATTTTTATACTATTGAGGGGCTTACGGTAGCCGGGAGAAATGGCTATGCCTGTTGCTTATGAATAAATTGATTTTATAGTACTTTAACCTCCAAATCTCAATATCATGTCTGAAGGTCTTCTGGCCCTGCTAGCTTGCCTGCCCATAGTAGTTATTTTTGTACTGATGGTCGGGTTCCGCTGGCCGGCAACAAAGGCCATGCCCCTGGCTTTTGTGGTTACTGTCCTGCTGGCCGTTCTTGTATGGAAAACACCTGCAAACTGGATACTGGCTTCCAGTATAAACGGCATTGTGATCGCCTTAAAGATACTTCTGATCGTATTCGGGGCGCTGACGGTACTCTTCACCCTTCGCGAGAGCGGCGCCATTGCGGCTATCAACAGGGGATTTACGAGCATCTCTCCCGACAAGCGGGTACAAGCCATCATCATCGCCTGGCTATTCGGTTCATTTATTGAAGCCTCAGCCGGGTTCGGCACACCGGCAGCCCTCGCGGCTCCCCTGCTGCTATCGCTCGGATTCCCGGCCCTGGCTGCCGTGATGGTGTCCCTGATCGCCAACAGCACATCGGTTTCTTTTGGAGCAGTGGGCACGCCTACCCTTATCGGTGTGGCATCTTCCCTGGAGACACCGGAGATACTCCAGACCCTGGCCGATAATGGCATGAGCTACACTGAATTCATCAACCAGGTGGGTGTCTGGACGGCGCTCCAGCATGCCATCCCGGGCACCCTGATCCCCCTTATCATGGTAGCCATGATGACCAGGTTTTTCGGGGAAAAACGAAGCATTAGGGAGGGACTGGCAATCTGGCCTTACGCGATATTTGCAGGACTGTCTTTTACAGTACCCTACGTCACGGTAGCCCTGCTTTTCGGTCCGGAATTCCCCAGCCTGCTTGGCGGGCTCATAGGCCTGGCTATCGTCATCCCGGCTACCCGTGCCGGGTTTCTTACCCCGAAAGAACCCTGGGATTTCCCCGATAAGAGCAGATGGAAGAGCAACTGGACCGGTTCCATTTCCATGAACCAGTCAGTTAAGACCAATCAAATGTCCATTTTCCGGGCGTGGATCCCTTATATTCTTATTGGATTTCTGCTGCTTATCACACGTGTGCATTTTCTGCCGTTTGGCGGGTGGATCAAATCTGTCAGCATTAATTATACAAATATACTGAGCACTTCTGTCAGCGGGAATTTCGATCCGCTATATATCCCCGGCATCATGCCATTTTTATTCGTTGCCCTGCTCTGCATCCCCCTGTACAGGATGAACAGGGAGCAGGTGAGGATAGCCTGGAGCGATGCTGTCAAACGAATTAAGGGCCCGTTTATCGCATTAATCTTTGCCGTCCCGCTGGTCAGGATCATGATGCAGTCGGGCAATAATCCGGATGCTATTACCGGCATGCCCATCGCCATGGCCTCCTTCGTAGCAGATGTGTTCCAGAAGGCCTGGCCCTTAGTGGACTCGCTGGTAGGAGCCCTGGGCGCCTTTATGGCCGGTTCAAATACCGTCTCGAACATGCTGTTCTCCCTTTTCCAGTACTCCATAGCCGAACAGCTGGGGATATCCCGGATTATCATTGTGAGTCTTCAGAATATAGGAGGAGCCCTGGGCAACATGATCTGCGTGCATAACATTATTGCTGCCTGCGCGACGGTGGGACTGGTGGGTGTCGAGGGACTGCTGATCAGGAGGAATCTGATCCCAATGTCTATTGTCGCAGGAATTGTCGGTATCATCGCCCTGATCCTGGTATTTTTTGTAGCACCAGGAGTATTTTAGGGCTGTCATTCCCAGCAGGGAAACAACAATATTTTTACGATTGGCGATAAATTGATTAAGTATGAATCTCAGACTGGCATACGGAAAAAAAGGACTCGATGTTGAGTTGCCGGATAATGCAGCCGTGGATATCATTGAACCCCGGTTTGTACCCGGACTCCCTGACCAGGGAAAAGCAGTTACAGCTGCCCTGGCTGATCCCGAAAACAGCAAGCCACTTTGGGAACTAGCCGGCAGGAATGACAAAATTGCCATCATTTTCAGTGATATTACAAGGGCAACCCCCTATCATACTATCCTTCCTCCCCTGCTGGCGGAACTCAACCACATTCCTGATAAGCAGCTTACCTTTTTCTGTGCCACGGGGACACACCGGCCAGCCACACGGGAGGAACTGGTCAGCATACTGGGTGAGAATATCGCTGGCAGGTACAAGATCGTCCAGAACCAGACCAATGATAAGAAATTATTCAATCTGGCCGGTAAAACCCGCAAAGGAAATGAGATCTGGCTGAACAGGGAGGTAATGGATCATAACCTGGTCATTTTAACTGGCTTTATAGAGCCCCATTTTTTTGTGGGATTTTCGGGAGGGGGCAAGTCGCTGATGCCGGGCATGGCATATGAGGAAACCATCCGCCGCAACCATTCCATAGCTAACCTTTCAGACGACCGTGTCCGCTGGGGGATCACTGACGGGAATCCCCTCTGGGAAGAGGTTATGGAAGCCGCTGAAATGGCCCCTCCTCTTTTTTTACTGAACGTTACCCTGAACAGGGAAAAGCAGATCACCGGGGTATTTGCAGGCGATCTGAGGTCAAGCCATAAGAAAGGCTGTGCATTCGCAAAAAGTTCGGCTATGGTAGCTGTTAAGGAGCCATATGACGTGGTGATTACCAGCAATTCGGGATACCCCCTGGACCTGAATGTCTACCAGTCCGTCAAAGGCATGAGTGCCGCTGCCCAGGTGGTAAAAACCGGAGGGCACATCATTGTAGCAGCCGAGTGCTGGGATGGCATTCCGGAAGGAAGCGATTACGAGAAGATCCTTACTGCTGCCGGATCTGTGGATCAGCTTATGTCCTATATTAAAGACAGGGAGAATGTGCTAAAAGATACCTGGCAGGTATATTTCCAGGCCCTGATCCAGCAAAAGGCAAAGGTTTACCTGTATTCGGACAAGCTGTCTGACCACACCATAAAAAAGGCCCTGCTTGTTCCATCAGGAGATATCGGTGAACTGGTCAGGGACCTGCTCCGGGAAACCGGATCCGTAAGCCGTATCTGTGTGCTGCCTGAAGGCCCGCAAACCATTCCCTACCTGTCTTAAAACGCCCCCCAGCTGACTATTTTGTAATTTGTTATTTTTTCTTTACCTTGCAAGTACACGGCGCTATAACTACTAATGCTAAATTTGGAATAGTTACTTGCAATGATTGAGAATATCAGAATATTAGCTGATTACAGGGGAAAGCGTTCCGGGATACCGGAACTTCTGCAAAGTAAAGTAAATGTTAAGATTGTAAATCTTGTAGCAGGTGATTACCTTATAGATGAACAAGTTATTGTTGAAAGAAAAACGAATGAAGATTTTATTCAATTAATCGGACCTTCACTGGCACTTCGGCTTTTAATATCTTTCGGCTCAATTGAATATATTATGCATGCGTCTTCTAAAGAATTAGCCGGAATTAGGGGAATAGGAAAAGCTAAAGCAAAGGGTATAAAAGGATTTATTAGTTGCCGGTATAAATGAAATATACAGGCAGATTTAAGCTAGCCAATCATCCACTTTTAAAATTCTTCGTGACTTATTCCTAAAGTGCGTATGTATGGATTCATAACCCGAAACACATAACCCGTAACTCGCATTACCTCATCACCTCATCACTTCACTGCGACACTGCAACACTACAAAACATACCTTTGTTCCAGAATTAAGTTTTTATTTATTTACTTTGCAGTAAACGAAAAAAACCTTCAATAATAGTCGTTGGCATATTTCTTGAAATGATATGGTTAACTATGCGCAAAGTACTTATCATATTTGTTTTGTTCTGTGTGGCAGGAATGCTTCGGGCTCAGGATACTGTTATGATCAATCCGGATACGATTGATATTAAGGATTTTGAGGTTATAAAAAGTATTGTCTTTGACGGAAAGAAAGTGCCACATTCGGTGATCCGGGCAGTATATGTTTTTCCACGCCGGGAATTTGTTAATAAAAGACAAGCTCGGAGATATGGGAGGTTGGTGAGGAACTTAAAGAAAGTTTATCCTTACGCTAAGCTGGCACAACAAAGACTTAGTGAGATGGAGCTGCATATTGTTACTTTGGAATCAGAAAGAGAGAAAAGAAAATATATTAACCGGGTTGAGCAGGAGCTAATGGAGGAATTTGAGGATGATCTTCGGAAAATGACCTTTACACAGGGGCGCTTACTTATTAAGCTTATTGACAGGGAAACAGGGGAGACTACTTATAAATGGATCAAAGAGTTAAAAGGAACTTTTTCAGCTTTCTTCTGGCAAACCGTGGCACGGATTTTTGGCTCCAACCTCAAAACAGAGTTTTATGCATTCGGCGAAGATCGTATCATTGACGAGATAATAATAATGATAGAAATGGGAATGATCTGAGGAAGAATGAAGGTGAGTAGGTGAGTAAAGTGAGTATGGAAGAAAAAGAAAGGCATACTCGTAACTCGTAACCCGTAACTTTTTTCACCTTTTATTATTAAAACAGTTTAAATATTGCTTTAACAACTGCATCTGCTCCTTCAGCGATTTGTACAATATTAGCGTCGAGCATATAGCATGGGGTGGTAACAATCTTATGTGCTTCATCAACAACAACATCACCATGACCGGTGTTTTTATGTGTTGCACCCAATTTTTCAATGCTTTCAGCCGTACCGGAATCCTGTCCTATTGTAACGGTGATATTGCCCAATACTTTGGATATAAGCACAGGCGAAATACACAAGGAGCCAATAGGTTTTCCTGCAGCAGCCATATCTTTTATTACCTTTTCAACTTCAGGGTTAACTGTACAATCAACATTATCAAAAGCAAAAGAACAGAGGTTTTTTGCCACTCCAAGCCCTCCGGGAAAAACTATTGCGTCAAAATCCCCTTCCTTGAATTCTTTTAATGATTTAATGTTCCCCCTGGCGATTCTGGCAGATTCTATCAAAACATTCCGGGTTTCATTCATTTCTTTACCGGTAATGTGGTTTATTACATGATGTTGCTTAATATCAGGTGCGAAAATTTCATATTCCCCACCATTCTTCATAATGGAATACAAAGCCATTGTGGCTTCATGTATTTCAGACCCGTCAAACACACCGTTTCCGGAAAGAATAACTGCAAACTTTTTTGTGTCACTCATAATTTTTTTTATTTTTATTTTCTTTTCCAAGTTATGTAAATTTATGATAAATCCATAATTTGCGAATTTTAAAAGTAAACCTGTGATACGAACCTTTATTGCAATAAAAATTCCTGCGGCGCAGAATACAAAAGAACTACTTAAAAAATTGCGGATGGATCTGTCAGGTGATAAGATCAAATGGGTTGATCCGGAAATTTTGCATATAACCCTTTCGTTCATCGGAGATACATCAGGCGGGCAGGTAAATACTATTTCAGTTAAGCTTGGAGAAATTACCTCGGGATATCCTGTAATTGAACTGCATTTTAAAAAGCTTGGCGTATTCCGGAATATCAGAAAACCGGGAGTATTCTGGATTGGTTTGGAAAAGAATGAAGTATTGGAGAACCTGCAGGGAGAGATTGAAGCGATGCTTCGTGATCGGGGAATGAAACGTGATGACAAACCATTCAGTCCGCACCTGACCATTGCAAGAATTAAATGGATAAATGATATTGACAAGTTAAAATACTGGCTGAATGAATACAGGGATAAAACGATACAGAAGACAAAAATAGGGGAGGTTATTTATTATGAGAGTAAGCTAACCCCCGACGGGCCAATATACAATTCAATTAAGAATTTCCCCTTGAAGTCATAAGTTCGCTGACGTTCATATCATTAGTACGCCTGCGCCGCACGTCATTTGTTGTCATTTGCTTCGCTGTCATTAATGATCACTTAATGACTTCTTCATACTTCTTTGCTCTCTGCACTTTGCTCTTCGCTCTTTTCTCACAACTTATCTCTCACTTCTCATCTCTATTTTCTCCTCTTCACCTCTTCTTCTTTTCGCCTCTTCTCTCCATCTCTCCCTCGCCCCCTCTCTTCGTCTCTTCTTCCCCTCATCACCTCTTCACAATCTTCCTATATTCCTCTGCCTTTTATTATAGTTATCAAAGTGTAGATCATGATCTTGAAATCCACATAAAGTGACATATTCTCAATATAGATAATATCGTATTTAAGACGTTCTATCATCTCATCAATACTTGATGCATACCCGAATTTGATCTGTCCCCATGAAGTAATTCCGGGTTTGACTTTTTGCAGATGAACATAATGTGGCGCTTTTGGAAGTATTTGTTCAATATAATACCGTCTTTCCGGTCTCGGTCCAACCAGGGACATTTCTCCCTTGAGTACATTTATGAAGTTTGGTATTTCATCAAACCGGTGCTTCCGCATGAATCGTCCGAAAGAAGTAATACGGGAATCATCTTTGCTCGAGAGTTCAGGTCTGTTCCTTTCAGCATGTTTAATCATTGATCTGAATTTGTATATCCTGAACGACTCTCCATATTGTCCGATTCTCTCGTGGCTGTATATTACCGGACCTTTTGAGGTGAGTTTAATACCAATGACCAGGAATATTGTTAAAGGGAATAAAAGTATCAGCGCTAACAGAGATATTATTGAATCGATAATTTGCTTAATTACAGCTTGCCAGGGTGGAATTAGTTCATGGGTGATCTGGATGAGTGGTGTATCATAGATGGTGTTCATTTTTACTTTTCCGGTAAGAATATCATATAAGCTTGGAATGGTTTTTATGCTGACAAATGTCTCATTCAGCTTGTTAATAATATCGCCTATAGCTTCCTGTTCAGTTGATTCAATGGCAATGATCACTTCTGCGATATTATAATTATGAATAACTTCTTTGAGATTTTTCAGAGTACCAAGTTGCTTGAGATATTTACTGACAAGATTCTTTGAATTATTGTTGATGCTAATGAACCCGATAATTTTATTTCCGGATGATCGTTTCTGGGACTGCAGGTCTTGTGTTACCTGCATGGCTCTTCCATTTCCTCCAACAATCAGTGTATTGAAGCCAATAATCCCTTTCTGGATCCTTGATATTGTTATGCTTGTCAGTATCACACGCGGGATATAGGTAAGTGTGAATTGCAGTAAAAACAACACACTAACTGATGCATAATAATTTTTATGCGATCCGACAATATCATCCAGAATAAGTGCAAAGAATAATATTGTAACACCGAGAAGAGTAATTCCGATTGTTTTCCCCAATTCAGTTAACCGTGACCTGTGAAAGGGATTCTTGTAATAACCACTGATATAGTGCAAAATAATCCAGAAAACAGGTATTATAAGAAGAGAAATGATGAATTTCAGGTCAAATTTCATTGGAACCCTGGTATCAAAAATATGAGATTCAATAAAAATTTTCCTGAATTGGTTGAACAGCGTCCATGCCACAGCTGAAGCTGCAAAGTCAAAAAGGATGTATTTGATCTTTTGTCTTCTTGAATTCATAGGTTGATTAAATGTCAGAAGCGCTCACTAAAATGCCCGGGCAGGTTCAATGAGTTAATGCGGCTTTATTTATTAACTTAATAAGAATGAATTTATTTTTCAGTGAGGTGGAAAATATTAGTTCTGTAGCGGGTGAAAAGTTGTTCTGTTAATTTTTTCAACTATTTCCCTGTAAATATCAATTGATTGCAAGGCTCGTTCAATATCAATGCCTGTTGAAAACTTTTGGTCAATTGCATTCCTGAATTGTTTTAGCTCCTCCTTGCCGGGATTTGAATGATTAATTTCAGGCAGAATTTGTTCATAATCATCTGCATTGCTTCTTGGAAATAAGGAGGAAGGGATCTTTTTTATGTAACAATCCTTTTCAGGGAAGTTTATTAATATAAAATTACCTTGCTGATATATCTTGACAGTTAGTGAGGTACTGTCTGATAATTGATGAATTGTCAGATTGGCAATACTGCCATTGTCAAATTCTATCCTGGCAGTAAGATAATCAACCTTTTTGCCGGCTACTGATATCCCGGATGCATTTACTTTATGGGTGTTTGATCTGACCATATCCCTGATAAGGTCAATACTTAAAATGGCCTGATTTTCCAATTCGCTTCCATCTTTAATTTCCATCTGGAGCTCGATTACAGCCGGGTTATTTATTCTGGGTAAACAAGCTCTGTATACAGGGTTGAAACAGTAAGGATTCCGAACCTGCATGATAACTTTTGCCTCAGATGCCAGCTTGATCAGGTGACCCAGACGATGCATTAATGAAATATCCGGGAAATCAACAATCAGGTGTTTTGAACTTTTGAGGATCTCAGCATAAAAACGGGTTTCATTACCATTATTGCCGGCTATATCAATTGCATCACATGATCCAATGAAAGATCCGGATGAGAAGAAGCAGGGCAGATCATGGTTTGCCGAAAATTCTTTAAGCAATTTTGTGTCGTAATGATAAATCCCTGTTAAACTGAATTCAGACATTTCTTTCAGCAAACGGATTTCCTTTTCCATTTCAAAAAAATCACCTGTAACACCGATTTTTATCATTACATTTGTTACGTTTCTGCAAACATAAGTTTTTTTACTATATTGAATTTCTAATTCCACCTGATTTTATCAACCATTTGTTGTTGATAACCTTGGGGTTACATTCATCTTTTTTCATGGAAGACACTTTCAGGCATAAGGGGCTAAGAAAAAAACTGGTTGAAACTGTGAAAAAGAAAGGGATTAGGGATAAAAAAATTCTGGAAGCAATCAACAAAGTGCCCCGTCACTTGTTTATGGATACAGGTTTCATAAATTTTGCTTATAAAGATCAGGCTTTCCCTATAGGTGAAGGACAAACCATATCACAACCTTATACAGTAGCTTGTCAAACTCAATTGCTTGATATACAAAGACACGAGAAGGTGCTTGAGATTGGTACCGGATCGGGATACCAGGCAGCCATTTTGATGGAACTGGGAGCCAGGGTATATACCATTGAAAGACACCGGAATCTTTTTTTGAAAGTGCAGACCTTATTACCCGGACTGGGATACAGACCTAACTTTTTTTATGGAGATGGCTTTAAAGGTCTTCCGTCTTTTGCCCCGTTTGATAAGATATTGATCACCGCCGCCGCTACATATGTACCTGAAGAATTACTGAAACAACTTAAAGTTGGCGGAAGAATGGTGGTGCCTGTTGGAGGAATGGGTTACCAGGAGATGACACTTATTATTAGAAAGGGTGAGAATGATTATGAAAGATCTAATCATGGCGGATTTGTTTTTGTGCCAATGGTTTCAGGAACATCTAACGGAAAATAAAGAATTAATTATGCCAATAAATATCAAAAGTTTCATTTTCAATCCATTTCAGGAAAATACTTACATCATATACGATGAAACCAAAGAATGTGTAATTGTAGATGCGGGTTGCCAAACCCCTGATGAGCAGAATATCCTGTCGGAGTTTATTGAAAGTGCTGATTTGAAACCGGTAAAACTGCTCAATACCCATTGTCATATTGATCATATTATGGGTAACGGCTTTATATACAAGGAATTCGGATTGAAAACACAGGCACATAAGGATGAAAGACAAAACCTTGAGAATGCTCCTGAACATGCAGAGCTTTTTGATATCAAATTTAGTGTTGCACCTTCTATCTCAATTAAACTGAATGAGGGAGACAAGGTGAAATTTGGAAATTCAGTGCTTCATATTTTGCATCTGCCGGGACACTCAGCCGGGAGCCTGGCATTTTATAATAAAGAGCGGAAATTTGTTTTTGTGGGAGATGTGTTGTTTAAAGACAGCATTGGTCGTACCGATCTTCCGGGTGGAGATTATGAAACCCTGATAATCAGCATAAAGGAAAAATTATTTTCACTTGGGGAGGAGTTTGTTGTATATCCGGGCCACGGTCCTGAATCTACAATCGGTGAAGAAAAGAAATCAAATCCGTTTTTGGTCTGATTATTATTCTGTATAACATGATAATTATCTTAACAAATGTTTTTTCTTCTTCTTATTTTTATCCCCTCATATTGTGAATATTTAGTTGAACCTGATAATCTTTAATTTTAGATGGAACCAGATAAATTGATCTATCGCCACATCGGACCGCGGAAGGAGGAAATAGCAAAAATGTTGAAAACCATCGGGGTTTCGACACTCGACGAACTTATTGACAAAACGATTCCCTCTTCCATACGACTGGATAAACCTCTTGATTTACCGGTCGGATTGAGTGAATATGAATATTTAAAAACGATTAAGGAAATTGCTTCTGCTAATAGAGTTTACCGTACCTATATCGGACTGGGGTATTATGGAACGAAATTACCTTCTGTAATACAAAGGAATATCCTGGAAAATCCGGGCTGGTATACTTCTTATACACCTTATCAGGCTGAGATATCACAAGGAAGACTGGAAGCGTTGCTGAATTTTCAGACTGTGATAATGGACCTGACAGGGATGGAAATTGCAAATGCTTCACTTCTTGATGAGGCAACTGCAGCTGCTGAGGCTATGACCATGCTTTTCAATGCCAGGAAACGAGCTGTAGTGAAACAGGGTGTTGTTAAGTTTTTTGTTGATGAAAATATTTTTCCTCAAACACTGGACGTTCTGAAAACCAGGTCTGCCCCATTGGGTATCGAACTTATCCAGGGTAAATATGATGAGTTTGAGTTTGGAGAAAAAGTTTTTGGGGCATTTATCCAGTATCCCGGAGCTGACGGGGAAATTGAAGATTTCCGGGCATTTACAGGAAAAGCCCATGAGAGTGATATTGCTGTAGCAGTAGCTGCAGATATTATGAGTCTTGTAATTCTTACTCCCCCCGGCGAATGGGGAGCTGATGTGGTGGTGGGATCAACACAGAGGTTTGGAATACCTTTGGGATATGGCGGACCACACGCTGGTTATTTTGCAACAAAAGAAGATTTCAAAAGGTATGTACCGGGAAGGATCATTGGCGTGTCGAGAGATGCCCTCGGAAACCATGCCTTGCGTATGGCGCTCCAAACCCGCGAACAACATATTAAGAGGGAAAAAGCAACGTCCAATATTTGTACGGCTCAGGCTCTGCTTGCTACTATGGCAGGGATGTATGCTGTTTACAATGGTCCTGCCGGATTAAGGCAGATAGCAGGTAATATACACAGGAATGCAGGATACCTG
The DNA here is from genome assembly GCA_022561875.1 of Bacteroidota bacterium. Taxonomy (GTDB): domain Bacteria; phylum Bacteroidota; class Bacteroidia; order Bacteroidales; family VadinHA17; genus JADFUQ01. The sequence goes on along the minus strand of JADFQJ010000016.1, from coordinate 9,168 downwards.
GAACAAAATTTAAATGAACTGGGTTACAGGCAGCTTAATGCCAATTTCTTTGATACACTTAAGATTGAGTTACCTGATGATATCTGTTCAGATGATATTGAAAAGATTGCCCTGGGGAAAGAGATAAATCTGCGATATATTGATAACAAAACTATTGGGATAAGTGTTGATGAAATTACTTCAAAAGATGATCTCCGCGATATTCTGTATATTTTTAGCGAAGTTGCCGGTAAACCACAGATTAATCTTGATAATGTTCCTGAAAAGAACTGTTTTGATGAGAAATTCGATAGGAAAACAGATTTTCTTACCCTTGATGTGTTTAACCGTTATCAGTCAGAAACTGAAATGATGAGGTATATCAAAAAACTTGAACGCAGGGATCTTTCACTTACACACTCGATGATATCCCTTGGTTCGTGCACTATGAAACTGAATGCAGCCACAGAGATGTTTCCAATTACCTGGCCTGAGTTTGCAAACCTTCATCCTTTTATTCCTGCAGATCAGGCGCGGGGTTATCACCGTTTGTTCACCGAGCTGGAAGATGACCTGAAAAAGATCACCGGGTTTGAAGCAATTACTTTCCAGCCAAACTCAGGTGCAGCAGGAGAGTTTACCGGGATGATCCTTATTCGTGAATATCACAAAAGCAGGGGCGAGGAACAAAGGAATGTAGTGTTGATTCCTGCCTCGGCGCATGGTACAAACCCGGCAAGTGCAGTGATGGCAGGCATGAAAGTGATAGTTGTTGATTGTGATGAGAAAGGAAATGTTGACATTAATAACCTCAGGGAGACAGCAACCGCTAATGCCGAAAACCTGGCCGGTTTTATGATCACCTATCCTTCAACTCATGGAGTATTTGAAGAAGAGATCATCGAAATGATAAACATTGTTCATGATCATGGAGGACAGGTTTATCTTGACGGAGCAAATCTGAATGCACTGATGGGACTGACAAATCTTGCTATTATCGGCGCTGACGTTTGTCATCTCAACCTTCATAAAACTTTTGCTGTCCCGCACGGTGGAGGAGGACCCGGAGTCGGACCAATTGGTGTGGCAAAACATCTTGTAGAATTCCTTCCGGGACACCCACTGGTAAAAACCGGAGGTAAAAAAGGCATCAGTGCAGTTGCAGCATCACCCTGGGGCAGCCCTTCCATACTACCTATCTCATACGGTTATATTAAAATGATGGGAGGAGAAGGTCTTACAATGTCTTCAAAAATAGCAATACTTAACGCAAACTATATTGCTGCATCGCTTAGAGGGAAATACAGGATTCTTTATACCGGTAAGAATGGTTTTGTAGCCCATGAGATGATAATTGAATGTCGTAATTTCAAAGAGAAATCAGGTATTACGGTATCAGATATAGCTAAAAGATTGATGGATTACGGATTTCATGCCCCGACTTTATCCTTTCCTGTTCATGGGACACTGATGGTGGAACCAACTGAGAGTGAATCATACCGGGAACTTAACAGATTTATTGAATCAATGCTTGGAATTCTTGAGGAGATCACGGAGATTGAAGAGAACCGGTCTGATATTGAAGATAATGTGCTTAAAAATGCACCCCATACACAGAAAGCTGTTGTGTCTGATAGCTGGGTCCACTCATATGGAAGGGAACAGGCGGCTTTTCCGTTGAAATGGGTTATGGAGAATAAATTCTGGCCTGCGGTGAGCCGTGTTGATGATGCGTTCGGAGATCGTAATCTTGTCTGTTCATGCGCTCCCATTAATGATTACATGTAAGGTGATAGTGTCTGACAGGGTTAAGTTTAACTGCAAGCTACAAGCTATAAGCCAGCACCTATCTTTATGATACAGTTCCTTTTTGATGACGTGTAAAAGCATCTTCGATAACCAAAGTAAATAGTTCTTTCAGGTTAATACCATATTCCCTTGCCATCTTAGGGACAATGCTTTCAGCGCTCATGCCGGGAATAGTATTAATCTCAAGGAAGTAGAACTTCTCGCCGGACAGTATAAAATCTATCCTTACAATTCCCCGGCATCCGACAACCGAGTAGATATATAAAGCAAGAGTCTGGCATTCTTTTGTTTTATCTTGAGGAATCCGGGCCGGTATTATCTCATCGGCTTTTGAAGGAGTGTATTTAGCCTCGTAATCGAAAAATTCGTTCTTACTTAATATCTCACACAAAGGGAGAATAACCTCTTTGCTTGCTGTTTTAAGCAGTCCACATGTTACTTCAGTGCCCTCAATAAATTCTTCGATAATTATTTCATCATCTTCTTCAAATGCATGGTTAATTGCTTTCTTAAGCAAGTTGGCATTATTTACTTTTGTAATACCAAAACTGGAGCCGCTCTGGTTGGGCTTTACGAAAACCGGAAGGCCAAGTTTGTAAATAATCGTTTCTGTCTCGAAAGATTCCCCTTTGTTAAGATATACGGATGCGGGCGAAAGGATCCCAAATTGGTTCAGGAACAATTTGGTTGCTTTTTTGTTGAAAGTTAGTGAAGAAGCCAGGATTCCTGAGGTTGTGTATGGGATATCCAGTGATTCGAAATACCCCTGTAATTTACCATCTTCTCCGGGAGTGCCGTGAATAGTGATCAGCGCACAATCAAATTTCAGCTTGCCTTCAGAAGTATCACAGGAAAAGTCATTCTTATCCACAGGTATCTGTCCGGTCTCATCTTCCTCAAGAGTCCAGTCGGTTCCTTTAACGATAATTTTATAAACATTGTATTTATCCGGGTCGAGTTCTCCTGCAATCTGACCGGCACTGCGGATTGATACCGGAAATTCTGAAGAATTTCCCCCGGCTATCACGGCAATGTTCTTTTTCATCTATTTGTAACTAATGAAATAAAACAATTAATCTCCTTAAAGGTAAGAACAAATTTTTATTCTGATAATTCTACACTGTTATATCAATGGTGAAATGACAATGTTACAACGAGGCAGAAGCTTCGTTGTACATTACCGCCGGTTTTCAATATATTCTTTCCATTTTTCAATAACCATTTTCATATCATCCGGCAGGTTTGAATCGAATACCATATGCTCTCCTGTTGCAGGATGAATGAATTCGAGTGATTGCGCATGTAATGCCTGCCTGGGAAGTATCTTGAAGCAATTCTGTACAAATTGTTTATACTTCGAAAATGTTGTTCCCTTGAGGATCCTGTCGCCACCATAGTCAGGATCGTTGAAAAGCGGATGCTTGATATACTGGAAATGGACACGTATCTGATGTGTACGTCCTGTGTCAAGTCTGCATTCCACAAGACTTAAGTATCCAAGGTGTTCCAGTACTTTGTAATGAGTAACGGCATGTTTTCCATAAGAACCGTCAGGAAAAACATACATTTTAACCCGGTCTTTTGGATTCCGGCCAATATGTCCTGTAATTGTGCCCTCATCCTGATTGGGCTCCCCCCATATTATTGCAAGGTATTTTCGTATTATGGTTCTGTTAAAAAATTGTTTGGCAAGTTTATTGTGTACCAGATCAGTTTTAGCAATAACCAGAAGACCGCTGGTGTTTTTGTCGAGCCTGTGTACCAGTCCTGCTCTTATTTCACCCGACTGGAAAAGCGGGAGGTCTTTGAAATGATAACAGAGAGCATTAACCAGTGTTCCATCGAAATTCCCATGACCGGGATGAACAACCATTCCGGCCTCCTTGTTAAGCACTAAAAGATGGTCGTCCTCATAGATTATATTCAGGGGGATGTTTTCAGGAACAATTTCAATTTCCTTTGGGGGGTAAGACATGAAAATACTTATGGTATCATCAGGTTTTACTTTGTAATTTGACTTGACAGGTTTATCGTTTACAAGGATATTGCCTGCATCGGCAGCATTATGTATCCTGTTGCGGGATATACTTTCAAGTTTATTTACCAGGAATTTATCAATACGTAACGAACTCTGGCCTTTATCAACTTCAAAACGGAAATGTTCAAACATTTCCTCGCGATCATTTCTGTTATCGGTTTCGGACATTATGTTACCAGGTCAGTTTAACGAATGTGAATAAATTTTGCTGATCCAACATGCATACCATGATTAGTTATCCTGACAAAATATATACCAGGATCGAATCTTTCAACAGATATCCTATTGATAAAATTACCGGATGTAAAAACCAGCTTTCCATATATATTGAAGATTGAAATGGTAAATTCCGAAAAACCGGTTTCGCCGGGAACGGAAATATTGATAAAATCTTTTGCGGGATTCGGATAGACCATTATGGATATGGGAGATGCTTCAGGAAAGGTGCTTGTTATAATGGACATCCCAACAACCGGACGCATCATTAACGTGCCGGCTATTGCAGATTGGATCCATAACTTTTGCTGATCAACAACATCAGTATAAAACAATTTATTATTGCTTACACGATTAAAATCGAAACCAACATTTAAAGAGGTATTAAGATTTTGTTCCCATCCAATATAGAATAATCCTGAGACATATATTGCCGTATCAAGCGTATAGGTAATAAACCGGTTCAGACTATCACTGTATACGGGTACTTCACCGGGTTGACTGTAAAGCAGGTTGCCGGGTTTGCCTTCATTATCTTCCCAGACCTTCAGAGTAAAACTTATTTTGTTGCCGCTATTAAAAGACTGGTTAAAATACATTTGAATAGCCCTGAGCGAATCTGGTATGTATGCATTAAACTGGTATGCCGCTTCACCATTGCCAATACCCCATCCTGCTTCAGCAGAACCATCATCGTAAGCAAAATAATTATTGAATTTCTGTAAATAAATTACAGTATCATTTCCTTTCTCATCAAAATCATCCGTGATCAGGTAACTTTTAATCTCAAACAGTGCTGAATCGGGACCGGTAGTATTAAATGTGTAGAACAATCCCGATTCATAATTAATAACCTCCCGGGGATCGATATTAGCAGCCCCGCCGGTATAAGAATGAACCACCGAATTCTCATAAACATCAGTGATCCGGAATTCCCGGGTCACGTTCCTGACAAGGTCATCATTATTCTTGTACCAGATGGGTATTTTCCCGCCCATTTCAAACAGAAAAGCATTACGGAAATGATCCCAGGGCATTGATTCGTAAGTTGTTAGCAAAGATTGCAGGGGACGTACGAAAGCAACATCATCAGGGATCGTATCTGCCGGGTTCCTGTCCCTGTCCAGCTTAATATAGTCTATATGCCAGTGGTCACAGTTAGTAACCCTGCCCGGATCATCATTATTTGTTGTCAGACTGGCATAATTCTTAAACCTGAACCTGAACCCTTTGACTAAGAACTTTTCATCTGTAACAGGAATGATCTCAGGACGGAAAACGATGGAACTGTCAAATCCGGGTTTACACCATATTGAGTGCCACATAGTATCCAAAGGGGAATAAAACTCAAGCACAAGTGAATCAATGTATTCCGGAGAATCAGCTTTTCCTTTTGGCTGGTAAAAGAAGCTCAGGTAAATATTCGCTGAAGCAGGATAATCAAGATCAATAGGTTTTGATGTAAGATGATCGGCTTCGAAACTATAAGAGTTGGCATCTTCGTATAATGCGCCGGTATTATCAATTGCATCGAATGTGGCAACCCCGATAGAGATTGGATCAACAGGATATTTAGTGTTGATAAACACCTTATTATCAGTCCATTTATCCTGGTCAGGTAATATCTTGCTGACTGAAAAATCGTCAAAAAACGGAAGAGTTAAAGTGTCCGGTGTTGCCTTGCTTTTTAAATGAATAGTTTTACTGTGTGTTTTATTATATTGTATTAAAACAGGATTAACTGATAACCCTGTAAGCTTTTCCTGGGCCGGAGTTTCATTGCCAAACAATATAAAAAAAGTAATTATACTGATTATATGTATTAAATGTGGTTTTTCAGGATAATACGTAGTTGTTTTGGAATATTCCATTATTTCAAAATGTTACGAGTTTCGGGCTTGCCACGTGAAATGCGACGCCTGCCCTGCCTGCCCCGCAGGGAAGAATGACCGTGCCGGGGTTAAATTTGAGGCACGAAAGTATTTCACTGGGGAAGGAGCATATTTCACTGTGGTTACGTGTTACGAGTTCAATTTCAGGATGTTTAAGGTTTGAGATTGATTTTTTCTCTTTATCGCCTTTTCGCCCAGCCGCCTCTTCTCCTCTTCCCAATTTTCCACCATTCCACCATTCAATCATTCCATTTTTCCACTATCCAGCTCCAATTCCACAGTTGTTGTGTTTGGCTGAGGGAGTTTGGCCGAGTCGACAGTCAGCCAGATATACATTGCTGATCCCAAAGGAATACGGTAATCCTCGGTATATTCAGGATTTTGTTTCCAGATAAATGATGTTATCGAATCCTTTTCATTTTCAATTGTTTCATCAAAGGTAAAAGCGCCCAGATTCATAGAAGATCCTAATATTTTCTGTTTGGCAGTTTCAAGATCAAGAGATATCACTCTGGGAACAAGGGTCTTTTGGTTGCTCAGACCTTTACCCAGAACCAGGTCAATAACTGCATTTTTTTTCAGTGAATCACCCTCTTCAATTTCAACACCATTATTTTTTTGTTTGAGGACGTTATTTATTGCCAGGTCGGGAACAAAACTCAACTTCCCGATGATAAATCCGCTGGTTTGAAGCAATGCCCTGGCTTGCCTTAGAGACAACCCCACAACATCAGGCACACTTATCATCTCGGGTTTTATAGCATTGATTGTCAGAAATATTTTGCGGTTTTTCTTTACTTTAAAACCCGGTTCAGGATTATGGTAGACTACATGTCCCTTTTCAACCTGCTGAGAATAAATTGAGTCGATAATAATAAATTGAAGCTTGTGTTTCCTTGCAGTTTTCTCAATTTCTTCGAGGTTCATCCCCCGGAAGTCCGGTACTTGTCTGGCCTGTCCATGATTTGTATATATTTGAAGGAAAAGGAGACTTCCCAAAATAAATCCCCCCGCAATTAATACTGCAAGAGAAAGGTTTTTAAAGAAAACTTTACTGATCAGAAAATTCAGAAATTTCATGATTCCATTTAGTATAATAAACGTAAAGGCAAATATAAAATTATATGCTGATATTTTCTCAGAGAGTAAGTAAAAGTCATATGAAATACTTTCATTATTCTCTTCCTCTTCCTTACTCACCCACTCACCTTACTCAACTACTCAACTCTTCTTCATTCTTCCATCATTCCACCATTCCATTATTCTAATATTCCCGGATTATATTATAGAGAGTATCTCTTTCAGCCGCGGTTTTTCCGGACTCATGGATGAGTGTTACGAGCTGATCGGTGGAAAGTGCCGGTGTTTTATCATCTGCTCCGGCCATCGAATATATTTTTGTACTGTCATCGATAGTGCCATCGATATCATCCACACCGAAAGAAAGGGAAAGTTGGGTTGTATCTCTCCCGATCATAGGCCAGTATGATTTAATATGGGGGAAGTTATCAAGATAGATCCTTGAAACTGCGAAATTCCGCAGGTCTTCCAGTGTTGTTACTTCACCAATAACGGATAATTCATTGTTCGCCCTCCTGTATTTCAACGGGATGAATGTATTGAACCCACCGGTTTTATCCTGCAATTGCCGGAGTTGCGAAAGATGATCGATCCTGTCTGAATAATTCTCAATATGACCGTAAAGCATAGTGGCATTCGAGGGGATACTGTTTTTGTGTGCCGTTTCATGAATTTTTAGCCATTCCAGGGTGGATGATTTTTCATCGCAGATTTTTTCCCGGATACTTTTTCTGAAGATTTCGGCTCCGCCACCGGGAATTGAATCCAGTCCGTATTCCTTAAGCTTTTTCAGCCCTTCATCGAGTGTCATCCTTGATTTTTTTATCATAAAATCAAGCTCGATGGCAGTGAATGCTTTTACATGTACCCGGGGCAATATCTCTTTGATCTTTCTGATCATATTGCCGTAATAGTGCATGTCTCTTTTCGGATGCACCCCGCCAACGATATGTACCTCGGTGACAGGTTTGCTTCGGTATTCACTCACTTTCGAAAGGATCTCATCCAGACTGTATTCCCAGGCTCCTTTTTCATCTGTTTTTCTTCTGTACGAGCAGAAACGGCAGTTATAAATGCAAATATTAGTAGGTTCAATATGGAAATTCCGGTTAAAACAGACCCGGTTCCCATTTTTCTTTTCCCTGATAAAACTTGCCAGTACCCCCAGCAATCCCAGACCGGCTTTCTCAAATAAATAAAGCCCCTCTTCATCAGTGATCCGTTCCTGCCGGAACACCTTCTCAACGATGGTTTTAAGATTTTCAGGCAGTTCGGTTGATAGTATTATGTTTTTCATCAAACTTCAGGATTTCAATGGATGAAGGTAGGGTTATTATATTGTATAAGAAACACAGGTGCAAAAAAAAAGTAAAGGGTAAACCTTTACTTTTTGTTCTATAGATTAGTTGTATAGAGTTACACTTTATGCCTTGGTTCGTCAGAAACAGAAAGCTTTTTCCTGCCTCTAGCTCTTCTGGTTCTTATTACGCTCTTTCCGCCCGGCGTTGACATTCTTTCCCTGAATCCGTGTTTGTTTTTTCTTTTTCTGTTTGATGGTTGAAAAGTACGTTTCATAATAATTTATTGTTAAAGTATATGGTGCTTGATTATTTGGAGTTGCAAAATTAACACTTTCTTTATTTTATACAAAGGGTTAAGAAAAAAATCAGCGATTCCGCTTCAAAATTTATTATTTATCCGTTTATACCTCATTAGCTTCTACTACAAAGACTACAGAAATAATGGTAAAAATAAGCCTGCAACACTGCCCGGAGTAGAGTTCTTGCGACGTTTTTGCATGCATATATTGCCAAAGGGCTTTGTCAAAATCAGGTATTACGGAATACTGAGTAGTCGCCATGCTAAAAAGACAATTTTACTACGCGTTAAAAAAACCGCCGTATACGAGAACCGTACAGCCTGTCCCGCTCAGCGGGATACGGTGGTGTGCCTGCCCCGTAACGTAGTGTATCGGGGAGAGGTTCTCCCCGTCAGTGTTTACTGGCGGGGCAGCCTACTCGATTATAAACTGTAGGGCAAATTTCCTGTCCAACGCAATGACGTTATTTTTATACCACAGACCAAAAATATTTTGTTTTTTTATGGGGTCTTTTTTCGGTGTGGCTGCTGTGTTGGGCTGTTTTTTTATTTTGT
>JADFQJ010000093.1 GCA_022561875.1 Bacteroidota bacterium | reverse complement strand
AACTACCGGATTTTCCAGTTATCAACTTTCAGATTGGAATCCAGGGGACTTAAGCTACACCGGAACCGGATACTTGGTAATAGAACAGTTTTGGGAATCTGGTGAATGGGAATTGGACTATATTTATTTAACGGATCAAATGTCTAATGACATTTATTACTATTCTGATGATCTGGAAAATATGGGATTTCCAACTACTTTCACCGTAATATCCGAAGATGATGTCCTGCCTCCCGAACTTACTCACTTTGATATTTTCCCAAGAGAAATTGATGTCGTCGAAGGGTCGGACTTAGACACAATTAATGTATCAATATCGGTAAGTGACAACCTTTCCGGATTAGATCGTGTTGTAATTTATTTTCGTAGTCCGTCAGGTGGATATATTTTTGGACCAACATTTTCAGATTGGAATTCGGGAGCTATGAGTTATACGGGTACCGGAGTAATTACTGTGCATAACAGTATGGAGATAGGAAAATGGATATTAGCTGATATCCGTCTAAAAGATGAGGTCGGCAACGAGAGGTACTATTATTCTACAGATTTGGAAAACATGGGGTTTCCCGTATCGTTTATTTATGGCTACGGCGGTCCGGTTTTTCATGTGTCAACTGATGGCGATGATATAAATGGAATCGGCTCCGCTGAAGCGCCTTTCGCTACTATTCAGAAAGGGATAGATTCTGCAACTGATGGTGATACTGTCTTGGTGGATACTGGCACCTATGTAGAGAATATCAATTTCAACGGTAAAAACTTGGTTCTCGGCTCTTTGTTCCTGGTTACAGGCGATACATACTATATCTCACAGACCGTGATTGATGGTGGTAGCAGCGGGAGTGTTGTGCGGTTTAATAACGGCGAGGATTCGTCCGCAGTATTGTGTGGGTTCACGATTCAGAAAGGAAAGGCTCATAAAGGCGGGGGTATGAATTTTTATGGTGAAGTGTCACCTATTATCCAACATTGCATCATTCAAAATAACATTGCTGAACAGCGATACCTTGAAAATGGTTACGGTGGTGGCATTTATTGCAATAATGGGCCGGACCCTATATTTATTAAATGTATTATCCGAAACAATATTGCCGAAAGCTATGAAGGAATGGGAGGGCAAGGAGGTGGAGCATACATTCGAAATAACTTTGGGGATATCGGGAACCCCAGATTTATTAAGACCTTGATCTATGGGAATATCGCTGATTCAGGAACTAGTATTTACTCATGGGGTGGCGGTCTCTATTTTTTTAATAGTATCCCTGAAATATTGAATTGCACAATCTCAAATAATATGGCCGGATTCGGTGGCGGTATTGAGGTTGCCAGGTCAGAGATACACCTCGTAAACTCAATCCTTTGGGGTAATTCCAACGATCAGATCGATATCGATCAAACTGACCCGGACTCCGGATTGGTCGCTTTCAGCAATGTACAGGGCGGCGAAGCTGGAGTTACTGGTTATATACTTTGGCTTGAGGGGAATAGGAATGCTGATCCGCTGTTTGTAGATACCGCCATTGGTGACTATCGCTTGCAGGAAGGCTCACCTTGTATCGACGCTGGTACAACACTATTTATTTGGAATGGGGATACCTTATTGGACTTTAGTCCAGAGGAATATGCAGGTTCTACTCCGGATATGGGTGCCTTTGAGTATGGAGCAATTGCCATCATTGATAATTCGGTTGTAGTACCTACTTATTTTCAACTTTATCCGAATTATCCCAATCCATTTAATCCATTTACAACGATATCATACCAATTGCCAGAGCTATCATTTGTGAATCTTTCTATTTATAATATCACTGGACAATTAGTAGAAACATTAGTCAACCGAAAAGTTCAACCGGGTTATCATAACATTATTTGGAATTCAACTGACGTTGGTTCAGGAGTGTATTTCTACAAAATTGTTGCAGGTGAATATTCAGCAACCGATAAGTGTTTGTTGTTGAAATAAGTATTGAAAAAACGGTGGTTATTCCTTCTAACCCTCAGTCAACCTGACGTGAAATAGCTGTAGCGTCCCACTACGCCAAGACTTCGTAGGACAGGTGAATTTCAATGTTTGAAAGTTTAACAATCGTAAATTTGAAAAGGGAATGGCTTGTGGTGATCCCGATAAATCGGGACACGCAGGTTAACTTTTCCGTAAAAAGATAAAGTAATATGATTAATAAATTCGAGAGGTAATTATGAGAAAACTATTAACAATAATTCTAATTTTACTGTTTACCAGCATTAATGATCGGGTCATTTCTCAACAAAAAGGGGAAGTATCTTCCATACCACAAGAGATTACTATCGATAATACTAAACAATTTTGGATTACCTCTAAAAAAGTAGCTGGTCAACAATATCTCATCAAAGTATTATTACCGAGAAATTACTTTCAATCAGATACTTCTACCTATCCTGTATTTTATGTAACAGATTCGGATATTCTTTTTTTAACTGCATGTCAAAATGCCTATTCTTTGAGGCGATCAAAAGTTGATATCATTGTCATTGGCATTTCTTATGGTTCTGAGGAAAAATGGGGGGAACTAAGAGGTCGCGATTTCAGTCCATATCCAAACGACGACTATATTATTGGCGCAGAACATTTTTTAGCATTTATCCGTGATGAGCTAATTCCTGAAGTTGAGTCAAAATTTCGAATAGATAAATCAGATCGGACACTCTTTGGTTTTTCAGCGGGAAGCAGGTTTGCCTTGTATGTTCTTTTCAATCATCCAGAATTATTTAAGAATTATTTAGTTCTGGGTACTCCACTTGCTAATAGAAATCTTTGGGCATTTAGAATGGAAGAAGAATATTATCAAAAAAGAAAGGATTTACCTGCACGACTTTATTTGGCTACAGGAGAATACGATGGACTTTATCAACTTTTACCTGAATTCGCTCAAATATTGGAAAAAAGGAAATACAAGAAGTTTCAGTTTAGATGGGAAACGTTAAAAGAAAAAAAACATGATTATAAAGCTGTGGCAGAAGGAATGGCGAATGGACTTCAATATATATATCAAATTGAGCCAATTTTTGATACATTAATTAGAATAATCAACGAACACGGTATCGAAAAAGCCATTTCAGAATATTATCGATTAAAAAGAACCTTTCTCAATGACTACATTTTTAATGAGAGTGAATTAAATAATCTTGGATATTATCTACTTAATTTTAATAGAATTAAAGAATCCATTGAAATCTTCAGACTCAATGCTGAGGCTTATCCCGATTCTTGGAATGTCTATGATAGTCTTGGAGAAGCATATACGAAAAATGGTGATAATGAACTTGCGATAATAAACTATCGTAAGTCTCTTGATTTGAATCCCCAGAATACAGATGCGGTAGAAATAATTAAAAAACTTCAATCAAAATAATCTGCTAACAAATGTTTCCACCTGACCGAAAAGCAGTGTTTCAAATGAGTTACGCTCAGTGGTTCTAAAAAAGTATTTGCATAATCTAAAGCCCTGTGCTTCCAAGCTTTTCGGCAGGTGAAACTCGTCGTTAGGTGCACTCAAATAAATAAAATAGAATGACTATTTTTAAACGTTGGTATTATTTTTTAAATTGTTTAATGAAATAAAGATGTAACGCACGCCAAAATAAAGAAATGGAAAGATGGAAGAAATAAAAAAACAATACATTGTTGATGATCAAAATCGAAAGATCGCTGTACAAATTGATTATAAAACATTTGAAAAAATTGAAGAAATACTTGAAGACTATTCTTTAGTTCAATTGATGAAAGAAAATGATGAAAAAGACATTTTAAATGAGAGTGAAGCTAAATCTTATTATAAGACATTAGTCAAAGTTGATTGAAAGTAAAATACCATAAAAGGTTTTTGAAAGAACTCTTAAAAATCCCAATAAAAAATAGAATAAAAATAGAGGATTTTGTGTTTAATGAAATTCCGCAATCTGAATCAATATACCAAATTGGTAGAATAGAAAAAATAAAAGGGTACTCATCATATTTTAAAGTTCGATTTGGTGTCTATTGAATTGGAATAAGAATTGAACTAGGGAGAGGGGTCAAGAAAGAGTCAAAACTTAATTTAATACTTTAACTTTCTTCTGGTCGCCCCGATGACGAGGGCGCAATCGGTGTGTGAGAAAGTTGAAGTAGACTCTGAAGTTCGATCCGCGTGTGGCCATGGCTCAAAAGGTATTCACTCACAACCTGCCACCTTAATCGGCAGTAGGATCCCAAAAGTCCGTGCAAGCTCTTGGCACCTGGTAAAATAAAAATAGGTCTCATCATTACCGATGTGATCGCAAATTTTTGAATTTCACCATACACCAAAATTCTTACACGTCTGTTAAATGTTCAACTGCCGTTTCTAGGTTGAAAGTGATAGCGCGTCTATTTTCTCACGACTGAACCCTACCCCAGTTTTTGCAGGTCCACATCCCTCCCTATTCCTTCAGACCCTGATTTTCAGGGATGGGTCAAACCTGGTATAACGGTGGACCATGCGCATTTTTAAGGTTCTCAGAATTCTGATCTTTATCGCCCTGGGACTGATCGCACTGTATGCCTGCATTGGGTTTCTTGGCGTGCCCTGGGCCGTGAAGAAATATGGCGTGCCGGAAGT
>JADFQJ010000092.1 GCA_022561875.1 Bacteroidota bacterium | reverse complement strand
AAACTCTGGTGCTGTTAATACATCAAGCCAACTACTTGGAAAAGTAGCACTATCTTTTGAATGTTGTAACTGTGTCTTAATAATCCTACGTGATGTTTCTGGTATCTCAATAATATCTGTATAATGTCTGTTGTCCAATTTAAATATACCATCACTATCTTTAACTTCTCCTTTGTTTTCTAAGAAAGAACTTACAAGATGAGTTATTTTCTCTCCATTAGCATCAACCATATTTCCATTGGTTTCTCTCATTATTACAACATCATTATCATCTAAAATCTGAATGCCTTCTTCTGGTACCATCTCCATACCTTTTATAACAACATAATCACTACCATCCTCAGAAAGGTCACGTATAACAGTTTTAGCTTCATCAGACTCATTAGCATTTTCCTCAGCTATTCTACCAACTGACTCATCAGTCACCTTCAATATATCCTTACTGGTAAATATAAGCCCATCAAACTTATAACGAACCTCTCCATCTATTACCTCAGTTAAAGCTATTCTCTTACCTTCCTTAGTAACCAAAGTCGCATATATAGGGTTATATATCCTTATATGAGAGGGTCCAGACCCTATAGCTACTACTCCCTCCGAGAAGTCAAGGTTTATCCTACGGTAGTGATTTTGGACATTCATGTCACGCACTAAGTACCGTCTACCACGTGCAAATTTCATGAATTCATGACGGGATATTATCTGAGCCATAGCATTTTTAGAACCATCATTAGATAACTGCTGAGCTGATATCATAAGATTAGTTAATAATTCTTTTCTAATAGTTTCATCATCACCAAAGTTACCAGAATCAACTTCTTTTTTAAAGTATGCTTGGTAATTAGTGGCACTCTCTATATGCTCATCAGTTACATTGGCAAATATCATTGAAGCATTTGTTGAACCTTTCATTCCTATAAATACCATAGGAGGTTTCATATTACCCAATGTAACATCCCATGCTCTCAATGTACTGACATCCAAATCAAGATTTCTTTTCACTCCATAATAAGGATTCTCACCTTCTTCAACAACTCTCTTATGATAAGTTGTAAATACATCACTCATTCGTAATAATCCAAACTTGACACCAGCTTTCTCAGCATCATGACGAACAAATGAATTAACAGTATACTCAGACAACTTAGAACCATGTACTAAATCAATGTTCTTCTTTATAGTCATTATTCTATTACTGTAATCACGAATCATTTTTCGGGCAGTTCGAATGAACGGTATTACTAAAAACAGCCTTCCATCAGGTATAAATAAGTTTAACCGAATCCAGCTAAATATTTTGTTAAAAGTCGACAGGTTATCCTGAACAAGAATCCCCACAGGAATCTTTTCATCTTTTTTTCGACCTGTCAGAAATCTGAAGAGACCATAAGGTTCCCACCCCTTAATCTTTTTAACTATCAAACCGCCAGGGATTTCATCTGCCAAGGACTCATCAATCGCAGGGAAATCTCCATTCTTGACAGTTAAAATATGTGGTTTTATACCAAATTCAGGCAAATATTTAACAAATTTTAGCATTCGTTGAACACCTGGGCCACCTGCGGGCGGCCAATAATAAGTAATAATCAGAATGTTAATCATTATGCGCTATTATATACATGACTCACAAGGGGATTATTCCAATTAATATTGGTATAGATCCAAAGGGTTTAATCCTTTTCCACCAACCGAAGTAGAATTTATGACATGGACGAATAAAATAGAGTTTCCGTTCCAATTGAGAACAATGATTGTAACTGATGGATCAGTTTTCATGGGCTAATTCCTCAATTGCGGTAATCATGGCATTCCAGGAAAAGCGTTTTTTATATTCTACAATATTTGTTCGAAACGATTCTTTATCTCCAGTAGCAAAGAATGAACGGATCGCTTCAGCAAACGATTCCGGGTTAGGATCAACACAAAAACCGGTTTTCCCTTCTTCAACAATTTCAGGTAATCCACCCACATTGCTGACAATCACAGGTGTATCAAAATGATAGGCAATCTGAACAATGCCGCTTTGTGATGCTGATTTATATGGTAAAACAACCACATCTGCCGCAGAAAAATAAGTACTGACATCATCATCAGGAATAAATGAAAAATTTGTGTGCACGCTATTTGTAAGTCCATTCTGATCAATTAAACTTAAATACTTTTTTTCATCTTCATAACATTCGCCAACAATCATTAAAGTATAATCAGTTAATTCTTCTTTAATAATACCTAATGCATTAATAAGAATATCCAACCCTTTATACCCCCTGATTAAACCAAAGAACATTAAGACTTTCTCCGTAGAAATTTCCAATTTTTTCCTCGCTTGCTCTTGCGAAGGAGCCTCTCCAAAGATGCTGTAAATGGGGTGAGGACTATATTGGTATTGAGCATCAGGAATAAAGCTTAATAATTCTTCCTCTACTTTTTTTGAAAGGACAATAAATGCATCCATTTTTTTTAAAAATCTTTTTGTTAGGCGAATATCGAATACACGTTTTTCATGCGGGATAATATTATCGCACATGGCAATGATTTTAATGTTTGAATCTTTCCGAATCCTTTTTGCCACAGAAGTATATGCAGGAGCAAAAAACGGCATCCAGTATCTGAATAAAGCCAAATCTGGATTATAATCAACGATACTATCCGCTGTTTTTTTCCAAGTTAAAGGATTAATCGAACTCAAACACCGATGATTTTCAAAGTCTTGTGCTGCCTTGCCTTTTTTAAATTGTGTCTTTCCAGGAAATAATACTTTCGGATATTGAGTTGTAAAGTTGAATGCCTGCACATGATGTTTTTTTGATAAGTGAAAGGCAAGAGCAGAATTCAAATCGGCAATTCCACCTCTGAATGGAGGAAATGGTCCTACAACAGCTATACGCATTATTAGATTATTTGGAAGAAGCACCGAAAATTCGTTTAACCCGGTCTTCTTTTCCCTGCTGGCTGGCAGTGATCATTTCAGCAATCAAACCAATAGAGAAGAACCACATGCCTAAAACAAAAACCATTGCACCAAAAACAATTAAAGCAAAATGTTTTTGAAATGGATGACCTAAAAAGAGCTTATAATAAATAGCAATGCATTCAATAATAAATGCAGACCCCACGCCGAATAAACCAAACAATCCAAATAAGTGTAATGGCCTTTGGGTATAACGGTGCAGAAATAAGATTGTCAGTAGATCAAAAAATCCGTGAAACAATCTACTTCCTCCGTATTTGGTTACACCAAATTTTCTCTGGCGATGATTTACAACTATTTCAGACACTTTGAACTTCTTCTGACCGGCCAAAGCGGGGATATATCGATGCCTGCCGCCATAAATGTCCAATGTTTTCACAACAGCTTGCTTGTAGATTTTTAACCCGCAATTCATATCATGGATTTTTACACCGGTCATCAGTCTTGTGACAAAATTGGCTAACTTGGACGGCAAACGCTTTGTCCAAGGATCATTACGGTTTTTTTTCCACCCGGAAACAAGATCATACCCTTCTTCCAGTTTATGAATGAGATTTGGAATTTCTGAAGGATCATCTTGTAAATCTGCATCCATAGTCACCACATATTCCCCGTTAGCTACTCTAAACCCTTCTGCTAGAGCTGCTGCTTTACCATAATTCCTGTAGAATTGAATGACTGTTGTGTGATTATCAGATTTGGCCAAATTATTCAAAATATCAATTGAACCATCAGAACTGCCATCATCCACGAAAATAAGTTCATAATTCTCAAACGATGTTAAAATAGTATTGAGTTCAATATGCAATTCATTTAATGACTCAACTTCGTTATATACTGGAATGATTACGGATAAAGATTTCATGACTGTGCTTGTGGAATTGAAGATGGAATAGATTTAATTAAATGCGGATATGAACTGCCATATTCGCGCTCATCAAATATAATGTCAATTGTTTGTTTCTCTGAATCCATGGTTATATGTAGTGCATCAAGGGTGAGTTCATTGCTAGAAAATGTAATATGGATTGATGATTCTTTCTCTATTTTATTATCAATTTGAAATTGCGGTTCATATCCCCAAAAAATAGATATTAAATCTTGAGGTGTAACAAATTCAAAAAAAGGAAATCGAAGATAAATGCTTTCCGTTGAAAATCGGATATTTTGAATAATATCCCATGCTTCTACAGAATTTGGCTTCAAAATCATCAGCATCGTTTTACGTCCCAAAAGATCTTTAAAATGAATATAAACCTCTTCCCCGGTACACGTAAAATAAAAAGATAATTTACCACTCACCGTTCCTTTTGACAGTAATGTGCCCTTACCTCTGCATACTTTTTGATCCTCAACCATTTTTTCATATTCAATTGATTTCTGTTTTATTGGTAAAACAGGTCGGCTGGTAAACGATGTGCAACTATTGAGAGAAATTATAGTTATTGACCCAATAATTGTTATTTTATTTAGGATATGCCTTAAAATTAAGAGATTCATTTTCAGCATCTAATGTTTTTTTATTCCATATTGATATTTATAGGATATTTGATATCGGGAAGCTCATTCTGATTTAGATGTTTCTTATTTAAGTCCATTTAATAATTACTTTTCTCAAGTCTTTAAGTTTTTTATTTTTCTTTGGATCATGGTAAATCACCTTCTAGTTTTATTTTCT
>JADFQJ010000091.1 GCA_022561875.1 Bacteroidota bacterium | reverse complement strand
GGTAATGTGACCAATAAAAGAAAATACCAACACAGCATCTATATCTTCCACTTCAATACTGTAGTTACCATCCACATTTGTAATGGTCCCGGTTAAGGTTCCTTTAATTAGAATGTTAACCCCCGGAAGCGGATTTCCGTCTTCGTCGGTTACTTTACCCGTAACAACTATTTCCTGGGGTTGCCGGTCTCTTGTAATATTGACCCTTTCTGTGATATATTTGGGTGACAATAGGATCTGACGGTCCATAACCAGACAGTTAATATCCTCACCGGCAAAAAGACCAGCTAATATATCTTTTATCCTTTTGTTCTTAACGTCAATATCAACTTTCCGGTCGACATTCACCAGCTTCTGGTTAAATAAAAAGAAGAATTCACTCTGGTTCTCAATTTCATCCAGAACCTTTTCAATAGGTACATTTTTTAAATTCAGAGAAAGTCGTGTATTCTGGGAATAGGAACTTTCGCCCATAACCTGAATTATACTGAATAGTAATAGAAACACAGTAATTCTCATGATTAAAAAGGTTTTTGAATAGCAAAAGACTTTATAAAGCACTTTTGCTGATTTGATTTTTTTTTTCATAAATTTGTAATGTTTAGTGGGTTAAATATTTATTTTTTCTTGGAGAAGAAAATTTAATCATTACTACCTGCTAAATCTGCAGGAGAGCGCTCCAACGCTTTCCTGCTCTTTTTTTTGATTTCATTTTAGGTTTTTCTCATAGGCAAATTCATTTAGGTTAAACAATAGGGTTTCTTATTTTTAGTTTAAAGTTTCATGTATAAAGTTTAAAGTCTGGAAAACTCCATTTTGAAAAGCAACTGTATCATCTTCCATCTTTCCATTATTCCACCTATTCCCCTGTAGAAATAGCTCCTATGTCGCATTTCACAGGGCAGGCATTATTCCATTTTTTCTTCTCCAACCTTCCTTCATATCCCGGTTTGATAAAAAGTGTTATTTTCTTTTTTGTAAATGTTCCATCCGTCAGCATCTCTCTTTTATGTTCGACATAGTCAATAGGTGAAGTTAATTTTAGCAAATTCAATACTTCACTAAAGGTTTCATCCTCGAATGTTGCCCTGTACCGGTAACTTTCCAGCTCTTTGTCTTTTAAAATAATCTCGACATTATACCACCTCCCGATCCTTTTAACCACAACGTTCATAGGGTCATTCCGAAGGACCAGCTTGCCTTCTTTCCAGGAAGTGTATTTTTCAGTGACAACCTCTTTAATATCCGACATATCTGTTTCCTTTGCAATAACGATCTTCTGACCAGGTTGTAACTCTGCTTGTTTTACCGATTCCTCACTCTCCCTTGTTCTCTCAATAATTTCTTTTCCTGTCTCAACAACCTCTTTAATATCCGACATATCTGTTTCCATTGAAATAATTGAAATAACGATCTGTTGACCAGGTTGTAACTCTGCCAGTTTTACCGGTTCCCCATTTTTCCCGGTTTTCTCGATTATTACTTTTCCCGACTCAAGTGTGATCTCGCAGGTTTCATCATCAGGATAGGACAACACGTTAAACCTGGTGCCTAATGCTTTTATCTCAATATTACAGGTTTTTACTACAAAAGGTTTTTCGGAATCTTTTGCAACGTCAAAAAAACCTTCTCCCGATAATTCAACCTCCCGTTGCTTACCTCTAAATTTAACCGGAAACTTCAGGGTGCTGCCTGAATTTAGCCACCCGGTAGTTCCATCAGGCAGTTCAAACCGGGTTCTGGCGGCAAGAGGTGAATATATCTCTGCATAAATAGTTTTTTCTTCCTTTGCAAAAAACCGTCCGTCTGTCAGAAAATACCAGGTGCTTATCACCAGGACAGGTAAAAGGAGAACAGCGGCTATTTTTGAAAGTTGTTGATAGGCTTTACGATAGAATGGTAAGTCGCGTGATTTTTTATATGAATCTAAATGGATAAAGTGATGGAGTTTATCAAGGAGGCGATTTGTATCAAGGTCGTAATCAGATGATTCCAACTCGATCTCGTCCCAATGTTCACTGATGATATGTTTTAGTTTCCGCTCATATCTGATACCTGTAAACCAGTTTAGAATAAGTTCCCGTTCCTCAGGAGTACATTTCTTTTCTAAAAATTTTCTGATTAATTTAATATCTACTTCCGGTTCTGTTTTATTTTTTTCTTTTTTTTTCAATTTATTTATTTTATGATAAAACTTAATCTAATAAAGAATGTAAGTAAAAGTGTTTCATTCATAAATAAGAAATTAATTATAACAAAATGAACACTTTTACATACACTCAACCCTAAAATTAACCTATTGATGAGAAAAAAAATCTCATTCACTTAATATATTATATCCCGGTCGACGACTTTACACCTATCGATGAGGGAAAAATTAAGAATTGAGGCTATTGATCTATTTAGGGTTTGCTGAAAAAGTCAGTTTCATTTCAAAGTTTTAGACATCCAGTTTCAACCATATTCAGGGATTAACACTTTTTTCCGGGTAGAGCGGTTCGTTACCTTACCGCTCCCCCACAGACCCGTACGAGCGGCTTTCCCGCATACGGTTCCTCATAAATCGGTTTCGCTGAAGATAGCTGTGATAAATCTTTGGTTTAAATAATGGCAACCAATCTGTAACAAGTTTAGTAAATTTGTCCCAATTCCAGACGGGTTTACCACCTCGCCGATTCAACCATTTGTGCAAACATCGTTTTACTTGTTCAAAATAGCTATAAATCCCTTTACTATTAAAGGTTATGCCATAATAATTATAGTGTCCACGTAGTTTAACATTTAATTCCGAAATCAGTTCTTTTAGTTTCTTATGTCTGTTCTTCTTTATCCAAACTTGGATTTTGCCTATGGCAACTGTAAGTTTCATACTACTTGTTTTTCTTTTTAAAACAACTTTACCTTTTCGGCTCTTGCCAAGGTAATGCGTGAATCCAAGAAAATCAAAACTTCTGTTACCTTCGCCTCGTTTGCTGTTCAAATTTACGATTTTGGTCTTGTCCGGGTGCAATTCGAGTTTATGTTTCTCAAATCGCTTGGGCAAGACTTTCATCACCCGTTCTGCATCTGAGGCATTTTCGAACCCTAATACAAAATCATCAGCATAACGAACTATAAAACTTCTTCCTGATAATAATGGTTGAATTTGTTCTGAAAACCATTCATCTAATACATAATGTAGGTAAATGTTACTCAATAACGGTGATATTATTCCTCCTTGTGGAGTACCTTCTTTTGGATAACTTAATTGTTTATCCTCCAGTATCCCTGCTTTGAGCCATTTATCTATCATCCTGCGTACCACTCCATCTTTCACCCTGCGATCAAGAAATTCGCGCAATATGCCATGGTTAATGCTGCCAAAGTAGCTTTTAATGTCTGCATCTATTATGTAATGTAAACCTTTAAAACTAACTTCTTTAAACATATATTCAACGGCCTGATGTGCAGAACATCCACTCCGAAAGCCATATGAGAAAGGTTTATATTCTTCTTCATATATCGGTGTTAATATTCTGCGTACACTCTCCTGAAGTATCTTATCCTCAATGGTTGGGATTCCTAATGGTCGTTTCCCCTTTTTCCCTTTGGAGATATATGCCCGGCGTAATGGAGGCGCTTTATACTTCCCGCTCTTGAACTCTCCTAATAGTTCAGGTATACGAAATTGTGATTCCTGACTGTAATTGTGCCAATACTTTCCATCTACGCCCGGACTACTATTCTTGTTCAGGCTTCGATAGCTTTTATGCAACACTTTCTCGTCTATGAACTGTTGTAGGTTCGTCAAGGCTTCATGCTTGTACTTCCTTGCTCGCTCTGCTATCTGCAATTCTTCTGTTGACATTTCTTCCATGTCTCTGGTGCATTTAATGTTTCTAAATTACAGTTCCGATTTATGGCATCCCTTAAGTCAATTAATACATTTTCCTAAGTTTTCCCTTCCCTACTCACTGGCTTTCATGGAACTGATTTCCCAGCTTTCAAACGGTACTATGGGGATGCTAAGACTGCCTTCGCTCATCTCCTTCCCTTCGATTTCTCTCGGTACGGATACCACTTACGGTACATCACTTTTCTTATCGCTTCTTCAGGTGGATGTACTAACCTGAAGGGCTCGGACTGTTTGGGTAGGGTCAGTCCATTACAAAACCCTGCCTCGTGTGGAAGCGTTAGGCTCTCCCGTGTTCCCATGCAAACCTCTCTGATTCTGATATAGCCTCGGACACCGGTCGGATCAGTGATAATAGTCATTATCTTAACACTGATATTGCACCAATCAGTAAGACAATTAATGCTCCAACATTAAGTAGCTTTCGACGCTCAATACTATACCTTTATCAGTCACTGTTTACGCTTCATGCCGGCATCTCTACCGACTATGCAAAACTCGCTTCCGGTGGCTGACCAAGCCTTACCGTATCCCGATTCATCGGGATGGGTTTGCTTAAAAGGTGTTTCATTATTTATATATAATACGCCTAATAAATCCCCACCTTATGGACTTGCACGGCGCAACCTACTCAACTACTCACCCACTCACCTACTCACCTAAATACTTCCTGGCGAAATCATCTGCATAAGCATTAATTTCAGTGTCATTTAAATGAGCACCGGAACTAATAATCACCCTGTATCTAAATGTT
>JADFQJ010000015.1 GCA_022561875.1 Bacteroidota bacterium | reverse complement strand
TTATCATTCCGTGGCAATCCATCGTCACTGGTAAAAGTAGTGATAACTGTATCCTTCCGGTTTGAAAAATCTATCATTTTCACACCTTCATACGGTAAACCCAGCCATAACCGGTTACTATCCTCTGAAATCGATCTAATTACTTGGTTAAAATTCTTTTCATACGTTTGATGCCAGGTCCCATTTCTGTATTCAAGTATCACCAAACCATTATTTCCACCAAGATAAATTTTGTTTTCATAAATAGACGACCCTGCCAACTCAAAGACATAGTATTTTCGCCCCTGAGGTTTGATGCCCACAACATTCTGATCAATCAGTATCCCTTCCTCAATTCCTGAAATATCATATAATCCTTCAGAACTCCCAACCAGAAGCTTTTCCGGAATTGACCCACCTGCATCAAATTTCAAGAATGACCATGCAGAAGTGTTTATATTCCTTACCTTTTTGAAACTCACTAACTTATTACCATCCAGGTAGAAAACACCGGACATTGTTCCAATAAATATTTTCCCTTTATATTGAATAATATCATTAATACTATTCTTAAAGCCGGATGATTCAGTGAATTTTGTTATTGGGGAATTAATTTCAAGCTTGGCTATACCAATATCTAAAGCAAGCCAAAGAGGAGATTGAGATCGTTGTGAATGGTTAACATATGAAAAATATAACCTTTCATCGTGCAGCCCGGCACTCTTATCAAACATTTGGATAATCTGACCCTCCTTATCAACAATCAAAAATCCGCCATCTAATGTAGCTAATCCTAATCTGCCATTTCCCAATGAAACAATATGGGATAAAGCTTTTTCTTTAACATAATTATTTGCATCTGCAGATATAACATTTTCTTCAATATTCCCGGTTTGCGGGTCATATAAAACAACCCCTTTCTTATAAGATCCAATGAGGATTTTATTATCTTCACCGGGAATCATCCCCATAATGGAATGTATATAAAAGTAGTCTCCTCCTTTAGCAATCCTGAATGTATCAGCATCAAGTTCAAGCAACCCCGCTCCATAATCTCCATGATAAATCATGTCATTGACAGGAAAGCTTTTAAAGCCATGCTTAAAACCAAAGTCATTCATATTAATAACTATCACTGAATCAGTATCGGGGGAATATTTGAAAATTTTACGTGCACAGCAAAAATATATATGGTCTTTAAATAAAAATGTTTTATGAACCAGATTAAAATTACGGTTAGCAGTATCTATCTTACTAATAAGACTTTTATAATGAATATCACCTGTGTTCCCCGGTTGCAGGTAGCCGATTTCACCAATAGCTCCAACATACACTGTCCCATGATCATCAATCCCTAAAGATTTGACTGAGGAATTATTTGAGATTGGGATATTCACCCAATTCACTCCATCAAATTCGATCACACCATTTTCTTCATTACCGAAATATATCACACCGCGTTTATCTATAATAACAGCCCAGTTCTGATCGGCTGCACCTATTTCATCCGGAGAATAATTTTTCAAAAAAGGGACACCTTTCCTATATACTTCAACAGGATCCTGTGTAAAAGATGAAAGTATAAATAAGATGAAAATTCCCGCAACTGTCTTTAATCTTTTCATAATGCAGTGTTGAAATAATATTTATAAGTTATTATTGCAAATTTAGCCTAATAAAAATAAGTAAAAATTTATTATATTTAAATTATTACTTTTACAAATAATCAACTTCTTTGTTAATGGTAACGGGTTAATAATGAGGATTATAAAAACCATTGGGTTTCAATTACTTTTTTTCTGTCTGTTTATATGGAATAATTATGCTCAAATTTCAACCAGGGTCATCCTGATCCCGGAGGTAAACACATTTAATATCCTTTCAAACGATATACATATTTTCAGAATACATTATGAATTATCATCATATGATCTTCTTCCTGTAAATACGAGCGAGGGAGACTTTGTCAGATTGATCGTTAAAGGGTTTCAGACAAACTACAAAGAAGGACTACCGGATCTGCCGGAATTGAACAGGTTAATTGAGGTCCCTGCAGGGGCAGAAATAAGAATAATACTAAAATCGGTAAAAGAGAAAGAAATCCCACTGGCACAATACGGTATACAGACTAAAATATTTCCATCACAGCCATCCAGACAAAAACAAATAGTTACAGATAGTCTTGAATTTTTGTATAACAAGGCATTTTATTCACTTGACAGGTTCAATCAGGATAAGCTCGCCACAATAAAAGAACTGGGAGGCATACGGGGACGAAGAATAGCCAGGTTGCGAATCTCTCCATTTCGCTATAATCCGGTATCCAATGTGTTGAAAGTTATCTATGAAGCCGACATCGAGATCGTGTTTGAGCATCCTGATATTAACCTGGATAAATTGTTGAAAAAGAAATACAAAAGCCGTGTATTTGAAAAAACATTCCGGAAAATCCTGAACTACAAAGCTGAGGAAGCAAAAAGTCCGGAGGTTGAGAAACCTGTGAAGTATGTCATTCTCTCTGATACTATGTTCCGTGACATTCTCAAACCCTTTATCAGATGGAAAACACGGAAAGGATTTAATGTCATTGAATTATACACAGGAGAGAATGGTGTGGGCACAACACGGGAAGAGTTAAAGGATACATTAAAAGGGATTTATTCCTCTGCCACGCCTGATGATCCCGCTCCAACGTTTTTATTGATCGTTGGTGATGTTGAACAAATTCCAACGTCTCAGTCTTCCGGACAGGTCACCGATCTTTACTACGCGGAATATGACGGTAATGGTGATTATCTGCCGGATGTTTTCTACGGCCGTCTTTCAGCAAGGGACACTACTGAACTTATTCCGCAAATTGATAAAATAATGGAATATGAACAGTATCTTTTCCCCGACCCTTCATTCCTTAATGAGGTAGTAATGATTGCTGGTGTAGATGACTCTTATGCCTCAACCTGGGGAAATGGACAGATAAACTATGGAACCAACTATTATTTCAATCCCGCTCATGGTATTAATTCACACACATACCTGCATCCGGGGTCGGGAAGCAGCGCTGAAGAAATCTTGCAAAATATCAGTGACGGGGTTGGATTTGTCAATTACACCGGTCATGGGGACTACAACGGATGGTTAAGCCCGCAATTTTATATTAATGATATATCCGGCCTCAGTAATTTGAGTAAATACCCTTTGATGATCGTAAACGGTTGCTCAACAGCCTCTTTTCAACTGGGTGAATGTTTTGCCGAAGCACTGGTCAGGGCAAAAGGAAAAGGAGCCATTGGATATATCGGATGTACAAACGACTCATTCTGGGATGAAGACTTTTACTGGGCTGTTGGTCTTGGGCCTATATCAGCCAACCCGACGTATGAAGAAACCGGCTTAGGGATGTACGACGGTACTTTTCATGATAACGGCGAGGCGGAAACGGATTGGTACACAACACAGGGGCAGATGATATATGCAGGTAACATGGCAGTAACAGCCAGTAGTTCACGATACACAAAATATTATTGGGAAATATACACCCTGATGGGAGACCCGTCACTAATGGTTTACTTTTCCGTACCGGATTTTATCCCGGTAACTGTACCGGATACGTTGCCAACAGGAATTTATAATCTTCATTTTCAATGTGAACCAAACGCTTATGCTGCTCTGTCAATCGATGGTCAATTATTGGATGCTGCCTATACCGATGCATCGGGTATTGCCATCCTCGGGTTCCCGCCTCTGAATTCCCCCGGCCAGGCCGAACTGGTGATTACCAAACAAAATCGCAGACCATTTATTGACACTTTGATTATTGCCACGGATAATGGCCCTTACATTATTTATAAGGACCACATTCTGGAAGACACTGCCGGAAATTCCGATCAAATAGCTGATTACGGTGAAACAATAGGAATTACCCTTACTATAGAAAATGCCGGTCCTGAAAATGCCGGTAATGTGGTGATAAAACTATCTGCAGCCGATCCATTCATTCAGGTTCTTGATAGTGTTGAAACATACGGGACTATAAATGCACACACCGATTCAACTATTCAATATGCCTTTCAGATAAAAATAGAGGATAGCATTCCGGATCATCACATAACCACTATGCACCTGGAAATTAATGACCTGACCGGGAATAGCTGGAATGCCTATTTCAGGATTGAGTTGAACGCTCCTGTTTTGCATGCCGGTAAAATTAAAGTACTGGATATGGCAGAAGGAAACGGGAATCAAAAGCTTGACCCGGGAGAAAGGGCTGATATCCGGATCGAGATATCTAACGAAGGACATAGTTCTGCTTATAACCTCATTAGTTCACTTATAACGTCGAACAGTTATGTTAATATTCAAAACGGAACATTTAGTATTATTGAGCTTCCCGGACTTGAAACGAAATATGCTTTATTCACCGTAGAGATCGATCCCTCAACTCCCCAGGGTACCATTGCAAAATTCAATTTTAGTGCCGGTTCAGGGAGCTACTCTGCTAAAGACTCATTCAACCTGCCAATAGGACTAATATATGAAGATTTCGAAAGTGGCAATTTCTATCAGTATAACTGGAAAAACGACAATTCGTATCCCTGGACGATTGTCTCTTCTGATCCTTATGAAGGAAGTTTTACCGCACAATCAGGGTCCATCAGTCATAACCAGAAATCGGAATTGTCCCTGGCACTTAAAATATTTGAGGATGGTACCATCTCATTTTACCGGAAAATTTCATCTGAATATAATTATGATTCTCTGAAATTTTATATTGATTCTATACTGATTGGAGCATGGTCAGGTATAAGTAACTGGACGTTACAGGAATATCCACTTTCCATTGGAGATCATACTCTTCGGTGGGTTTATAAGAAAGATGGATCAGTTAGCCACGGGGAGGACAAAGCCTGGGTCGATTTTATTGTTTTCCCTGAGTATACATTTACTCAGTTCAATATTGGTCCAAGCAAACTGATCGCCCCGGTATCAGGCCTGAATCTTACCAATAGTGAAGATGTTATTGTGGAAATAAAAAACTTCGGTTCAGAACCTGTTGACTCTTTATATGTAGGATATAAGGTTGACGGTATAGAAATTGTCATTGACACAATACGTTCTGTTTTAAATCCTTACACTTCAATACAACATACTTTTTCAATTCCTGCCGATCTTTCCCTGTTCAAAGAATACAGGTTTAAAATATTCTCGATCCTTCCTCAGGATGATTTTATAGGTAATGATACCCTGATTATAACTATTGAAAACATTCCGACTATTGATGTTGGTATATTATCTTTTGAGTCACCTGTGCAGAAAACTTATTACTCTGATGAGGAACAGGTTAGTGTATGGATTGGCAATTTAGGAACAATATCTGTTTCAGATTTTCCGGTGTATTATTCAGTAAATGATTCCATCCTGGTTGCCGATTTTGTTGACACACTTATCAACGCAGGTGACAGTATTCTTTTTACATTTTCTTCACCTGCCGATCTGTCTGATTTTCAATCGTATTACATATTATGCTACACACAATTAAATGAAGATACTATCTACTATAACGACTCTGTCTTTATTACAATCGAGCACCAAACCAATCTTAAGCAGGTACCATTTGACTGGCTTACAGAGATCAGCTTATTTCCAAACCCTGCAAGAGACTTTCTCAATCTTTCAGTTAAAACAACTTCTGAAGGAAAGTTTATAATACGTATAATGAACCTGAAAGGACAGGTAATATCGGAAAAAACCTGTTATGTTTCAGAGGGATTTCAAACCATTAACATACCAATAAATACACTGAATCAGGGACCCTACCTGTTTACTATCCATGTAGGTGAAAATATAGCAGTTTACCGTATCCTGAAACAATAAATCCGAAAGCGATTTTATTAAAAAAGGAAAGCTGTAACTTAGTAATTCGTGGGATCTGTTAACTGAAAAACTCTCCGCAGCAGCAATCAGGTTGTAGAAGGAGGTGCTGAAGGTATCCTAATCTGCCCGAACGCCATGCATGAAATTGCTGATGGGCATTGGAAGGGGTTTGAAGGCGAGGATATTGATATAATCATTGATCTTGTTAGTATACTTGAGATATCATACCTGCCGGCGGGATTTTTAAGTAGTAATTGTGGTTTAAATAACAACTGGAAAATGAAAGAGTATTTTAAGGGGAAAGTAGTTTTTATTACCGGATCAAGTAAGGGTATTGGAAAAGCAACTGCTGAATTACTTGGCAGCTATGGCGCACGGATCTGCCTTAACGGCCGGAATATTGAATCTCTCAGGAAAACATATACAGAGCTTAAGGCAAAAAATATTGACTGCATGCAGATAGCCGGTGATGTGTCTGACAGTGAAGTTTGTTTTCGGATGATAAGGAAGATTGTTGAACATTATGACAGGCTTGATATATTAATTAATAACGCAGGTATATCTACTCATGGTATGATTCGTGATCTCACACCGGAAGCATGGGAAAAAGCGATCGGGATAAATACAATGGGATCAGTGTATACTACGCATCATGCTCTTCCTTATTTATTACAATCAAGAGGGACAGTGATCTTTATTTCATCACTGGCTGGTAAAGTCGGGATGCCAGGTCATTCCACATATAGTGTATCAAAAATGGGACTAACGGCTCTTGCCAGAGCCATGCAAATTGAGTTCAGCAAGAAAGAGCTTCATACAGGCATCATATATGTTGGGTTTACAGAAAATGAACCGGATAAAAAAATACTGTACCCTGACGGAAAGTACAGGCAAATCCTTTCCAGAAGTCAAAAGACTGCAAAAAGGGAAGAAGTGGCATTGTCAATTGCCAGGGCCATTTATAAGAAAAAGAAGGCATTAACACTAACCGCAGTTGGTAAACTACAGGCTGTATGTCTAAGACTCTGTCCGTTTGTAGTTTATATGATACTTAAGAAAGCTAACAGGGATTACACTAAATTGTACGATTAATTATTAATCAACGAATAATTTTAAACCGGGCTTGCGAGTTCA
Organism: Bacteroidota bacterium; assembly: GCA_022561875.1. GTDB lineage: Bacteria > Bacteroidota > Bacteroidia > Bacteroidales > VadinHA17 > JADFUQ01. The sequence goes on along the minus strand of JADFQJ010000015.1, from coordinate 50,859 downwards.
ACGAAGTTAAATTCCGATACATTAAATTAGTTTCAACATTCTGCTTCTTTTATTTTCTATTTAAAAATTTTAACTTTCGGCTAGTCTTTTAAAAAAATCAATTTACAGATATGGAAGAACCAATACCCACAAGAAATGAAGCATGGATGCTTTTCAAAAAATACAATAAATCTGAAAGTCTTACAAAACATGCACTGGCTGTAGAAGGTGTAATGCGGTACATGGCAAGAAAGCATGGAGAAGATGAAGAAATATGGGGGATCGTGGGGCTGATACATGACCTTGATTATGAAAAATTCCCTGACCGGCACTGTAAAAAAACCGAAGAGATACTAAAGGAAAACAGGTGGCCGGAGGAATTGATACGCGCAGTTTCAAGCCATGGCTGGCAAATTGTTACCGATGTTGAGCCCAAAAACCTGATGGAAAAAACCTTATATGCTATTGATGAACTAACAGGATTAGTGGTAACATCAGTACTTGTAAGGCCATCACGCAGTGTGCTTGACATAAAGGCCAAATCGGTAATAAAGAAATGGAAAGATAAACGGTTTGCTGCAGGAGTTAATAGGTCGGTAATTAGTAAAGGAGCTGAATTGCTTAATGTCGAACTATCAGAATTAATAACTGATACAATCATGGGAATGCGTGAAGTTGCCGAAGAGATCGGTTTGAAAGGGAATCCTGTATTATAAAATTAAAAGATTTTAAAACTGTAATATTATAACATAACTTCGCGAATTTTGGTTATTTCCAAAGGCTGAGGTTGAGGCTATAAGAAAGATAAAAAGTTTTAGAATTTTAAGTAATGTCTGAAAAAAAAGTGTGGTTCAGATTTTATGAAGAACTAAACGATTTTTTGCCAAAGAAAAGAAAAAAGGTCAGGTTTCAGATTGAATGTGAACAGAAACAATCAGTCAAAGATGCAATCGAAGCATTAGGCATCCCCCATACTGAAATTGATCTTATCCTGGTAAACGGGCAATCGGTATCGTTCGATTATCATATCCTGCCAGATGACAAGATCTCTGTATATCCGGTTTTTGAAAGTCTGGATATATCACGGGTAACACGACTCAGGAATAAACCCTTGCGTATTCCGTCATTCATACTCGATGTTCACCTGGGTAAGCTTGCAAAATATTTGCGCATGACCGGGTTTGATACTTTGTATGAAAATTGGTTTGATGATAGCGAAATAGTTGAAATATCCATACGCGAAAACAGAATAATACTGACACGCGATGTTGGACTTTTAAAACATAAAACTGTAACCCATGGCTACTGGATAAGATCACAAAAACCCATGGAACAATTTACTGAAACAGCCAGGCGTTTTGACCTGTTTTCAAAGTTCAAACCATTCCGCAGATGTACAGTTTGCAATGGTTTAGTTAAGAAAACAAGTAAACAATCTGTGATTCACCAATTGAAACCCAGAACAAAAATTTACTATAATGAATTTTTTAAATGCTCATCTTGCGGTAAGGCTTATTGGAAAGGATCTCATTTTGAAAGAATGCAGAAACTCATTTTTGAGCTTGCTGATGTGGGATAAGAGTTTACAAATAAACTTTTGTATTATATGAGAACTTTTGTATTAGGAGATATTCATGGAGCGTACAAAGCCATGAAGCAATGTTTTCAAAAGGCAGGATTTGATCATGAAACAGATCGGCTTATTTTCCTGGGAGATGTTTGCGACGGGTGGCCCGAAGTTTACGAAGCAACTAACGAATTATTAAAGATAAAAAATCTAACATATATTATTGGAAATCACGATGAATGGGCACTTACCTGGGCAAAGACCGGTTATGCGCCCGAAATATGGCTTACCCAGGGCGGTGTAGCTACTATAGAATCATACTCCCGGAATGTTCCTTCAGATCACATACGGTTATTGAGCCAGGCTAAGGAATATCATATAGATGAAAAAAAACTTTTTGTGCATGGCGGAATAAAACCATTTCAAGAACCTGAAGAACAGGACAGGTCTGTTTTTCTTTGGGACCGGGAGCTTGTTTATCTTGCATTGGAAAAAAAGGAGCTTAATGACGAAGTACAAATAACCCGCTTTAAGGAGATATATGTCGGCCATACACCTACTACTAATTTCGGATCCGGGATGCCTATTCATGCATGTGAAGTATGGTTGATGGATACAGGTGCAGGTTGGACCGGACGACTCAGCATGATAGACATTGAAAGCAAAGAAATATTCCAGAGTGATCCTGTACCTGAATTGTACCCAAACCACAAAGGGCGATTATAAATCCTGTTCATATATGAAGAAGGAACCATTATTTGGTAAAAATATTGACGAGCTGACCGAAATTACAAAGAAAACCGATCTGCCTGATTATGCTGCAAAACAAATAGCAGACTGGTTGTACAGTAAAGATATCCGGAATATCGATGAGATGACCAACCTGTCGAAAAAGGGCCGGTCGGTACTTAAAGAAAAATATCAAATCGGGTTGGAGGATCCCGTTAAAGAACAAACCTCGGTGGATGGAACGAAGAAATATCTGTTTCCGGCCGGTGAAAACAAATATATCGAAACTGTCTATATTCCTGAAGAAAAAAGAAACACAATCTGCTTATCTACCCAGGTGGGCTGTAAATATGGATGTGATTTCTGCATGACCGGTAAGCAGGGATTCCAGGGAAATCTTACATCAGGACAAATAGTAAACCAGATTAAAAGCCTGCCGGAAAGAGACCTTATCAGCAACATTGTTTTAATGGGAATGGGAGAACCACTTGATAATCTGCAAGAAGTAATGAAAGCCCTTGACCTGTTGACATCGGATTGGGGGTTCGCTATGAGCCCGCGACGGATTACTCTTTCAACTGTCGGAGTACTACCTGCCCTGAAAAAGTTTCTTGATAAAAGTGAATGTCACCTGGCGTTGAGTCTACACACTCCTTTTGAAGAAGAAAGACAAAAACTCATGCCTGTTGAAAATAAATATCCTTTTAAAAAAATTATCGACCAGGTAAAAAAAATTGATTGGAGTGGTCAGAGAAGATTTTCTATCGAATATATTGTTTTCAAGGGATTAAATGACTCACCCAAACATGCAAAGGAATTATCACGTCTGCTGCATGGTATTAAATGCAGGGTAAATCTTATCAGGTTCCACACTATTCCGGGATCGAAATTTAAAGAAGAAACCCCTGAGAAAATGGAAGAATTCCAGAATGAGCTGAAATTACAAGGTGTTTTTACAACTATCCGCAAATCACGCGGGCAGGATATCGCCGCAGCATGCGGATTGTTAAAGGTTACATACTCCTCCCAACTTTCTCAAGAAGATTCTTAGTAGCTTTAACCCCCTCAATCTCACTAAGCTCTCTGCCTTCATACTCAATACCGATATATCCGGTATAACCGGCTTCTTTAACAATCTTCAGCATTTTATAAAAGTCGGATTTTGTCTCATTACCATCATCATCAAACTCATGAGACTTTGCACTTACTCCTTTTGCAAAGGGCATCAGCTCTTTCATTCCTAAATAACGGTCATATTCTTCTTCCGGACTAATACGGAAATTGCCAAAATCAGGAAGCATACCACAGTTCGGATGATCAACCTTACGAATAACATCCGACATCCATTTCCCATTAGATGAGTACCCTCCATGGTTTTCAACAATCACACCGATATTATCCGTTGAAGCATATTCGGTCAGCTTACCCAGTCCATCCACTACAGCTTCGGCTACTTCTTCCATTGTTCCCCTGCCACGGGCATTAACACGAATGGAATGACATCCCAGGAATTTTGCAGCTTCAACCCACTTATAATGGTTCTCTACTGCCTTTTGACGTTTAGCATCATCTGCCTCACCAAGACTACCTTCAGCATCAACCATAATAAGAACATTCTCCACTCCCAGATCATTTGTCCGGATTTTAAGTTCTGTCAGATATTCCTTTCCTGCATCTTTGAAGAATATATTTACATACTCTACAGCATGAATATCAAAGTTCTTCCTGGAAAACTCCGGAAATTCAAGATTGGTAAGCTCTTTAGCAAAAAGCATTTTGTGCAATGACCATTCAGCTATTGATATCTTAAAGAACATTTCAGAATTAATCATGCCTGCTCTGAGGAATGAAGGCGCAATCATTAATCCGGCTCCACCAATACCTGCTTTTTTTAAAAATTCTCTTCTTTTGTGATCCATATTTTTAAATTTTTATAATAATAATTATAATTCTTTGATCTTAATACTCCTGTACCACACATCATCGCCATGATCCTGAAGACCGATAAAACCTTCGGAAGCAACATTAGCCCAATCGGGATTATATTCCGGGAATTTACTTCCGGCAATCAATTCATTCCATTCAGGTGTCCACAGGTGGTATTCAAGTACAACTTCACCATTCATATAATGCCATACCGATCCTTTATAAACCTTAATTTCAACACTATTCCATTCACCTGCCGGTTCAGCATTTTGAGGAACTGCAGGAATCAGATCATACAATGAACCAGCCTGCCGGTTACCATCTTTACCAGCCTTGGCATCCGGATGTTTTTCATTATCCAGCACCTGCATTTCGGGAGCAGTTTTCCAGATAGGACCTAATTCCGGATTTTCCTGGCCTAAATAAAAGATTCCACTGTTACCACCTTCCGAAATTTTCCAATCCAGCTTCAGGTGGAAGTTTGAGAATTTCCGGTCATAAATAATGTCACCACCTTCAGCTGCACCTGCTTCACCTCTTCCGGAACCAACACATTGCATTGTTCCGTCAACGATTTTCCATCCTCCAGGAAAATTATCTTTACCGTATCCGCGCCATTTTCCTGCAGAATCACCGTCAAACATTAAAATCCATCCCTCTTCCACCTCTTTATCAGTAAGTGTATTGGGCTCAGACACTGAATCAGGAACAACCTGGGTGCCGGTTTTTCTATCTGATGATTTAATCTTTGTACCGGGTTTCCATGAAACCATAAGAGCAATAATTAAAATTGCTGCCAGAGAAAATAATCTTTTAATTTTCATATTAAAATTTAATTAATTGGTTTAACAATAGATTAACCTGGCATATCCGGTAACGACCAGCCTTCACGATAATCGTGCTTGATTAATTCTTTTGCAAATTGCTTTGCGTTGAATGGTTTAGTCCAATCTTTCTTAAATGTTGGATGCCCATCACGTATCTCGAATTTGTCAGCGATACATGTACGAAGTTTCTCATCTTCACCGATATTTGTGAATTTCATATTTTCACCATCCCATTCAAGTTCTTTATTCAGTCCCTGCAGGCGTACTGCCAGAACACCCATAACAACCATCTCATTGAAAGGTCCTGCCTCCTTGAATGAAGAAGCAGTCTCAACACGATTTTCAGGACTCTCTTTACAAGCGCGCACCCAATCCATTTCATGACTGGTTTCAACCCGGCGTACTGTTTTCGGAACTTCAGGTATACGACCTGACAATAACCATGGATCTTTACCATAGCAACCGCAAATCAGAGTATCCTTAGTACCGTGGAAAAGGACACCGCCTCCATCATCATTCATATTTTTACCGGCAGGCCATCCTTCCGGCTTCTGTGGCTGTAACCCACCATCATACCAGGTAACTTCAACTTCATTGAGATTGATATTAACACCTTCATGTTTCGGACGTGCCGGGAAAGTAAGATTGACCATTTCAGCGTTAGGAGCACAATCTGTCAGAAGTAAGGTTGAACTACCCTGAGCTTTGACAGGATACCCAAGCTTTAATCCAACAAACACAGGATGAAGAATATGGCAAGCCATATCACCAAGAGCGCCTGTACCAAAGTCCCACCAGCCACGCCAGTTCCATGGATGGTAGATTGCATTGTAAGGACGCACAGGAGCTGTAGCGAGGAAAAGATCCCAATCCAATGTGTCAGGTACTGTCATTTCCTCTGTCGGACGGTTAAGTCCCTGCGGCCAGATTGGACGATCGGTAAAAGCTTCTACCTTCTTCACATCACCTATTTCACCATTCCATAACCACTCTTGTACAAGGTTAACACCTTCGCCTGAAGAACCCTGGTTACCCATCGAGGTAGCCACTTTATGTTTTTCTGCCAGTTTGGTAAGTAAACGTGATTCATAAACCGTATGGGTCAATGGTTTTTGTACATATACATGTTTACCCATTGCAATGGCATTAGCTGCGATAACAGCATGTGTATGATCGGCAGTTGCAACAATCACAGCATCAATATCTTTGCCCATCTCATCATACATTTTCCTGAAGTCTTTATATTTTTTTGCTTCAGGATAATTTTCGAAAACACGTTCACTGTATCCCCAATCCACGTCACAAAGAGCAACGATGTTCTGGTCTTTAATGCTTCTCAAATTAGAATTACCCATCCCTCCAATACCAACACATGCAATATTCAACTTATCGCTGGGCGCTTTATGGCCAAGTCCGCTGACCACATAGCCGGGTAAAATAGTAAAGCCGGCAGTAGCAGCAGCAGTCCTGCCAATAAACGACCGTCTGCTTAACTTTTTGTTTTCTTTTGATTTATTCATAATAAGAATTTTTAATTGAATTTATAACAGTTTCAGGATAAGAAATAAACAGCTCACAATTTACTAATTAATTTGTAAAATTCATATGAAAGTTTATTTTTTTCAGTATTTTCAGGACTTTTATTAACGATCCCAATTCATTGTTTTAATGAAATGAAGAACCGAAAAATAATCAGCCATAAGACAATACTTATTGCAACTGCCGGATTCATACTGGGATCGATTTTTTTTTCAGGCAGCAGAAAAGTTATTCATTTAACTTCAACCGACCGGTTTTGTGCATCATGTCATGTTCACCCCCAGGCACATTCATCATGGAAACTCTCCACACATTTTGATAACCCAAGCGGTATCAAAGTACATTGTGTCGAATGCCATCTCCCCCCTGAAGGCCGGGGTTACATTAAAGAAAAAGCCATAACAGGTGTCCGTGATCTTTACGGAAAGATATTTAAAGACAGTTCAGAATTCAACTGGCAGGAAAAATCATTGATTGAATATGCCATAAATCACACATATGAGATTTCATGCAAACATTGTCATCAAAATCTTTTTCCCCTGCAATTATCAAAAGATGGTGATGAGGCGCACCTTTATTATACCGAACATGATGATGAACTCCATTGTATTAACTGCCATTTGCAGGTAGGTCATTATTCTAAAAATGCTGTTCATGCAAAAAATGTAAGCTTTGGTACTGAAGCAAAAGACAAAGAGGTTATATTTACCAAACCGGCAAAAATTACAGAGTTTGAAGATTTTACAGAATATATCCCGGGAACAAATGTGAAGTTTGATATGGTTGCAATTCCTGGAGGAACGTTTCAAATGGGGAGCAGCCCAGATCAAAAAGCCGGTCAGCCAAATGAAAGACCGGTCCGGAAAACAGAACTTTCCCCGTTTTTCATTGCCAGGACAGAAGTTACCTGGGATGAGTATTTATCCTTTTACAATGCTACTTCTTCGGAGGGACGTACAACGGGACAGAGCAAAAAACAAAGTAACGATCCGGATGCAATTACCGGAGCAACACCACCGTGGGGGGCGCCCGGTCAGGGATGGGGAATGGGAACACGACCTGCCATCACTATGACTTATCATGCTGCTGAAACATACTGTAAATGGCTATCAAAAGTAACCGGGAAAAAATACCGGCTTCCAACTGAAGCTGAATGGGAATATGCTTGCCGTGGAGGAACAACAGGTCCATATTTTTTTGAGGGTGAACCAAAAGATTTTAAAGAAAAAGGGGGTTTCGGTAAAATATTTACAAAAAGCAATGATGAAATATATCAATATATTAACTTTATAGGATCAGAAATTGGCAAAACCATTGAATCCGGCGAAGTAAAAGCCAATCCGTTTGGATTGCAAAATATGGCTGGCAATGTAGCAGAATTCTGCCGGGATTGGTACGCGCCAAATGCTTACGAACAATATAATAAAGATATGCTTATCAATCCTGTTGGCCCTGAAAAAGGAACTGAACATGTTATTAGAGGGGGATCATTTAAAAGCAGAGCTGAAGATGTAAGATGTGCATCAAGAGATTATACAAAAACTGAAAAATGGTTACTGACCGATCCCCAGATGCCAAAAAGTATCTGGTGGTACTCTGACTGTAACCATATAGGATTCAGGGTTGTATGTGAAGGGAAGGCTAAGGCTAAGGATGAGGTTAAGATTAAAGTTAAAAGTGATCAATAGTGGTATTTACAAATATCAAACAAATAATTTAAAATTCACTAACCATGGAAGAAAAAAAAAGATCGATCTCAAGAAGAAAATTTTTAGGTAACACTGCAGCCATTGGAGCTGTGACCACTCTTGGCGTTGCCGCACTTGCCAGTGCCTGCAGTAATGAAACTAAAAAGAATGTAGTTATTCCTGTACCACTTGACCAGGCTCCCGACGGGCCTACACTTAAAGCCGGACTTGTTGGTTGCGGGGGAAGAGGAACAGGTGCCGCAGTAGACTTCCTCAATGCAGGTCCTAACCTGGAGATACATGCCCTGGCTGATATTTTTCAGGATAGAATTGATGATACAAATAAGGAGCTAAAAGAGAAACATGACGTTGAAGTCCCGGAAGAAAATTGCTTCCTGGGTTTCGATGCTTACCAGAAGATTTTGGATAGCGGAGTGGACATAGTTATTCTTGCTACTCCCCCGCACTTCAGACCTGAACAGCTTGAGGCAGCAGTGAAAGCCAAAAAACATGTCTTTATGGAAAAACCTGTAGCTGTTGACCCGGTCGGGGCGCGTTCGATCATGACCTCCGCTAAAAAAGCTGAAGCCCTCGGACTCTCAATTGTTGCCGGAACACAAAGAAGGCACCAGCGCGACTACCTGAAAACATATGAACAAATAGCTAATGGGGCAATCGGTGAAATTGTTGCCGCCAATGTTTATTGGAATCAATCACAGTTATGGTACCGTGACCGTCAGCCTGAATGGTCGGATATGGAATTCATGATACGTGACTGGGTTAACTGGTTATGGCTTTCGGGTGATCATATTACCGAACAGCATGTACACAATATTGATGTAGTTAACTGGTTCTCGGGCAAACACCCGGTAAAAGCAGTTGGTTTCGGAGCAAGGCACAGAAGGGTAACAGGTGATCAGTATGACTTTTTCAGTGTCGATTTTATTTTCGACAACGATATGCATATGCATAGTATGTGCCGTCAGATAAACGGTTGTACAAACAATGTATCAGAATATGTCCGTGGAACAAAGGGATATTCCAACTGCCGGAATACAATCTGGACTCCGGAAGGAACTGAGAAGTGGAAATATGAATACCCGCTTGATGAAAATGGTGAGCAGATGAAGAATGTAAAGATCAGCCCGTACCTACAGGAGCACATTAACCTGGTAACTTCAGTCCGTAAAAACGAACCAATTAATGAAGGCGAGAATGTTGCAATATCGACCATGACAGCCATTATGGGACGGATATCCGCTTATACCGGGAAAGAAGTAACATGGGAAGAGATGATGAATTCCGATCTGAGACTTGGCCCGAAAACTTACCAGTTAGGTACAATGGATATGGAACCACATTTTCACGTACCCGGATCAGAATCTAAAGAGAAATAATGAATACTCTCAATAGTTAGCATTGGTTAAGCCTCAGCTTTATATTTTTTAATAGGTATTTAAATACCTATTAAATTACGTTATTCTTTATTATTATCCTTGTATAATCCTGATATGTAATTGCTTACAATTTCAATTATTTTAAGGTTGGTATGCAGGTTATAGGTACGGATGTGAGCATAATCAGAAATCATCCACCTGCCGGTATGCTTCGATCAATGCTTTTTCTCCCTCTTTGCCAGGCTTTGATTTACCATGCTCCATGCATAAAACACCTTTATACCCCTTTTCAAAGAGGTGTTTAAAGATATTCTTAAAGTTTATCTCACCGGTTGTCGGCTCTTTACGCCCGGGGTTATCGCCCAGATGAAATGCAGCAATCTCACTCCACGACCTGTCGATATTAGGTATCAGGTTCCCCTCGGTGATCTGCTGGTGATAAAGATCGTCAACAATCTTACAACTGGTACTGTTAACAGCCCTGCAGATATTGTATGCCTGAGGCATTTTTGTAAGGAACAGGCCGGGATGATCATGAGGATTTAGCGGTTCAATCACCATTACCACTCCGGCAGGTTCAAGGATATCGGCACAATATTTAAGGTTCTCAATAACATTAGCAGTCTGGTAGTCCCATTCCATTCTCTGATTGTAACGGCCCGGTACAACAAGCGCCTGTTTGAAGTTAGTACGTTTTGCTGTTTCAATACCTTCTTTCATCATTTTCATCAGCATATCACGAACCTCTTTATGATCAAGAACAAAAGACTCTTTACCAAAATCAGCATATAGTACAAAAGGTCCTTTTGCCATACCAAGTTGATCGACAGTTTTTACTATTTTCTCTTGCTGAAGAGGGGATTTTTTCATCAGTCCGTTGTCAAACATTGCAGTAAAACCCTGATCTGCCATAAACTTAAGCTGATCAATCAGATCATCACCTGCATGATTCTTGAACATACCAAAATAGGGAGCATAGTTTAGTTTAAACTTTTGCTTCCGGGTCTGATTAACGGGCTTAAATAAAGGATTGCCAATTAGTGATTTGCCGGCAACTGCAGAAATTGTACCTGCAATCAGGGTTTTCTTGAGAAAATTTCGTCTTTCCATATTGTTGTTTTTTAACTTATTGTTATTGTACGTTTGATTGTAAAGATAGAAAACATTATTTAGAAGCTGATATGGGTTATCCGCCTTCGTCAGCACTACGGCGGACGAAGCGGGTTTCGTGTTAAGTATTATAAGGTGCATATTTCGTCTTGTTTCCGGTTAATCACCGGATGAATTTCAGTGTGAAAAAGGATTTTGCGAGGAGCGCAGCGACGAAGCAATCTGTATTAAATTACCGGAATGCTAAAATAGAGGATTGTTATAAGCTTTACGAAAGGTCATTAAAGATTGCTTCGCTTCGCTCGCAAAATCACGATAGCAATTATGTGATAAAAAAAACCAATGTAATTTTTAGTTATGCCGGGGAAAAATTACCTTTATTTTTCTTAAATTTTAAAACCTTCTTAACATATGACAAAACTAAAAATGGGAATGATCGGCGGTGGTATCGATTCATTCATAGGCATAGTTCACCGGATGGCTGCGGTTATGGACGGACATATAGAACTGGTATGCGGAGCATTCAGCAGTACACCCGAACGGTCAAGGATAAGTGGTGAACAACTGGGCCTTCCTCCGGAAAGAATATACGGCGATTTCAGAGAGATGATCGAGAAGGAAAGCAGGCTTCCGGAAGAAAAAAGAATGGACATTGTTTCTATTGTAACACCCAACTATCTGCATTACGAACCGGCACAAATATCTTTAGAACATGGCTTTCATGTAATATGTGATAAACCGGTGACCATGACCCTGGATGAAGCCAGGAAACTTGCAAAAAAAACTGAGGATACAGGACTGGTTTTTGCCCTGACACACAATTATACCGGTTATCCTATGGTTAAACAGGCAAGGTATATGGTACGGTCAGGAGCGTTGGGCAAAATACGCAAGGTTGCCGTTGAGTATTTCCAGGGATGGCTTAATACAAAACTCGAAGATACGGGTCACAAACAGGCAAGCTGGCGTGCAGACCCAAAGAGATCCGGGAAAGTTCTTACCATGGGGGATATCGGCACACATGCAGAAAACCTGGCCGAATATATTACAGGGTTGAAGATCGAATCACTTTGTGCCGACCTGACCAGCCATGTGAAAGGCCGCATCCTGGACGATGATGGCAGTATGCTTATACGGTATGAAGGCGGTGCAACCGGCACCCTGCTTGCGAGCCAGGTGGCTACCGGTGAGGAGAATAATCTAAGGATCAAAGTATATGGTGATAAAGGTGGCATTGAATGGAGACAGATGAGTCCCAATACACTAATAGTAAAATGGGCCGACCGGCCAACTGAAACGTTTCGTACAGCTACCCCCTTTGCAGGTTTCGGAAAGGCATCACAACTTGCTTCACGCATTCCTGCAGGACATCCCGAAGGTTTCATTGAAGCATTTGCCAATATCTACAAAAATTTCGCCCTGACAGTTCTGAGCAAGAAAGAAGGAAAAGATCCCGATCCTGAATGGCTTGATTTCCCTAATGTGCATGATGGTGTTCGTGGAATGGCATTTATCGAAACTGTAGTTGAATCATCTCAGTCTGAGCAGAAATGGGTCAGGATGAATAACTGATTCAGGGTCGCTCCTGATCCCTGTTCAAAGTCAGAGACCGCTTAATTACAAAATTGATATTTATCAAGTTTCGTTTCAAAACTGCCGGTTTTGTTAAATAAATAAATTTTCTTAGGAATAAATCAAAATATTATTTATTTTTGTTCTAAATAAACAAGATTAATAATAAAAATAATTTTTCTATTAATAACTATGTTTAACTAAATTTTAAATTTTATGAAAAAGTCAATTATCCTCGCCGGATTGATACTTATTGGAGCATTTTTGCTACCCACATCAGTTTCGGCACAAGAAGCACAAGAAGAGGAGAAACAGGAAAAAGCTTGTTGCGATAAACAGGAAAATGATTCTTGTGAAGCATCTAAAGATGCCAAAACCGCTTCATTCAAGGTGTATGGCAACTGCGGAATGTGCAAAGGCCGTATTGAAAAAGCCGCAACAAGTGTAGAAGGCGCCTGTTCAGCTGAATGGGACAAAGATACCAAAATGCTGAAGCTTACTTATCATTCTGAGGAAGTAAAGGTTGAAAAGATACATGACGCGATCGCACTGGTTGGTTATGATACAGAAAAAGCCGCCGCCAGTGATAAGGCATATGCTGATCTGCCCGGGTGCTGTAAGTACGACCGGAGATAGTATATCGTTCATAATGTAGTAAAAGCTCAGGAGCCAGACAGCCCTGAGCTTTTTTTTTCAGACTATCTTCTGATTATCCCGATCCCAAAACACTCTCCGTTTTTCTTTATATGCAATAGTCCCCATATGAGCAGTCATAGCTTCTTCAAAACCCTGATCGATATTGCAGGAAGGTTGTTTCCCGGTTCGTATGCTGTTAATCCATTCACTAACATGAAGGTGAGTTGTATCTACTCTTTTTCCTCCACGGTAGGTATATAAAAGACCACGATCTGCAAAATACTGTTCAGTAGCAGAGGTTACTGCATCAACATTCTTCCGTCCGGGAATATAGGAATAGAGAGGAAGGTCCGGATCAATTAAACCATCTTTTATTTTTCCCTTATACCTGGTTGATTCCCGATCTGCTTTTATTGTAAGTATCCTTCCTATTTCCATACTGGCATCATGACCCATTATTATTTTACCTCTGTCTTTATTGCTGGCCAGTGTGGCGCTGTATACCAGACTCAGGCCTTTTTTCGAAAATTCGAATACGGTATGCAGTACATCCGGAACTGTACGTCCGTCCTTATAATAATATATTCCACCTGATGAAGTAGCCGAATCGGGAATTCCCAATCCAAGGATCTGGTTCATAGCATCATATTCATGAGTAAGAAGATCGCCTGACAGACCGGTACTGTAATCCCACCAGCACCGCCAGCGGAAAAAACGCTCGAGACTGAAATCATGCCAGGGTGCCTGACCAATAAACTGCTTCCAGTCAATGGTTTTCGGACCGGCTTTCGGATGGATAGGATATACCCATGCACCATTGGGACTATTGCGGTTAGTTGTAACCTCAATAAGGGTGATCTTGCCCAGGATATTTTTCTCAATAGCTTCTTTTGCCTTCACATAACTCTCTGTCTGCCGTCCCTGATGACCAAGCTGGAAAATGATATTATTTTCCTTCACGGCTTTAACTACCTCGTAAGTTTCCGGCACAGTCCATGTCATAGGTTTTTCGCAATAAACATGTTTACCGTGTTTTGCAGCCTCAATGGTCATAGGGCCATGCCAGTGGTCAGGGGCGGCAATAATTACTGCGTCGATATCATCCGCGGCAAGCAATTCCTTGTATGTACGATACCGTTTTGGTTTCTTTCCCGGTTTACCATCCGTACCAACCCGGTTGATATTGGCTCCTGTTTGAATTGCTCTTTCAGCATAAACATCAAATACATCGCAAATGCCGTTAACCACCAAATTCAGGTTTTCCTGTTCCAGAAAATTCTTATACCGGGTATCATTGGGATTTTCCTTAGCAGACTGCTTCAACTTATCTACTTCTTCAGGATGCATAAATCCGGCTCCACGTGCAATTTGCGGCCCCCGGATTCCAAACCCAATTAAACCAAGACGCACAGGCTTTCCGTTTTTAGCATACACCGGAGCAGGAGGGGCTTCATAAGACAGACCCAGCTCCTTACTTATCTGGTTATTTAGGAAATTTTCACGCCGTTTTTTTCTCCACCAATTATATGCAAGCACACCTAATACGGGAACGGTGGCCAGACTTTTCAGCACATCTCTCCTTTTTATTGATTTCAGTGGTTTTTCTACTGATTGTTTGCCTGGTTGGGGTTCCTTATTTTTATCCTTTTCCATTGCTATTTCAAGACTTTTCTTTCGTAAAAATAACTATTTTTTTTTATTTCTAATCAGATAATTCATCCGGTCAAGTCCCAGGATAGTCCCTGTGGGAAACACCAGCAACACACAAAGCGCCATCAGTTCTATCAGATTCTTGCTCACAACCAGGTAATTTCCTTCCATCGGCATGGCATATTTCAATCCAACAAAAGGCGGATGCGAAAGATAGTAGAAGGCTAATAAAACGATACCGCCAATAGTTGCTAACCGCGTAAATGAACCAAGTATTAATCCCAGGCCAATCAGCGTCAATGCTGCAATGTTCAATGTATCAACAACACTCAGAACATCCGGATTGGACGCTAAGGAATGAAAGAAACCGCTAAAAATTCCTTGAGAGTCTAATAAAAATCCAACTGACGACCAGTTGGGGTTTGCCAGCTTAACTATACCTTCATAAAGAAAATGCCAGCCTATCACCACCCTTAATGCTACAAGCAAGTATAGCTGGCTTTTTGAATAATTCTTACTATTACACATAATAATATTCTGCCTTTTGTTTTTAAATCTGTTTAAAAAAATCAAATTTAAATATTTTTATGGTAACAGGATAGAATTGAAGAGTAATTTATAAGCGCTCTGTGTAGAAGCTCTGAACTGCGGATTGAACGCGAATATAACTAATTGTCCTTTGCCTTTTTTCAGCCAAACCATTGCAGCTTTTCGACCAAGAAGTTTTTCCTTTTCACTGTATCCGCTCAAGAGCAGATCCTTTTCAGGAAATGATGCTATTATTCGCCTGTCGGTATCGAATCCCGGCAATGAAGTTGTAAAAGCAGGCTTTCCACGGTAGAATATTCCAATTTCATCCGGCATTCCGAGAGTCAGCGGATGATCATCCTTTAACTGAACCCGTATAAGAGCGCCAGCCACATACAAACCCGATTTTCTAAGATCGGAAGAAACATCCCTGAAAGGCAACTGGAATTCCTCTTTGTTTTCTTTTTCGCCAATTTCCATAATGCCTTCAAACAGGGCGGTTGATTGCCCCCATGAAACAACAACTCCTCCTTTATCAACAAATTCGAGAACTTTTTTCAGTCCTTCTTTACCCATCCCTTTTGCATATTCAGGTGGGTAACTACTAACATATTCTTTGCCGTCACGGCTATATTTTCCTTTCATCAACAGGGATTTACTCGCGTCAGGAAACACAATAACATCCAACTCGTCTTCGAGATCCTTATCATTAATCTCCTGCGGATGAATTACAGTGTACGGAATATTATATGAATCAAAAACAAACCGCGTCCATCCGGCATCCATATCGTGTGTATAAGTTTCGATAAGAGCTATTCTTGGAACTATAAATTGGTTTACTTTGATATTTTCTTTCTCAACCAGATAACCAGGCTGTACACCCATTTGCTCAACAATTTCAGATAGTGCATCTTCTGCTGTTCCTTTGTTGTAAATAACAAAGCTGCCCTTCGGATAAAGAACATCTTTGATTTTAATGCTTGTTGTAAGCCTGTCAACCTTAAGTCCTCTTTTCATAGCTGTAAATGCAGCTTTGTAACTATAGTTCATTTTAACTGAAAAGAGAGCTGCCCAATATTTCTCCGGAGCGGAATCAAGCAGGTTGAAATCTCCCTCAATTTTTTCGATCTTCGCTTCAAAATCCTTACATCGTGTCTCGATCTCAAAGGATCTCACATTGCGATGCAGAGGAAGAGACCATGTTGTAATATCGTATGGTTTAATAATTTCACCACCAGGTGTATAATGCCTGACAGGGTATTCCTGGGCTTCCAGAACCTCCTTGATGAAAGGACGGTAAGGCTGGGCAAGCGGAACAACTATATCACCGCTTTTAAAAGCATGTCCTTCCAGACTATGATCTTCCTGCAAGCGGTAAACCGCAACACCATGCTCTTTCAACAATGCAACGAGGTTCACCAGTTCACCCGGATCATGTTGTTTCTCAGGAAACACATAATAAAACGGAGGCTCTGTTTTTCCGCGCTCCACTTCGCTTCGGCAGATATCATTTCTGAACTTCAGAATATCCTCACGATGCAATGAAGCAGTTTTGAGAATAGACATAGTGGAAGATATTTCATAATCCACTATGTCACCAAGTCTCCACCATCCACCTTCCCATGGCTCCGGCATATTTATACCTTTCTTATATTCGGACAATCCCTTCCCTCTGACATTCAGTTCATTGGGTTCTATATAAACAGGTGAAGCATCTTTTACGCTGGCACTTTCAGTAAGGAAACCTATTACATTTTTCCAGATACAAGTCTCTGTCGACCCGGGCCAGTAATCGTCGAACAAGTAATGTTGTGATATTCCCGACAATCCATCTCTTGTCATATCTTTGATCATATTTTGCCCGAATATTCCGATCCAGTTCCATATACCTGCGTCAATATTCTGGGCAATCGGGTCATGAGGAGGTGGAACAAAATAGCGTGGGCCGGTTGATCCCATCTGGTGTTTCTCAACCAGCACTTGTGGCAGCCAGTCGGTATTGTAAATACGGGCGATCGCTTTTGTATCTTCCTGGGAAAGAATAACAAAATCACGATTATTATCGTGCCCTACATACTTATGATAAACCCTTGGTAAAGATGCTCCTTCATACTTTGTTCCTTTGTATTTCCTGTAATTGTTCACTATCATATCCATCCCATCAGGATTATGGCAGGGAATCATCATATACACCACATTGTTAAGCCATTCCAGCGTTTTGGGATTGTTCGATGTAACTAATTGATGGGCAATAAGTGTTGAGGCCTGTGAAGGACCCACCTCGCCTGAATGCATAGAGAGAGTACCGAGCACAAAGACTTTACCCTCATTGATCATTTTTACCCTTTCAGCATCCGGTATCTCAGGATTCAAAGCAAGTTCCCTGTTTATTATTTTCAGTTGCTCAAGATTATCAATATTTTCTGCTGATGAAATAAATCCTATATAGATTGGTTTTCCCATTGGTGATTTTCCGATACTGATCAATTTGAATTTCGGGGATGCTTTATCAAGTTGATTAAAATATTCAATCAGCTCTTCATAATCGAAAAGCATCCTGTCTGTTCCGGGTTTGAATCCAAAATGATCCTCCGGAACCGGAATATTTGTCTGCCCGTTTAAAAGGCTTGTGTGAAGCAATAAGGTTACCGATAATAGTAAAAAAATTCGTTTCATAACATCATTTTTTTTATAAAAAGTCGTTTTAAGTAAAAAACAGGAATACTGTACTACAGGTACTCCTTTGGAGGAATTATGGAATTATTCATCATTCAATTCACGAATTTTAATATTCCTAAACCAAACCTTGCTGCCATGATCCTGAAGAGAAATATGTCCCTTCGAAGCAAGTCCGTATCCAGGATATTCTTTCCATTTACCGGAATTCACGTTCTCTTTCCATTCGTCTGACCAGAGCTCATATTCAACCACCTTTTCTCCATTAAGCCAGTGTTCTACATGTGATCCGTTTATTAAAATCTTCGATGAATTCCACTTACCAACCGGTTTTATTTTTGCATTCTGTGGTGGGTGCATAGCATAATTTGCTCCGGTTGTCTGCCACTTTTCCAGCTTCTGCGGAAAACCAATGTCATCAATTAACTGGTATTCCGGTCCTGTTGCATAAACCGCCGGATAATCTCCCTCAAGAACACGATATAATATTCCACTATTACCGGTTGCAGATATTTTCCATTCCCACTTCAGTTCAAAGTTCTCAAATTCCTCTTCCGTAATTATATCACCACCAATATCACCTCCTTTTCCAAGTGTCATCAAACAACCATCTTCAACTATCCAGCCTGTACTGATAGTATCCGCATTAAATCCGCGCCAGCCATTTGTAGTCTTGCCATCAAACAGAAGTTTCCATCCTCCCTGAACCTCATCTTCAGATAAGTTATTTATCAATACCTCATCCTGGATAATCTGAATTTCCTGGTCTGTCTGAGCATTTGTCTTTTTATCTTTTTTGTCTCCACAATCCATTAACATAAAAATCAGGATTATTGCACCCAGTACATAAAAAATATTACTTTTCTTCATGGTTTTAGTGTATAAATGAATAAAACAGGCTAAGAAAGCCTGGTGGTATAAGTACAAACAATTTTCTCTACCTTAAATGTATTTTTAAGATAAAGCTTTGGTATCAAAATCCTTACAATCAATTCTTCTTGTTACGTTTTTAGCTTCTTAATCCTTTCAGCAAGAACTTTCAAAAATTCCTTCTAAAGTATAACTTTTTTTGAAAAAAATTAATTTCCTGTAATAAAATATTGCATAAAATTTTTCAGTGTCATTTTTTTATTATTTACAAAAATCAAATATGAAGCATCAGATTAAATCAATTTTTCTTATCTTTTGAGTAATTATCCAGTTAAAGTGAAGAAATTAGTAAATGAGTAAATGAAAAGAGGTGAGTAGGTAAGTAGGGAAGTAGGTGAGTAAGGAGAATAAAAGGCAAAAGGCAAAAGTGAAGAGAGAAGAGCAAAGGGCGAAGAGGCGTGAACTCGTAACTCGAAACCCGAAACTCGTAACACTTTGGAAGAATGCAAAATAGATGGACTGTCATGAGCTTTTCGAAAAGTCAGGAGAGATTGCTTCACTTCGTTCGCGAAATCCGTATACTTATTATGCTTTAATGGTATGCACAAATTTTAACCGAAAAATGAAACATGAATTCTTCACTCTTCACGACTCGCGATTCACGATTACTCACTCCAGCAATTCTTCCCACCACCCGTTCGTGAGGTTTGGCTGCCGCCAAACGTTCTCTAATTTTAGATATTTTAGTATTTTAGCATTTTAGGCGCTTCTTTTTTTAGTCACTGAATAGTTTGCATTATGGAATACTGGGAAATAATAAGTATAGTTGCCGGATTCATAATTATACTGGTTGCTTCTCAACGATTATCATTCTTATTCAAAAAGATACATCTACCTCTGGTAACCGGGCTTCTTGTAATTGGAATAATTACAGGTCCGCAAATTCTTGGACTGATCCCTGCTGAAGCCCCAGAGAAACTTAAATTTGTAAATGAGATATCCCTGGCTTTCATTGCTTTTGCTGCCGGTGCAGAATTGTATCTGAAGGAGTACAGAAGCCGGATGAAAAGCATTCGATGGATAACTATTTGCTTACTCTCTATCACCTTTATATTTTCAAGCATAGCTATCTTCCTTGTAAGCAACATGATACCATTTCTTAGTAATTTCGATATCAGTACCCGACTTGGAATTTCTCTTCTCGCAGGAACCATATTTGCAGCTCGTTCCCCTGCATCTGCTATTGCAGTGATCAATGAACTCCGAGCCAAAGGTCCGTTCACACGCACTGCCATGGGAGTTACAGTATTGCTTGATGTATTGGTAATTATTCTTTTCGCAATTATTATCTCAATCGTTAATACTCTTATCTCCGATACATCATTTAATCTGAAATATGTTCTCATTTTAGTATCAGAACTTACTGCTTCTTTTTTTATGGGCTGGCTTCTCGGACAGGGGCTTCTTTTTATACTATCCGGAAAGCAATCCCGGACTGTAAAGAGTTTCCTGATCCTGCTATCAGGATTAGGAATCTACTTATTGTCTGACTTTCTCAGACATGCTGGTAATCTCTATTTTGAAATTGATTTTTATACCGAACCTTTGCTTATATGTATTATTGCCAGCTTTTACGTTACAAATTTCACACGATACAGGAGAGAATTCCTGAAGATAATACATGATACGGTGCCCTATGTATATGTTGCGTTCTTTACTCTTATTGGCGCCTCCATCTCTATCGATTACCTGGCAGAAGTCTGGATGGTTGGTTTAGTGTTTTTTATTATCCGTCTGGCAGCTATTTCCATTGGGGCATTTACCGGAAGTGTCATGGCAGGAGATCCATTGCGCTATACAAGAATTTCCTGGATGTCTTTCATAACCCAGGCAGGTGTAAGTATCGGGCTTGTATCTGTAGTAGCCGGTGAATTCCCGGGATGGGGTACAGAGTTTGCCACTATAATGTTTGCCGTCATTGTTATAAACCAGATGGTGGGTCCTCCCTTGTTTAAATGGGCAATAGGAATTGCAGGTGAAGATCATTCCCGTGCCAAAAGCAACTTGCCTGCCGAAAGTCAGCGTGCAATAATTTTCGGATATGAAGCCCAGGCAATGGCACTTGCAAGACAACTTGCCAATCATGGATGGGATGTAAAAATTGTAACTTCCATGAAAGGGATCAACGAACCTGGAATTGAGAATATTTCAATAGAGTATTGTCCTGAAATTAATTATGAAACTCTTGAAAACCTGGAAGCAGGAAAGGTTGAAGCAATAATTGCGCTTAAAACTGATATTGAAAATCTTACAATATGTGAACTGGCTTATGAAAATTATGGGACTCACGACCTGGTTGTTCGCCTAAACAACAGAGATAATTTTAGCAAGTTTCATGATCTGGGAGTAAAAATTGTTGAACCCTCAACTGCAATAGTCAGTCTGCTCGACCATTTTGTCCGGTCGCCCATGGCAACTTCTTTACTTCTTGGCATGGAAGAAAACCAGGATACAGTTGAAATCGTTGTACGGAATCCTGACCTTCACGGCATTGCCCTCAGAGACCTTCATCTTCCTGCAGATATTCTGATACTCTCAACACAAAGAAGAGGGCATATGATCATTTCAACAGGATATACCAGATTAAGGCTCGGGGATATTCTTACTCTTGTTGGGTCGGTTGAAAGTATTGAAGAAATCAGACTCAGATTTGAATGAATGAGGTGAGTAAGGTGAGTAAGGAGAAAAAAAGGCAAAAGGCAAAAGGCAGAAGGCAAAAGTGAAGAGAGAAGAGCAAAGGGCCGAAGAGGCGTGAACTCGTAACCCGAAACTCGTAACACTTTAGAAGAATGTAGAAGTAAGAGAGATGAGTAAGGTTAGAGGTTTAGTAATTTATAACTTTAGGCACTTTAGGCACTTTAGGCACTTTAGGCACTTCTTTATTTAGTCACTGAATAGTTATAAATAAACATATATGACAGAAGGTAAATATTACAATAAGTTAAACGGGAAAGTGCAGTGCCAACTTTGCCCTCAGGAATGTATTCTTGCAGAGGGGCAATATGGAATATGTATGGTCAGAAGAAATCAGAATGGCAAAATAGTACCGGAAAATTACGGCAAAGTGTCTGCACTTCATATGGATCCCATTGAAAAAAAACCACTTTACCACTTTCATCCCGGGCAGACTATTTTGTCAGTTGGCACATTTGGTTGTAACCTGAAATGCAAATTCTGCCAAAATTACGATATCTCACAATCAAAAGTAGCTAATCTTCTGAACAGGGAATCTTACAGTCCGGAGGATATTGTCAGAATTGCAACTGAAAAAAAAGACAATCACGGAATTGCTTATACATACAACGAACCGATAATCTGGTTTGAGTTTGTTATGGAAACTGCTGCAAAAGCTCACCGGGAAAGTCTGTATAATGTAATGGTTACTAACGGATATGTCAATAAAGAACCTCTGTCAGACCTCCTTGAAGTAATTGATGCCTGGAACGTGGACCTGAAAGCCTTTACAGAAGAATTTTACCACAAATACACCAAGTCTGCTCTTGCTCCGGTTAAAGAAAGCATCAGATCGATAAAAAAAGCCGGAAAGCATCTTGAGATCACAAACCTGGTGATCCCTGGTTTGAATGATGACGATAATAAGTTCAGGGAAATGGTCAAATGGATCAGCGATGAAACAGGCAAGGATACCGTACTGCATATCTCCAGGTATTTTCCTACATACAGAATGAATATTCCTGCCACACCTATTGCCACCCTTGAACGATTTTATGAGATTGCATCAGATTATTTAAACTATGTATTTCTTGGTAATATTGCCGTTAATACAGGAAAAGACACTTATTGTCAGGAGTGCAACAGCCTTATTATCAGTAGATCGGGTTACAGTACGCGAATTGAAGGACTCACCATACAGGGACATTGCACCAATTGCAATAAGAAAATAATGGAACATGTTTAGTACCATTCCTGTTTTCCGCAATGCAAAACCTATTTAAGAGTTGTGATGCAGTGTAAAGAGTTTCGGGCTTCGAGTTACGGGTTAAGGTTAAGTCAATATGCTCCATCCAGGGTGAAATATTTTCGTACCTCAATACACCACTCTGAAGTCGGTATAGTCAGCAACAGGAAGTTGTGTGACTTTTACATCATCAACCCGTGCCCAACCCGGTCCTTTTTTTATATCAGCAAGAAAAATATCCAGTTGTTCCCTTGCTCCTTCAGCTTCGATCACCACAGTTTCATCCGGTTCATTTCTCACTGTCCCGCATATCTGGTACTCGCCTGCCTTCATAACCGCAAAATACCTGAAACCAATATTCTGGACACGTCCATAGATTTGTATGGAATAATGAGTCTTCAAATTCTTCTCCTGCTGATTACTTTTTTATACTGTTCTTAGTTTCTTTGGTTATCTCACTCAACTTTTTAAAATATCCATCCATTTTATCAACCAATTCACCCTTTATTTTGCTGAAGTGTTTTTTAATTTTTTTCCGATCCTCGGAATCAGTATGATTTACCTTGTATATCAAGCCATTACGCGTCTTTAACGTGTTTTTCATTATCCTGGTTACCTCTATCTTGTTTTTATCCTTATGCATATATAGATACAAAAAACAATCGAAGATAACCTCGTTTGTCAAGCCATTGATCTCTTTCTTTATGTCTCTTAAACTTGCCATATCTGAATATTTTTGCTTATAAAATAAAGTGCCAAATTACAAATTTTCCTGCTAACCTTCTTCCAACAAGAGGGATTAACCCCGAAACTTCAAAGAAATTAATATTTTTTTCATATTTTTAGAACATCATGAAAATCACATGTACGTGAAAATTGCAAGTACCACACAATCTGTATTAAACAAATTCCCACTAAAAGACAAGAGTAATTTAATCCAAATTCTTCAAGCTGTTCAGGAAAAAGATGATTATCTATCTCCCGAAGCAGTCGTAAGGATTTCAGAACATTTGAGTGTGTCCAGGAGTTATATTTACGGAGTTGCCACGTTCTACTCCCAGTTCAAGTTTGGCCCTCCGGGTCGTCATTCGATAAGAATTTGTTTGGGTACAGCCTGTCATGTACAAGGAGGAGATTTTTTATCAAATGCTTTACAGTCTGAAATTGATATAACTCCCGGAGAAACTACAGAAGACGGAAAGTTTGATTTGGAACGTGTCGCTTGTCTGGGGTGTTGTGCTTTAGCGCCCGTTGTAATGATAGATAATATCATATACAGCCGGATGTCTGTTATTAAATTAAAAGAAATGCTGGACAGGTATGAATAATTTTGAAACCATACGGAAAAAAGCTCATACGGAATGGCAATTATTACAAAACAGCCCTATACCTGTTATTTATATTGGAATGGGGAGTTGCGGTATTGCTTCAGGAGCAGACAAGGTATGGAAGCAGGTACATGAAACAATCAGCAAGGAAAAAATAAAGGCTAAAGTCCTTAAAGTCGGATGTATAGGTCCGTGTTACCTGGAACCTTTATTAGATATTCAAAAACCCGGGCTTCCACGTTTTAGTTTTAACAACGTAGATAAGAAAAAAACGATCAGGTTAGTAACAGAATTTTTAAACGGTGAAGAATCCAAACTGAAGCCTCTTGGGCATTTAGATTCACAACAGAAAGAAATTAATGGGATCAGATCATTTTGGGATCAACCGATGCTGAAAAACCAGGAGCGTATAGTTTTAAGGAATTGCGGAATTATCGATCCTGAAAATATTAATCACTATATAGCAAGGGATGGATTTAAGGGCTTAGTAAAAGCTATTGAACTCGGACCTGAAGGTATTATTAATGAGATAAAAAAATCCGGTCTCAGAGGCCGGGGAGGCGCCGGTTTCCCAACCGGCCTGAAGTGGCAGTTTTGCAGAGAAGCCAGTGGCGATCCCAAATATCTGATCTGCAATGCGGATGAAGGCGACCCCGGCGCTTTCATGAACCGTTCACTTATGGAAGGTGATCCTCTTGCCATGCTGGAAGGAATGGTAATTGCCGCATATGCTATAGGAGCGAATACCGGGTACATTTACATTCGTGCTGAATATCCTCTGGCTATCGAGCGCCTCAAAATCGCTATTGTACAAATGAATGATCTGGGTTTTCTGGGGAAAAATATCCTTGACACCGGTTTTTCCTTCGAAATCAGTCTGAAAGAAGGTGCCGGGGCTTTTGTTTGCGGAGAAGAAACAGCATTGATCGCATCTATCGAAGGACAAAGGGGTATGCCAAGAAGCAGACCGCCATTTCCTGCAACATCCGGACTGAATGGTAATCCCACCAATATTAATAATGTGGAAACCCTTGCAACCGTACCCTGTATTTTACGGGAAGGCGGAGACTGGTATGCCGGTTTTGGGACAAAGACCAGTAAAGGAACCAAGACTTTTGCCCTGGTAGGGAAAATAAGAAGAACCGGATTAATAGAAGTGCCGATGGGCACTACTTTACAAAAAATAATCTTCGATATTGGAGGCGGTCCTATAAAACCCTTTAAAGCAGTTCAAACAGGAGGACCTTCAGGGGGTTGCCTTTCGGTAGAATTTCTTGATTTGCCTGTCGATTATGAATCCCTTTCACAAGCCGGTTCCATTATGGGCTCCGGAGGCTTGATTGTAATGGATGAACACACCTGTATGGTAGATGTGGCAAAATATTTCCTGAAATTCACAAGTCAGGAAAGTTGCGGTAAATGTGTGCCATGCCGGATTGGAACGACCAGGGTATTAGAGATACTTGAAAAAATCACGCAAGGAAAAGGGGAAATAAAAGATCTGGAAATGTTAGAAACCCTTGCACATACAGTTAAGAATGGTTCACTGTGCGGTCTGGGACAAACTGCGCCTAACCCGGTACTGACCACCTTAAAATATTTTAGGGATGAATATTTAGAACATATTGAAAACAACCGGTGCCCGGCAGCAGTTTGCAGAGATCTGGTTGAATACAGGGTCATTAAGGGAAAATGTACCGGTTGTCAGAGATGTGTGAGTGTTTGCCCCACAGGTGCAATAACCGGCCCCAGGAGTGAGCTGCATTTTCTTGATCTGTCGAAATGCATAAAATGCCGGGCATGTTATGAGATCTGCCGGTTTGATGCTATAGCAGGTGATGCAATTGTAATAGAATAAATAACCGGACAAGACTATTTTACATTTAAATATGAAAGTGAAAACCGGGAAAAATATCAGCATTAAAATAGATGGGGAGAAATTTTCCGTCCCTGATGGTATTAACGTTCTTGAAGCAACTCTCTTAAAGAAAATATATATCCCCACCTTATGTTACCTTGAAAATCTACAACCATACGGAGGATGCCGGCTTTGCGTGGTTGAAATCAAGAATATGCGCGGTTATCCAACAGCATGCACAACCCCTGTTGTGAACAAAATGGAAATCACCACTGATTCCCCCGGATTAAAAACACTGAGAAGAGAAACTCTCGAACTTATCTTATCGGAACATCCTTATACATGCCTGGTATGTAAAGACAAAAACGATTGTACAGAGTTTATGCATTCAACCCGGAAGGTCGGTACAACAACAGGCTGTAATTTTTGTGCTAGTAATGGTGATTGTGAATTGCAGGATTTAGTCGGTTACCTTGAAATATCTGATGTAAAATATCCTATTGCTTACCGTGGAATTGAACCCGAAAGGAATAATCCGTTTTATGATCTTGATTATAATCTGTGTATCCTTTGCGGTCGTTGCGTAAGGATTTGTAATGAAGAACGGAATAGCGAAGTCCTGGCTTTTACACAAAGGGGAAATACAACCATAGTGGGAACAGCTTTTGGTGAATCTCAAATAGAAGCCGGATGTGAGTTTTGCGGAGCATGTGTTGATGTTTGCCCAACCGGTTCAATATCTGAAAAAATGGGTAAATGGGCTGGTTTACCGGATAAGTCAACTGAAACCACTTGTGTTTTTTGTCAGGTAGGTTGCACAATAAATATAAACTCCAGGGGCAATCGTATAATAAATGTTGGTCCTAAAATAGGAAAGAGAATGAATCCACCACAAATTTGTGTCAGGGGCAAGTTTGTTCCGGGGGATATTGTTCACCATCCCGACCGAATTACAACCCCTTTAATAAAAAAAGGGGGCAAATGGATAGAGGTAAGCTGGAAAGAAGCCATTAATTATACTGCAAGCAATCTTGAACGATACCGTGGGAATCAGTTTGGAATGATCGGTTCTCCCCATGATTATCTGGAGGATAATTATATCCTGCAGAAATTCGCAAGGAAGGTCATGAGGTCTAATAACGTTGATCTGCTGTCGTCTTACCCCAATAAAGAGATAATAGAAAAAATAGATAAATATTACAACACCTTTCCTCCGTTCGAAATTGATTCGATTGAAAATAGCGATACGATTTTTATTATCGGATCAAATGGTTCAATTTCACACCCAATAATTGAAAACAGGATCAGAAAGGCTTTCAGAAACGGGACTGAAATAATTTTTGCAAATCCATATGATAACCGTACATCTTCTTTTTCGCATAACACACTGATTTTCAGCGATGGTGGAGAGTTGCTGCTGCTTCATATTATATTATCAGGACTGCTTAGAAATAAAAACGGGGAAAAAACAGAGAATTTGAAATTACAATTAAAAGAGTTGAATTTTAACAGTGCCTGCAATCAACTTGGTATTTCAGGTTCGCAGGTTAATTCGGCTGTTAAATTAATTTCAGATTCAAAGAAATTACTAATTCTGGCAGGTGATGGAATACTGCGGGGGGCAAATTGTATTGACAGTTTTGATGCCTTATTTAATCTTCAACTTCTTCAGAAAAACCCGGATAATTGCAGGATAATGTTCCTTTTAAGTGAAGGTAACTATTATGGCGGAACTTTTGCAGGCATGAATCCGGACCTGCTGCCTGGTTTTGCCAGAATTGATAATAAAAAGAGTTTGAAGAAATGGTCTGATCATCTGAAAATCAAACTAAATAATACACCCGGGTTATCACGAAACGAAATGATAAACAGCATAAGTAAAGATGGTATTGAAGCACTATTTGTATTTGGGGATATTCCCGGCAATCCTGATCTTTCAGGTCTGAAATTCTTTGTTCAGCAAAACATGTTTCTTACAGGTATTTCAAAATATGCACATGTCTTCTTCCCCACAACAAGCTTCCTTGAGACCAGAGGCCACATAATTAACATAGAAAGAAAACTAAAGAAAACAAAACAGGTAATAAAAGCGCCGGAAGATACAAGAACACCATGGAAAACCTTATCCCTGTTGGCTCAGGCAATGCTGGAAGAAGGTTTTCAAATAAAGAAATCTGAAGATATTTTTCAGGAATTAAAGACTCAAACCGATCTGTCGTTTTCAACAAACGAAAAACCCGGAAAAAATTATTTACCTGTAAAATTAATACCTTTTAAAAAGGAAAAGGAACATACTGAAAAAGATAGTTTGGAATATAATTATTTTCATTACAGTGGCAATAATCTGTCAACGCTTATTGATGATATAAAAACAATCACAGAATATGGAGTATTAAAATAGTTTTGCAAAGTAATTAAAAAAGGCTAAGGCTAAGCCTAAGGGAGGTAAGGGGTTTTAGAAGTTTAGGGCATAAATAATAAAACACGATTTTACAAAATATCAAGAGGAAGTTGTTATGCACACAGGACGCTATACAAAAAGACCTGTTATAGCAGAAACAAGAATTATAAACTAAAGAATGCTGAAATGGTCAAAATAATGGAAAAAACAGAAATTGCACCGAATGTTCACAGTTGTACTGTTGAGGCTCCTGATATTGCCAGGAAAGCTTTACCGGGTCAATTTGTTATTATTATTCCTGACCAATACAGTGAGCGTACTCCAATGACCATAGCAGACTGGGATGTGAAGAAAGGTACTGTAACGTTTATTTTCCTGGAAATAGGAGCCAGCACACAAAAGCTTGCAGAGCTTAAACAGGGTGATGATCTGTACTCATTTACAGGACCACTTGGAAAGCCTATGGAAATCAAAAAATTTGGCACTGTAGCTCTGATCGGCGGTTGCTATGGTATTGGAGGCATCTACCCAATTGCCAGAGCATTAAAGCAAGCAGGAAATAAGATTATTTGCTTCTCAGAGGCACGCGCCAAATTCCTTCTTTACTGGAATGACAAACTGGAAGAAGTATCGGATGAAGTAAGGTATTCAACAGTTGATAACTCTATTGGTTTTAAAGGACATGCTTACGATGATATTGAGGAAAATTTAAAAGCCGGTAAAAAATTTGACAGGATCATTGCTATCGGATGCACTTTTATGATGTACCGTGTTTCTGAAGCTTCCCGTCCTTTTGGCATTAAAACAATTGTAAGCATGAATACGGTTATGATCGACGGTACAGGAATGTGCGGAGCATGCCGGTTAGTTGTAGGAGGTAAAACAAAATTTGCATGTGTTGATGGTCCGCATTTTGAAGGACATAAGATCGACTGGGACATAATCTTATCAAGGCGAAAAGCCTATCTGAAAGAAGAAATTATCTCACAGGAAAGATAGAACGATGGCAAAAATAAGCCCTGTAAAAACCGCGATGAGGGAACAACCTCCGGGGGAGCGAATAAAAAACTACGATGAAGTACCTTACGGTTATTCACCTGAGGAGGCAGTAATCGAAGCTGAACGTTGTTTGCAGTGTAAAAATCCAAAATGTATCGAAGGTTGCCCTGTTGAAATAGATATTAAAGGGTTTATAGAGTTTATTGCCGAAAAAAAATTCAAAGAAGGGGTTACTCTTCTTAAAGAAAAAAATATTCTTCCCGCTATTTGTGGTCGTGTATGTCCCCAGGAAGAACAATGTGAAATAAAATGTATAGTTAGTATCAAGAATGAACCGGTAGCTATTGGGCGACTGGAACGTTTTCTTGCCGACTGGGAAAGAGAGAATGAAGAGATTGAAATACCTTCCATACCAAAATACACCGGGAAGAAAGTAGCAATTGTGGGAGCCGGTCCTGCCGGAATTACTGCAGCAGCCGATCTTATAAGGCTCGGTCATAAGGTCGATATTTTTGAAGCACTTCATCAGCCCGGCGGCGTGCTCGTATATGGAATTCCAGAGTTCAGATTACCAAAAGCCATTGTGTTCAAGGAGATTGATTTTCTAAAACAAATGGGTGTCAGGCTCTTTACAGATTCAGTTATTGGCATGATAAAAAGTGTTGACGAACTATTAAATGAATATGATGCCGTATTCCTTGGTACCGGGGCAGGATTACCATGGTTTCTTGAGATTCCGGGTGAAAACCTTAATGGTATTTATTCTGCAAACGAGTATCTTACACGGGCTAACCTGATGAAAGCGTACCTTTTTCCGAAATATAAAACACCCATTATCAGAGGTAAGCGGGTAGCTACTGTTGGAGGAGGAAATATTGCGATGGATTGTGCACGGACTGCACTCAGGTTGGGTGCAGAAAAATCGATTATTGTTTACAGAAGATCGAGAACTGAAATGCCTGCACGCGATGAAGAGATCCACCATGCTGAGGAGGAAGGCATAATCTTTAAATTTCTTTCAAATCCTGCAGCATTTCATGGGGATAAAAACAATTGGGTTAAAGAAGTTGAATGCGTTCAGATGAAACTCGGAGAGCCGGATGATTCCGGCAGAAGAAGACCTGTGCCTATTCCGGATGCAAATTTCAGGATGCCCGTTGATGTTGTTATTATTGCGATCGGTAATAGTCCAAATCCGCTTGTCCCTTCAACAACACCTGATATACAAACCGGCAAATGGGGAAATATCATCACTGATCCAAAAACAGGTAAAACATCGAAACCAGGTGTATTTGCCGGGGGGGATGTTGCTACCGGAGCAGCAACAGTTATTTCAGCTATGGGCGCCGGAAAAATTGCTGCACGGGGTATTCATGAATATTTGGTGAATGAGACCTGAAAAATTGTGATGCATTCCCCCTTACCACTCCAGGCTATCTTCAAGCCTGATATCATTTAAATCATCCTTGCTTAATCCATGCCATCTGCATCCTTTTTTAGAACAAAGATAAAAATCCAGCAGTTTCGTTCTGGCGCTGACTGCAACCTTGAAAACCTCGCTTTCACACTCCTCACAGTATTTATCTTTAACCATCAGGCTGGTATCACAATGAAAACATCTTAAGTCTCCTATCTTTTTACCCTCGTGTAAGAAGATGGTTGATCTGGAAGTAAAAACGTTAAGATAAGGACTAAGCATTATGAATCCTTTCGTTTTACCTCTAACCACTTTCAATTTAACCAAATTATTTTCAATCAGGGTTTTCTTACAATGCGGACAAAAAGGATGAAGAAATGATCCGGATTTGATTATTTCTATCTTTTCCTCTTCATAACTCAGTGTAGTGTCTGATCCCTTGCTTGAGATGGTCATCTTCCTGTAATAGGGCATCACACTTAATTCCGATTCATTAAAAAGGTTTTTCAAGGCAAAAGTAAAATCAACAAATTTTACGAAATGGTTTTTACAGCCCACCCTTGAGCAAATATCAATTTTACCACCGATATCCAGATCTAATGGAATCATAGGCGCTTTGCAAACCTCACACTCGGCATCACTGATGATCTCAGAATTAAAATGTGAGCAAAATATTTTTATTATTGAATTTTCCGGTATTTCAATATCACACAAATAATTATAGCTTTCCCAAACAGAGCTTAAATTCATTGTCCCTTCTTTTTCCCCAACCTTTATTTGTAGTTTGTAACTGGGACAATTATCAACCAGAATTTCATCATCCATTAAAGATCTTCCGCAAACAGGACAATTAACATTTAAGCAAATTAATTCATTCATGATTATGTTTTTATCTTATCTGTTTCCAAAGGTTTGATTATTTAGTTGCAAAATCCAATATATCACCAATAGTTTTAAACTCTTTAACCAGAGAAATAATATTCCTGACTTTTTCTTTAATATACTTATTCATTGCAGCGGCAGCCATTCTTCCATCACCCATTGCCAGTATCACTGTTGCCCCGCCCCTGACAATATCACCTCCGGCAAAAATATCAGACACCGATGACTGCAGTGAATCTTTGTTAACTTTTATTGTTCCCCAGGAGGAGACATCCAGTTCCTTTATACTTTTTGGGATAAGTGGATTTGGAGAGACTCCCACACTTACAATTACTGTGTCAACATCAATAAAATATTCAGATCCTTTAATAGGTACCGGTCTTCTTCTGCCGGAATCATCCGGCTCTCCCAATTTCATTTTCTGTACCTTCATTTTGTTCACTCTGCCATTTTCATCGGCAAAATACTCAATCGGACTATTTAAATTCAAGAATTCAATTCCTTCTTCCTGAGCATGTTTTATTTCTTCATCCCGTGCAGGCATTTCTTCAATGGAACGGCGATAGATTATCATAGCCCTTTCTGCACCAAGTCGTTTAGCTGTTCTAACTGAATCCATAGCCGTATTACCCCCGCCAATAACAGCCACATTATTACCACTAATTACGGGGGTGTCATATTCAGGATCTGCAGCTTTCATTAAATTCACCCTGGTCAGATATTCATTTGACGAATAAATTCCAACGTAATTTTCACCCGGTATATTCATAAAATTTGGCAGACCGGCGCCGCTGCCGATGAAAAAAGCAGTATAGCCTTCCTTTTTGAGGTCATCGATAGTAGCTGTTTTCCCAACAATAAAATTTGTAACGAACCTAACCCCCATTTTATGAAGGATTTCAATTTCAACATCAACAATATCGTTGGGCAGGCGGAATTCAGGAATTCCATATTTAAGAACGCCACCAATTTCATGTAAAGCCTCAAAAACGGTAACATCATATCCCATCTTAATCATATCTCCAGCAAACGACAATCCTGATGGTCCGGAACCGATGGCAGCTACTTTAATACCATTCCTCGAGGAAATTTCAGGGATTGATATCTGGCCACTATTTCTTTCGTAGTCAGCAACAAACCGTTCAAGGTTTCCAATTGCCACCGGTGGCTTCCCTAATTTTTGTGTATAAAAACAAGTCATTTCACACTGAACTTCCTGTGGGCACACTCTGCCGCATACAGCAGGTAAGGCATTTGTTTCTTTCAATATTTTGGCAGATTCCAGGAATTCACCGGTTTCAATTTTCTTTATGAATTTTGGAATATTAATTCCGACAGGACATCCTTCAACGCAGGTTGGTTTAACACAATCAATACAACGTTGAGCTTCATATATTGCCTGTTCCACCAACAGTCCTTTATTAACTTCAACATAACTTTTATTTCTAACATCAGGATCCTCTTCGGGCATATCCAGTCTTTCCATACTGGTTCTATCTTTAGTCTTTATTTTACTCCGGATTTCAACTCTCCATTCCTGTTCTCTCTCCTTCTTAAGATATTCAAGTATTCTATCCATCCTTATACCTTTCTGTACTTACTTAAATAATTCTCATAAGCTTTTTCTTCCTGTTTTTTATACGCGTTTAACCTGCTCAGCATCTCATCAAAATCTACCTGGTGCGCATCAAATTCAGGTCCGTCAACACAAACAAACCTGGTTCTGCCTCCGACAGTAACCCTGCATGCACCACACATCCCGGTACCATCAACCATAATAGTATTCAGACTGGCTAAAGTAGGTATATTATATTTTTTTGTCAGCAAGCCCACAAATTTCATCATTATTGCAGGTCCGACAGTGACGGCAAGGTCTATTTTTTCTCTATTAATAACTTCCTCCAACCCAAGGGTAACCAATCCTTTCTTTCCATAAGAACCGTCATCAGTCATAATAATTACTTCATCTGAAAAGTCCCGTATTTGTTCTTCGAGAATAATCAACTCCTTACTTCTTGCAGCCAGGACAGTGATAACTTTGTTACCTGCATTTTTAAATGCTTCAACAATTGGCAGCAAAGGAGCGACACCAACACCGCCACCTGAAGCAAGAACTGTTCCGGCTTTTTCAATATGGGTTGCGTTGCCAAGAGGACCTACAACATCAGTAATGTAATCTCCAACCTCCAGATTCACTAATTTTATTGAAGAGACACCCATTTTTTGAACAATAATTGTTATTGTTCCATTTTCTGTATCAGACCCAACTATGGTCAATGGAATTCGTTCCCCCTTAGTACCTACACGCAAAATGATAAAATGTCCGGCTTTCCTGCTTTTTGCAATTTCAGGAGCTTCGATTACAAGTTTTACTACATTATCAGAAAAATACTCCTTATCAACGATCTTATTCATTGAATTTTATTATTAAATATGTTCCCTTATTGTTGAATAATTAATAAATCGCTTTAAATCAGTCCTTTTCTTTCAAGCATGGGTTCAAGGCTGGGTTCGGCACCGCGGAACATTTTATACAGTTCCATCGGATCACGGGTACCACCTCTTTCAAGGATGTTTTCTCTGAACCTGGCGGCTGTTTCCTGATCAAACAAACCGGTTTCTTTAAAAGCATTAAAAGCGTCCGCATCAAGCACTTCTGCCCAAATATAACTGTAATAGCCTGAAGAATACCCTCCTGAGAAGATATGGGCAAAGTATGTGCTACGATATCTTACGATGATCTCAGGGATCATTTTAATATTCTCCGAAGATTTGTCTTCAAAATCAAGGACATTTATCTCTGTTGTCTTTTCAATGGTATGCCAGTCCATATCCAGAAAAGATGCCGACAGGTATTCGACTGAAGCAAATCCCTGGTTAAAATGTTTGCTTTTTTTCAATTTATCAATCAGTTCTTTTGGTATTACTTCGCCGGTTTCATAGTGTTTTGCATATACTTTCATAACTTCAGGCTCAGCAGCCCAATTTTCCATAATCTGTGAAGGAAGCTCAACAAAATCTCTGGGCACTGAAGTTCCTGACAAGCTTCTGTAGTAACAATCGCTAAGCAATCCGTGTAAAGCATGTCCGAATTCATGGTACAATGTACTCACCTCCTCGAAGTTAAGCAGTGCCGGTTTATCTCCGGTTGGTTTGGTAAAATTGAAGTTAGTTGTAATAACAGGTGTGATTTCTTCACCATCCCTGCGATATTGTTTACGATAAGTGCTCATCCATGCTCCACCTTTTTTACTGTCCCGCGGGAAGAAATCCATGTATAGAATACCTATATGAGAACCGTCGGCCTCTTTGACTTCATAAACCTGTACGTCTTCATGATATTTCGGGATATCTGTTCTTTCTTCGATTTTCAATCCAAACAGCCTGTCAGCAACATAAAAAACACCCTCTCTAACGTTTTCAAGAACGAAATAGGGTCTTAACATCTCT
This sequence comes from Bacteroidota bacterium, assembly GCA_022561875.1. GTDB lineage: Bacteria > Bacteroidota > Bacteroidia > Bacteroidales > VadinHA17 > JADFUQ01. Next base: position 15,851 of record JADFQJ010000015.1, on the reverse strand, counting down.
TCATCCAGTTCATATTTTTGTTGTCTGAGTTTTTCAGCATAGTACCACCAGTCCCATGGATGCAATTGTGCATTTTCACCTTCAGCATCCATTATCTTTTGCAACTCATCAGCTTCCTTATTAGCCACCGGCAATGCTGCATTCCAAATTTTGTTAAGGAAATCATATACTTTCCGCGGTTCCTTTGCCATGTTTTCTTCAAGTACATAATCTGCATGGTTTTTATATCCCAATAAACGGGCACGTTCCAACCGTAACGTTGCTGTTTTTGTTAATATCTTCTTATTGTCATATTCATTGCCTCTATTGCCACGATTTATGTAAGCTTTGAATATTATTTCCCTTAAATCCTTTTTCTGTGAATATTGAAGAAACGGGATCATACTCGGCTTCTGTAGCGTAAATACCCACTTACCTTCCATTTCTTTCTGTACCGCAGTTTCGGCAGCAGATGCAATAACATGCCCGGATAATCCTGCAAGATCTTCTTCATTGTCAATAACCAGTGTAAATGCATTGGTCTCAGCCAAAAGATTATCCCCAAAGCTTAATGACAAAAGCGATAATTCTTCGTTGATCTTTCTCAATTTCTCCTGGTCTTTTTCACCAAGATTAGCGCCTCCTCTAACAAACTTCTTATACACTTCATCGAGCAGTTTTGCCTGCTCAATATTAAGCTCATTAGCATCCCGGTTATCATAAACAGATTTTATCCTCGAAAATAAAGTAGCATTTAGTACAATATCATCCCTGTGTTTTGATAATTTAGGAGCTGCCTCTTTGGCAAGGTACTGAAGTGTATCATTAGTTACCGACGACAGAAGATTATAAAAAACATTGCTTACTTTTGTTAACAATGCTCCGCTTTCTTCAAGCGCCACAACTGTGTTATCAAATGAAGGTTCTTCAGTATTGTCAACAATAGTTCCGATTTCTTTCGTATGTTCCTCTATCCCTTTTTCAAATGCAGGCATAAAATGAGCATTTTTAATCTGCCCGAAATCGGGAACATTAAAAGGTGTATCGTATTTTTCAAAAAACGGATTGTTTGTTTCCATTCTAACGGTTTTGTCAGTTTGACAGGATATCATCAAAATTCCTGATAAAAACAATAATAAATAGATTTTTTTCACGATTATATAATTTATTGATGATGGATTTATTTTAATAAGGTTGCAAATTTAACAATAATGAAACGATTTAAATTGACCACAGAACATATTTTATAACCTGTTTTCATTATTAAATTTCTTTTTTTCCTGTCTGATCCCTGATAATATTTTCTATCTTCGGCAATTAATACAATATTATAAATATTTCATACCATGAAGCGATCATTAATTCTAATATTTATTGTGACCACTGGTTTTGTTAATCTTTTTCCACAGGACAGAATAACCGGTAAATCTTTTGCAACCCGGTCGGAAGTAATTGCCCGGTATGGTATGGCATGTACAAGCCAGCCTCTTGCCACACAGGTTGCACTGGATATTTTAAAAAAGGGCGGGAATGCTGTTGATGCAGCCATTGCTGCTAATGCAGTTCTGGGATTGGTTGAGCCAACAGGAAACGGGATAGGCGGTGATCTGTTCGCCATTGTCTGGGATGCAAGCACAAAAAAGTTATACGGACTAAATGCCAGTGGAAGATCACCAAAATCCCTTACCCTGGAGTACTTTAAGAAAGAAGGATATGATCGTATCCCATCCTACGGTCCCTTGCCTGTATCAGTTCCCGGATGTGTGGATGGATGGTTCGAATTGCACAAAAAATTTGGTAATCTTTCAATGCAGGACATTTTACAACCGGCTATTAATTATGCAAAGAACGGATTCCCGGTAACCGAATTAATTTCTTACTACTGGCAGGGAAATGCAAGATACCTGCAAAGATTCCCGAATTTCAAAGAGATATTTATGCCGGGAGGTAGCACACCCCAAAAAGGTGAAATTTTCAAAAACCCATACCTTGCAGAAACATTATCTGAATTAGCCAGCCAGGGAAGGAATTATTTTTATAAGGGTGAAATAGCCCGGACCATTGATAAATTCATACGGGAACAGGGTGGGTTTCTCTCTTACGAAGACCTTGCAGCACACCATTCGGAATGGGTTGAACCTATATCAACCAATTATCGTGGTTATGATTTGTGGGAATTACCTCCGAGCGGACAGGGTACTGCCGCCCTCCAGATACTCAATATTCTTGAAGGATTTGATATTGCCTCTATGGGATTCGGCAGTGCAGAATATATACATCACTTTGTTGAAGCAAAAAAACTTGCATTTGAGGACAGGGCCAAATATTATGCTGACCCCGGGTTTGCCGATATCCCGTTAGACTGGTTAATATCAAAAGAATATGGCAAGGAACGAAGAGAGCTTATCAACACTGATCGTGCAGCACGGAGGTTAGAAGCAGGCGTGCCGGAGCAGGGTAATACCATTTACCTGACAGTAGCTGACAATGCAGGTACAATGATCAGCCTCATTCAAAGTAATTACCGGGGAATGGGTTCAGGAATGGTTCCGCCCAAACTTGGGTTTATTTTGCAAGACCGCGGTGAGTTGTTTTCACTTACAAAAGGTCATGCCAATGTTTTTGAACCGGGTAAAAGACCTTTCCACACCATTATCCCTGCTTTCATTACCAAAGATGGAGAACCATGGGTGAGCTTCGGGGTAATGGGAGGTTCAATGCAACCCCAGGGACATGCACAGATCGTAGTTAACCTTATTGATTTCGGCATGAACCTTCAGGAAGCTGGTGATGCTCCGCGTATCCGCCACGGTGGTTCATCACAACCCACCGGCAGCAAAATGACTGATGGGGGAACTGTCTATCTCGAATCGGGTATATCTTATGAAACCCTCCATTCACTGATGATAAAAGGGCATGATGTGCAATGGACAATTGGTGGGTTTGGCGGTTATCAGGCTATCATGTGGGATAAGAAAAACAAGGTGTATTTTGGAGCTTCAGAATCAAGAAAAGACGGACAGGCAGCCGGATACTAATGGAATATTGAAATAATGGTATGAAAAAGATAGATTTTCTTGAACTTGTAAAACAAAGGCAAAGCGTCAGGGGTTATTCAGACAAAAAGGTGGAGAAGGAAAAGATAGAACGGTGTCTGGAAGCAGGCAGGTTAGCCCCTTCGGCCTGTAATGCTCAACCATGGAGCTTTATCGTAGTTGATGATCCTCAGCTTAAAAACCAGGTAGCAGATCTTACTGCAGACAGATTATTGCCCCTGAACCATTTTACTAAACAGGCTCAAGTTCATATAGTTATTGTAATAGAAAAAGCCAATCTTACCTCAAATCTTGGAAGTATAATCAAGGATAAGTTTTTTCCGTGGATCGATATTGGTATTGCAGCCGAACATATATGCCTCCAGGCAACCAGTGAAGGATTGGGAACGTGCATCCTGGGTTGGTTTAAAGAGAAAAAAATAAAAAAGCTTCTGAATGTCCCGGACAAAAAAAGGATTGGTTTGATCATTACACTGGGCTATCCGTCAAAAGATAAGATACGTCAAAAAAAACGAAAGGCACTGACTGATATAGTACACATTAATACCTATAAACGGTAGCCGTAAATTATTGATGCAATGTCCCTGCACTAGTTATTAAATATGGTTCTTCAGGATAATATGTAGTTGTTTTGGAATTATTCCATCTGATACCTATTCATTTTGCTACAGATTTCAAAGATTAAGATACAATCCATCAGCTTTCTATCGGCAATCCGGCTTTCCTGAATATTTCCATAATTTTCCCCTGCTCATTTTCCCAACATAGCTCCTCTCTTGCTTTATGCAGATTTTTTTTCCATAACTGCATCCTCTCCATATCCGAAAGCATATTCTTCAGTTTTGAGGCAATATGTTCGGGATCGTGGTTATCAATAATATCTCCGATATCATAGGATTTGATAATATTCTCTATCTCAATAACTTTTGAGGCAAGTACCGGCACCCCTGCCTGAATGTAATCAAACAGCTTATTAGGCAAACTGTACTTGTAATTCAGGTTAGTATCCTTATCCAGTGTAATCCCTATATCAGCGGCACATGTATAATTCATTAAAATATGATAAGGTACTTTTTCCATAAACATCACCTTGCTTTTAAGTCCAAGTTCAGAAACCATTTGCTTAAGGTTACCAACTATGTCTCCGTCACCTATGACCAGAAGCAGGGTATTATCAAGATACTGCATGGAAAGAACTGCTTCCTCAGCACCACGGTCGACGTTAATACCTGAACCCTGAAGAATAATGATAGACTTGTTTCCTGGAAGCCCCAGCCTGGTTCTTGAACAATTTTCCGATCTGTTCCATTTATGTGATAAATTCCTCACTACCTTAACACTAACTTTGTATTTTTTTTCGTAAATCAATGCAAGCGACTGATTTACAGTATATACATGTTTTAGTTTTGGAAAAATCCATTTTTCAATTGATTGCCATACTTTCCGGACGAATGGTCTGTTACGGATCTCCGGAACGCCGGTAAAATATTCATGCGAATCATAAACCAATTCTACTTTTTTAATTCTTGAAACAAGAAAGTTTGCCAAAAGAGTGTCCAGATCATTTGCCAGCAGAATATCAACTTTTCTGAACAGCAAAAAGAAAAAGAGCCGGATGTTAAAAAATGCATACAAAAGAGGTCCATTATTGAAAAGCATCCTAAAACGCTTAACCGTGTAAGGTAAATGGTTAGAAGGCAGACTATTATTCCATTGTCTGCCAACCACCAATACATCAGCACCCTCTTGCATTAATGTTCTGGCTGCACGGTTCACGCGCTGATCGAATACGACATCATTGATTACAGAAAAAATTACGAGTTTTTTCATAGGTTTAGTTATCCAGGGAGCAGTTTAATTATTTACCGAATGTACAAATTCATTAGTTAACAAATAAAGAATATAATTGCATTATTTACCTTTACAACCAAATAACCCGATAATGTTAAAGGTTTTCCGAAATTATTCATTACACAAACATAATACTTTCAGGATTAAAGTTTCTGCAAAGTTCTATGCAGCTCCGGAAACTTTGCATGAATTAATTGAGATCCTGCAAAACCATAATAAACCTGAACAGAAGCTGCTGATCTTAGGGGAAGGCAGTAATATACTGCTAACCAGTAATTTTCAAGGTTTAGTTATCCGGCCTGATATCAGAGGTATTGAGATATTGGATAAGACTGTTGATTATGTACTGGTTAAAACCGGAGCCGGGGAAAACTGGGACGATTTTGTTGTTTACTGTATTAACAACGGATTTGTCGGGGTTGAGAATCTTTCATGGATCCCCGGTTCTGTGGGTGCTTGTCCGGTCCAGAATATTGGAGCATACGGTGCAGAAGTAAAAAATGTAATTGATTCGGTAACAGGAATTATGACAGATAGTCTGAAACAAATAACATTTAACCGGGATGAATGTGATTTTAGATACCGCGACAGTGTTTTTAAACGAGAATTAAAAGGGAAATTCATTATCACAAGTGTGGTTTTTAAACTTTGCAGAAATCCGGTTTTCAATACCGGGTATGGCAAGTTACAAGATGAATTTACAGGAAACAAAAAAACCGACCTTCAATCGATGCGACACGCTGTAATTCAAATCAGAAAAAACAAACTACCTGATCCTGATAAATTTGGGAGCGCCGGTAGTTTTTTCAAAAATCCGGTAATAAACAAAACTAAACTCAAACTCCTGAAATCAGATTATCCTCGCATTCCTGCTTACCCGGCAAATCAGCGGGAGGTGAAAGTTGCTGCGGGATGGCTGATTGAAAAAGCAGGCTGGGCAGGGAAACGAACCGGTGATGCAGGGGTGTATAATAAACAAGCACTTATTCTGCTAAACTATGGATCAGCCACAGGTCAACAGATCAAGGAACTGGCAGAGAGAATCATTATATCCGTAAACAAAAAGTTTGGCATCGATCTGCAAACTGAAGTAAACATTATATAGAAAACACTAGTGTTAAAAAAGAACTTATATCCGTCAATATCTTCAACACACTTAATATCACGATCAAGCAGAGAAACAGGAAAGATTCTGATTAGTTCATAATTCTAAGTTTGTTAAGCGTCTGCCTGTACTTTAGTGCATACCGGTTATGTTCCCGAAGGCTTTTTGAGAAGTGGTGGTAACCTGACATATCGGCCTTTGCACAAAAATAGAGAAAGGAATGATCTTCAGCATTTAGCACTGCATCTATCCCGGAAACAGAAGGGACTGAGATTGGGCCCGGTGGTAATCCTGCATGCCTGTAAGTATTATATGGTGAATCCACTAACAGGTCAGCTTTCAGTATTCTGTTTCTTGAAAAATCTCCAATAGCAAATATTATGGTCGGGTCAGCCTGTAATCTGATACCTCTTTTCAGCCGGTTAAGATATACACCGGCAATCCTGGTTTTTTCTGTCTCTTTAACAGTTTCAGCATCGACAATAGAAGCAAGTGTACTAACCTGCTTCAGTGCTAAATCTATTGCTTCGGCCCTGCTTTTTCTCTCCTTATTCCAGAATCTCCGGTACTCATTAACCATTCTTTCCATGAACCCCGAAGCGGAGGTGTTCCAGTAAAACTCATAAGTATTTGGTATAAAAGCCCCCAATACAGTTTCATGGGTAAATCCGAACTGTGAGATATAGTTTTCATCGAGAAGCAGTTTGATAATCTCAGCTGAGTCAGTTTCAATCTGACCGGCAACGGTACCTGCAAGCTTTTCCAAAGATCTGATGTTATTGAATATAACACTTACCGGAGTTTGAATTCCTGACCGCAACAAGTTTATAAGATCATTGTTAGTCATACCATCTTCAAACTCATAATGTCCGGGGTGAATAAAATTCCTGTAGTTTTTCTTTTCTGCAACCCAGTCGAATGATTTTATGTTTCTTACCAATCCCCGGTTAACAATCATCTTCCGCACATCTTCATACTCTGAACCCGTGGCAATATTGATATAGTTATCCGTTGCATTCTCCAGGGTTACATTGGGACTATAAACCCACCACAATAATTTGCCTGCTTCCAGCGCTAATAAAACCCCAAAAACCAGTATAACAAATTTGAATCCTTTTTTCACGTATCTGAATTTTAAAATTGTCTAATAATTTACGAATAATAAAAGTAGTATAATACTAAACGTAACCACTCAGTACCATAAGTTTGGTTTTTATAAAGTGCTAAAGTACTTAGAGTGCCTAAAATGCCTAAAGTTTTAACCTCTTTACTTCTTGACCGGTTTGCTTCCCTATTGTTTGCTCCTATACTTGTTCCTGATTTCTAATTGCTTACTAAATTACTCATGTTGTTAATATTATTTATAATGTATTCGTGAGATCGCTGCGCTTAGTTCTTTATTATCCTTCTTTAATAACTTTAGGCACTCTTAACTTTAGTTCACTTCAAGTACTGATTTTTTACTACTAATCAAATATTGCTTTTTTAATTACTTTGCAAAGCTATGTTCTTCCTGGTTTTATTTCTTCAGCCTTTTTGGGCCAGATGCCATAATTTCCCCAGGTACTCCACCGGCGAATATCTTAAAATTTTCGATATACCTTGCTGCCAAAGCGTCATATTTTATCCAGTATTCGTCTTTATTTCCCCAGGCGCTGGAGGGATCAAAAACATCTTCGTGAACACCGGGGCAGGATAACGGAACTTTGAAACCGAACAGTTTATCTGTTCGGTATTCCACATTATCAAGCTTACCTTCCAGTGCAGCATTCAGCATATTCCGGGTATGGCGAATGCTTATCCTTTTTCCAACTCCGAATTTTCCCCCTACCCAGCCGGTATTAACCAGCCAAACTGTTACACCGGTCTTTTCAGCTTTTTTCCTTAACAGATCAGCATAATAAAACGGGTGATGAACCATAAACGGAGCACCGAAACATGCACTGAATGTAATTTCAGGTTCAATACCAAGACCAAGTTCTGTTCCTGCGATTTTCGAAGTATAACCACTGATAAAATGATATATCGCCTGATTCATATTAAGTCTGGCTATTGGGGGTAAGACACCCTGGGCATCAGCTGTAAGAAAAATAATATTTTCGGAGTCAACCTTTCTGTCATAATACTCTTCAGTATACCTGATTATGGCTTGTTTCATTTCAATTGTTCCATCTACAGGAGTATAACGGATCTCACCTGAATTCAACAAACCTGTAAAATTGGTAATTGCATCGATGGGAGTTCTGCTTTCCGGCTCTCCCCCGCCAAGATGAATCAACGGTTCACCTTTAGCTTTTAATATGGCAGCTGTTTCGTTTAACAGCAAGGTTACAGATTTCCCAATAGATCTGCCAATAATACTTATACTCATTACTCAACAGTTATTAATTTCTTTGTTTTCAATTTGAATAAAAAATCCCCGCCAATTTAACATGATACGCAGGGGGGGTACAAATTTGATAAAAATTGAGTTATAACCTTAAAAATACTTAATATTGTATAACATAACCGGTAGATGGTTAATTGACTCCAAAATTAGATAAACTTTTAGACTTTATGTTATGTTCAATTCCGGAATTATTTTCGTAATAATCAGAATATGCAATAAACAAAATTAACACCACATCATATGGAAATACTCGATATATTAAAATACACTTTACCTGCTCTGATTGTTTTTTTCACATCTTATTTTCTAATCAAGGCGTTTATCCAAAATGATCAGGAAAAACGCAAGCATGAAATAATCCTGCAAAATCAGAAAACCATTACACCTATCAGGTTACAGGCTTATGAGCGGGTTACACTTTTTCTTGAGAGGGTTTCGCTTGAATCGCTTATTATGCGAACCAGCAAGCAGGGAATGACAAGCAAACAAATACAAACGTCCATGCTGAATACTATAAGGGCAGAATTTGAACATAATCTTTCACAACAAGTGTATATGACATCTGCTGCATGGGAATTAATAAAAAATGCGAAATCCAATACTATTAAGATCATTAATTCATCTGCAGATCATGTAAAACCTGGTGCCCCGGCAATCGAATTCAGCCGGTACATACTTGAAAAAGTTATAGAAATGGATAAAGAACCAACAAAAGTTGCTCTTGAATATCTAAAGAAGGAGGTTAGTATGTTTTTTTAACCTGCATTATTCTTCATTTCAGGCATTTCAGGCATTACATAATATCTATACTTCGTTTCACAAATTTACTCAATTCTTTACCTTTAAGCATATTGTTTGAAAGCAGTGCAAGGTCAATCAGTTGTTTCACTAATTCATTTTTAGATCCGTAGTTTGATAGAACCTTACTTTTTCTATCATTCAGTTCATCGATTTTTTTCTTCAGATCCTGGATCTTATCTTTTTCCTCCTGTTTTATTTCTTCATCCTTCCTGCCTTTCTGATCTTTCTCCATTTTCGATTTATTATCCTCTAAATGCCGGATTTTCTCTTTTAACTTCTTTGTATCTTCACCAACTATTTGCTCCATCTCCTCAGCGATCTTAATTATCAAATGATGGTTACTGTTAACAACAAGATTGAAACTATCAGGCAAATTATCATACATATTTATTCCTCCCCCTATTTCCGACATATCTTTCATTCTCCTCATGAATTCCGATTGGGTTATAGTCATAGGATGTTCATCTTCGTTAAGGTTTTCAAAAGTAACTATAAAGTTATCCTTGCCGGGAATTTGTGACTTTATAACCGGAGACAGATCAATTTTCTGCTCTGCAGTAAGTTTAGACCCGGAAGTTTCATCCTTTTTAATAAGCTTATCAATAACATCAGAATCAATACGGACAAATCTTGCATTAGTGAATTTTTGTTCAAGATGATTCAAAAAATGGGTATCAAGCTGTCCATCCATTAAAAGAACATCGTAACCTTTCTGGTTAGCTTTTTCAATAAAAGAGAATTGTTCTTCAACATTAGTAGAATAAAGATAGATAAGAGTTTTGTTTTCATCGGTCTGGTTCTTATTAATAAGTTTTTTATATTCATCAAATGTAAAAAACTTACCATCCGTATTTTTAAGTAAAGTAAATTTCTCAGTACGGTCAAAGAATTTCTCATCGCTAATAATTCCATACTGAATAAATAATTTCAGATCATCCCATTTTTTTTCAAATTCAGTACGGTCGTCATTAAAAATATCATTTAACTGGTCAGCTACTTTTTTTGAGATATGACCTGAGATTTTCTTTACGTTCGGATCATTTTGCAAGAAGCTTCTTGACACATTGAGTGGAATATCCGGTGAGTCGATCACACCATGTAATAATGTCAGAAATTCAGGCACAATATCTTCCACTGAATCTGTAACAAACACCTGGTTACAATAAAGTTGTATCTTATTTTTCTGTATCTCAATGCTTTTCTTAATCTTAGGAAAGTAGAGTATTCCGGTAAGATTAAACGGGTAATCTACATTCAGGTGGATATGGAACATGGGGGCATCCTGCATAGGATATAAATCGCTATAAAACTTATTGTAATCTTCCTCTTTAAGGTCGGCAGGTTTCATGGTCCATGCCGGTTTGGTATCATTAATTATATTATCCTTTTTGGTTTCAACTTCCTTTCCGTCCTTCCATTCCTTTTGTTTTCCAAAAGCTATTTTAACCGGTAAAAAACGACAATATTTTTTAAGAAGCTCATTTATTTTTGCCTCTTCAAGGTATTCTTTTGAATCTTTATCCAGGTGAAGTATAACATCGGTTCCAATGGTTTTCTTATCGGTTTCATCAAGTGTGAATTCCGTTGTTCCATCACAAGTCCATTTAACAGCTTTTGCACCTTCCTGGTATGATTTTGTAACGATCTCAACCTTTTCTGAAACCATGAAAGTGGAATAAAAGCCCAATCCAAAATGGCCTATAAGTTTGTTGGATTGGTCTTTATATTTTTCCAGGAAATCTGTTGCGCTTGAAAAAGCTATTTGATTGATATATTTTTCAATCTCTTCAGCCGTCATTCCTGTTCCATGATCGGATACTGTAATAGTTTTCTTCTTCTTATCAAGTTTTACACGTATAGTCTTACTGCCAAGTTTACCTTTATAGTCTCCTGCTTCAGCAAGTATCTGAAATTTTTGGGTAGCATCAACAGCGTTAGAAATAAGTTCCCTGAGAAATATTTCTTGCCTGGAATACAAGAATTTTTTTATTATTGGAAAAATATTCTCTGTCTTTACATCAATTTTCCCTTTTCTCATTTTTTCAACATTTTTAATTATACAACTTTATCAAAATCACCAACCTGTTGACAAAGTATATGCCAACAGGAAATTCCTGACAAATAGTCACAGGAGAGTCTAAGACCTGAAAAAATCCGTGAATTTTCCAGGTTAATTCAGGAATAGAAAATTTCAGGTTGGACGAAATAAGCAATTATTGCCAGAATAAGGATGAGCAAAATAAAAATCAGCAAAATTTTAAGAGGTAAAATTCTTGCTTTGCGTTTCTTCTCAAGATTTTTCTCGCTTATTAAACCTTTAATATAATTTATGATCCTATGGACAGAATTGTCATTCTTCGGAATAATTCTAAGAGTACCTGCGGTAGTTAAATCGTTAAGGGTATTTACATCTTTCTGGTTAGTAAGAACAAAAATGTTAAAAACCTGATGGATGCTTTTTATTTTTTTAACATTTTTAATTAATTTTCCTGTTCCTGAATTACCATAATGGGTATTTTCAGTATTCAAAAAAATGATATTGGTACTTGTATCATCAGGATTTAAGGTCTTCAGGTGATCGTATAAGATTTCTGTTGTTGAGAATAGATGTACCTTGTATTTTTCTTCATTTGCTAACCTTTCCTTTACCTGCGGAAAAAAAGTCCTGTTTCGGTCAACAAAATACACATAGACCAATTTCATTTTTTTTATGTCCTTGATAAATTTTACAGTCATATCTCAAAAATAAGGTAAATTTCTGACATCTATATCCTTTTTTTGAAACCAAATTCCATCATTATAAAAGAAGCTGTCGAATGAAAAATCGGGTCCATAATACCGGTATTGGCCAACAAACCGGGGATTAGATGGTGAAAGATGATCAAAAATGATAATACTATCAATGTTATCATATTTTAAGTGCATCACAACCCGGGAAGAATATTCAAAGACCACCCTGTTAACAAGGCCGGTATCAGTTTCAAAGACCGGCATACCAAATTGCAGCAACCCATCATCAGACAGGTACATTATTTCGATCACTTTTTTATTTGTAAAAAGGTCATTATAATCAAAACCCAACAATGTATACAGGGTTTTTCCGTTTTTTATGACCGGGATTACCTGGTAATACAGCATCCCATACCAGTTAGAAAATGCAAGGTATTCTTTTTCCGGACTTTTAATAATATCCGACTTATCTTCAAGTTTATACCACCTATACTTGTCCAGGGATTTTAGTTGCACAAACCCAAAGTATTTCTGCGTTCCATCTTCATATGGGACATTCCAGGTAAATATCCGAAGCTGTCCACTATCCGATGTAACCTTAGCAAGAAAGGGAATCGAGTCTAGTTCAATAAAGAGGGAACTTTCATTCTGCAAAAAAATTTCAAATTCAACAATAATCTTGTTATTAATCCGGAGTTTTTCACTGCTTGTATTACTACTCCCGAGCTCGATGAAAAGTAAACGAATTTTTTCTTCAAAAGATCCAGTATTAATCCCTTTGCCGGATATCAGAATAGTTGCCAGGAAAGCCAATACAATGATCCTGGATATTATATGCCATACTGATAATTGACTTTGCTGTTTATTCATAACAAGATGAACCGATTAGGTATGTTAATGAGTTTCTTCAATTAATTTCAATAACCGTTTTGATACCATTCGTATCTCCTCATCGGATATATTAAGAGGCGGTGCAATACGGAAAGAGTCTGATCTGAACAGGAAAGAATCAATCAAGAAACCTTTCCGTGGAGAATGTTCAATTAGCCGCTCAGCATGATCCGGATCTTTAAGCTCCACAGCCAGAAATAAGCCTAACCCTCTTAATTCCCGTATTGCCTGATGATGCATAAGTTTCTTAAACAATTTGCCCTTCCGGACTACGTCAGTTATTATTTTCTCCTCAATGAGCACCTGCAGGGCAGCATAAGCTGACGCACAAGAAACAGGATGACCTCCAAAGGTTGTAATATGACCAAGAGGAGGGTTGGTTTTCAGTTGAGACATATTCTCAGAGGATGAAATAAATGCACCCAGTGGCATTCCTCCCCCTAATGCCTTGGCAAGCACTAAAATATCAGGTAAAACCTTAAATTGCTCAAAAGCAAACAGTGCTCCCGTTCGTCCCAGTCCTGTCTGCACCTCATCAAATACCAGAAGGGTCCCTGTTTGTAAGCAACGTTCCCTGAGTTCAGATAAAAATCCATTCACAGGCATTATCACTCCTGCCTCACCTTGAACCGGTTCAACTATAACGCATGCCGTCTCAGAGCCAATTTGATCCAATTGGTCCTTCCGGTTAAATTCAAGAAACCTGATTGATGGAATAAGTGGACGGAAAGCATCTTTATACGATTCATCACCCAGAATACTGAGGGCGCCATGAGTACTCCCGTGATAAGACTTTTTAAAAGCAACAATTTCATGGCGGCCTGTTACGCGCTTGGCAAGCTTCATAGCGCCTTCCACAGCTTCGCTACCTGAATTAACCAGGTAAATTGAATTGAGGGTTGATGGAAGATTGTCATTCAGCAATTTCACCAGGTCAATTTGCGATTTCTGGATTAACTCTCCGTAAACCATCAAATGCAGATGTTTGTCAACCTGATCTTTAACAGCTTTAATCACTTTGGGATGGTTATGCCCCAGATTACTTACACAAACACCGGATATCAGATCAATATATTTTTTCCCGGATGGAGTAAAAAGATATATACCCCGCGCTTTTTCAATCTCAATTGCAATGGGATTAACAGATGTTTGTCCAAAATGTTTCAGAAACAACTGTTTGTGGGAGGTCATACATAAAAAAGTTATTTAACAATCAGGTTAATATCACTAATCAACTGCTCCTTATAAGACTTACCTATTGGAATACTTATATCTTTATCTTTATCTTTAAAACCCAATTCCACTGAATTATCTCTAATCACTTTGATTCTGGATTTGTTAACGATGTAAGAACGGTGGACTCTGATGAAAATATCTGAAGGCAATCTTTTTTCTATTGCTTTCATAGTGAAATGTATCGTAATTTTTTCATTTAATGTATTAAGGATTATATAATTTTCCAAAGCTTCAACCCAAATAATATCTTCATATTTCATGCGGATAAGTGTAGAACCCTTTTTGATAAAAATCTCCCTGCTTTTTTCAGTTTTGTTCGTTTCAGTTTTTTTTCGATTCAGAGCCCTTTCAACAGCCTGAATAAATCTGGAATAGGAAATCGGTTTTAACAAATAATCGGTGACATCAAAATCGAAAGCCTGTAACGCATACTTGTCACGAGACGATGTAATTATTACCTGCGGCAGGCTTTTCAGGCTTTTTAAGAATTCAATACCATCCATTTCAGGCATTTCAATATCTAAAAATATTAAGTCTACATTTTGGTCACTCCTTTTCAATAAGTTAATAGCATCAATAGCATTAAATGAGCCAACATTAGTTAATCCTTCAGTTTTTCCAATATATTCTTCAATAAGCATTATGGAAAGTTTATCGTCTTCAATAATAATACAATTCATATAGAAGCTATTAGGTCAATTTGTCTTTTCAACACAAAATATCAACGTCTCATCAATAGAATCATTCTGTTTATCAAAGATACTAAAATATAGATATTAATAAAGATGAAAAAGCTTTTCTCTTTCAGCAGTCACAATTCCTGAAAAAAATTGAATGAGCTTATTACTAATTTTCTTATCCTTCGCCACCAGAACATTCAAAATTATTAGTATTCCGGCTAATTTTCACTAAAAAAAAGGGAGTACAAAAGCACTCCCTCATCCAATAAAACAATTTTTTTTACTGAACTGCATCGCTAAGGTCGCTACCAGCCTTAAATTTAACAACTTTTTTCGCTTTGATAGTGATTGGTTGTCCGGTTTGAGGATTTCTACCAGTTCTGGCATTTCT
The DNA here is from genome assembly GCA_022561875.1 of Bacteroidota bacterium. Lineage (GTDB taxonomy): Bacteria > Bacteroidota > Bacteroidia > Bacteroidales > VadinHA17 > JADFUQ01. The sequence continues at coordinate 742 of JADFQJ010000015.1, read as the reverse complement.
TTTTGTAACGGAAAATGAACCAAAACCTACTAAAGCAACACGATCTCCTTTTTTAAGGGCACCAGTTGTTGTTTTTACAAAGGCATCAAGAGCTTTTTTAGCATCAGCTTTAGTCAAGCTTGCTTCGTTTGCAATTGAATCAATTAATTGTGCTTTGTTCATAATAAATTTGTTTTTTTTGGTTAGAGAAATCAATAACATTTTATCAATTACCTACAAATATATATTATTTCTCATGTTTAGCAAATATACGTAAACGAAAATCGGGTTTTTTTCTCTATTTTTCAAGAATAATGCATGTTTTAGAGGCCTGCACCGATATATCGTTCTGTGTATCAGACACCTAATTCTAACTTACTATCTATTAAGAATTTATCAACAATTGTTAATAAATATCATTTACAACACAAATATATCCACGTTAACAAAAAATTTCTACTTTTGCAGCGGAGAAATGGCAGAGTGGTCGAATGCGGCGGTCTTGAAAACCGTTGTCCGTTTACGCGGACCGGGGGTTCGAATCCCTCTTTCTCCGCAAACCCTCAAACCAACCCCGGCGCAGCCGGGGTTTTTATTTGTAGTGGTGACTGTTGAAAGCTTGCTTTCATAAAGGCGCTACTACAAATAAAAATAACCCGAAGGGTTGGTTTGAGGGTTTGCAGGGTGCGCCCCCAGGGATCACGAGCGAAGCGAGTAATCCCGTCAAAAGCTTGCTTTCATAAAGGCGCTACTACAAATAAAA
>JADFQJ010000090.1 GCA_022561875.1 Bacteroidota bacterium | reverse complement strand
GGGTGAAATATAAGTTTACCGGTAATTATGAAAATCAGATCAGGGCAACAAAACGCTTGGCTATTGTGGTACCAATATGCCTGATGGTGATCTTCCTGATCTTATACTTTCAATTCAGGTCGGTTATTACTGCTTCTTTGGTCTTTTCCGGCATCTTTGTTGCCTTTGCAGGGGGTTTTATTATGATGTGGCTTTACGGGCAGGATTGGTTCATGAATTTTGACATTGCAGGTATGAACGTTCGTGACTTGTTCCAGATGCACACCATTAATCTGAGTGTTGCCGTTTGGGTGGGATTTATTGCTCTCTTTGGTATTGCTACCGATGACGGTGTAATTATGGGCACTTATATAATGCAAACATTTCAAAAAGAAAAACCCACGTCTATTGTGAAAGTAAGGGAAGCTATTTTACATGCCGGTAGTAAAAGAGTAAGACCTGCAGTAATGACTACCGCCACTACAATTATTGCATTATTACCCATATTCACCTCAACCGGAAAGGGCTCCGATATTATGGCGCCAATGGCTATTCCCATTTTTGGAGGAATGCTTATCCAGGTGATGACGATGTTTGTGGTGCCCGTGCTGTATTGTATGTGGCAGGAAGGGAAGATAAAACGCAATGAAATAAACGGATTGTTTAACTCTTAAAATATATAATTATGAAAGCAAAAATATTACAGAAAAAAGTTATTAAAACAGGGATATGCAGTTGTTATCTGCTATTTTTATCCTCCAGAAAAAGTAGATCATTATAGTGTTTTAAAAAAGATAGACTCAAGAGATATTTATTTCTTTTAATCTTAATCAGGAAAATAATTCTAAAATTAGTTTTGGTGCAGTTAATAGAACAAAATTTGAAGTTGAAGTATTTGGAAAAGTATGGGCAAAAATTGATAATCAAAATTTTGATGATGGTACAGGTACTCTTGCTGCTTTAGGTAACAATTTATTTGGTGTTCATTGGGTTTATGTTGAATCAGATAGTGGTTATGTTGTTTTGTATGGCCAAGGTGATTTTGCAAAAGAGGAAAAGATTGAATTTCCTAATGTTCTAATAGAGCCTAACCAAAGTGTAATTGTCCCCATTGGAATGTTTCTTGCGAATTTTGATGATTTGGAAAAATCGGATGATTACATTCGTATTCATGAAATTGATGGAGATCGAAGTCAAGTCCTTGATCACACATCTATTGATAATCATGAAGGTCTCGAATATTTTAGAAAAAACTACTTGCCTAAAATATTGACTTTTGACGTTAATGGACACCAATTAACTCAAGATATACACGACTTTGATTTCAAAAATATTTATTGGATTGATGGGTATTGGAACTGTGGGAGTTGCCCACATTTATTTTTTGAAAAAATCAATTCAGAATTACTTTATCAAGGTGAAATATTTAATGAACACCCAGATAAAATATCTGCTCATCGATTAATTATAGAAAAGGACATAATAAAATTAATCATTGCTGAACTCGAAAATGAAACCATTGAGTATTTCGGAGTATAGTGTACAATGGAATCCGGGATATAGTGTACAATCCATTCCGGAGTATAGTGTACAACTTTTTTGGAACGTATTTTTCTATTTTTCTTAAAATGGCGGGCAGCGGAAGCGCTTATTTAAGGTGCCAATCCGTCATATAGTGTACAATTGAATCCGGGATATACTGTACAATTTAAGTGAGAAAAATACTGATTGATTTGCGATTTTTGTGCCTCACAAAAACAAAAGGCACAATGGCAAATAGAACAATCAGTATGACGCAGATTAAGAGAATTATTCAGTTAAAATCGGAAGGCTTAAGCAAATTAAAGATCTCCCAAAAACTTGGTATTCACCGGAAGACCCTTGACGATTATCTTTTTAAAATCGAAATTACAGGCAAGAGCTATCAGGATCTTCTTCAATATAGTGAAACGGATCTATCAGCAATTGTTTATAATACAAAAAACATTCACCAGCCCGATGGTCGTTTAGATGATCTTCAAAGTCAGTTTGACTCCTACACAAAACAGTTAAATAAACCCGGTGTAACCCGCAGGCTTCTGTGGGAAGAATATAAAATAGCCAAGCCTGATGGTTATGGGTATACACAGTTCTGTGAGCATTTTGCCCGGTATAACAAGCGTAATAAAGCAACAATGCACTTTGATCATCGCCCGGGAGAATATCTTCAGGTTGATTTTGCAGGAAAGCCATTACATATTGTTGATCGGGAAACAGGCGAAATTATTCCATGTCCGGTATTGGTTTGCGTATTACCTTTTAGTAGTTACCCATATATCGAAGCATTATCATCAACCAGGCAGGAACAACTGTTTTGTGCACTAAACCGATGCCTGGAATCTTTTGGCGGTGTGCCACGTAATGTGCTTAGCGATAACATGAAGCAATATATCCAAAAGAACGAGAAATATGCATTTAAATTCTCGGAGATGGTTGAACAGTGGACCCTGCATTACAATACCAATCTGGAAGCTACCCGGCCACGCAAACCCAAAGATAAGCCAACGGTAGAAAACAATGTTTATATAGGATATCTGAGAGTATACGCCAAACTTCGGAATGAAATCTTTTTCAATCTTTTCGATTTGAATAAGAGAATACAGGAGCTTACCGAAAAACATGTCCATATGCCCTTCCAGAAATTACCAGGTAACCGGCATGAGCAATTTATAATGCATGAACAACCTTATTTAAAACCACTACCGGCGGAACCATTTATTGTAAAACATACTACTAAGGGAAAAGTACAGATGAATTACCACGTGTTTTTGGGAGAAGATAATCATCGTTACAGTGTGCCTTACCAGTACATTGGACAATCCACCAAAATAATATACGATGAAGTAAATGTTGAAATCTTCATTGGATTTAAACGAATCGCCATCCACAAGCGTGATTACCGATCTGGTGGTTACACAACCCTCAGGGAACATATGCCTGAGAAACACCTTAAACATCACGAAACCCTTGGATGGGATGCTGATTACTTTTTATCGATGGCTGCAAATATAGGAGAATGTTCAGCAGCTGTCTTCGGAAAGATACTTGCTTCCAAAGAATTTGTCGAACAAACTTATTTATCCTGTAAGGGATTAAAAAGACTATCGGAAATATATGGTACGCAACGTTTTGAAGCAGCCTGCCACAGAGCTCTGAAGGGAAGTAGAGTCTACTATGGAATGATTAAAAATATATTAGAAAAAAACCTGGATAAGCAGGAGTATCTCCAGGGGGAACTGTTCTCAATACCCAAACATGAGAACATCCGGGGAAAAGAATCATACAAATAATTTAATATTTATCAATCACTTAAATTTTAGAATATGAATACACAAATCACAATGGATCATCTGGCAAAACTAAAGCTTGATGGTATGTTAAAAGCTTATCAGGCTGTATTGTCATTGCCTGTGCAAAACCAACCCTCCATAAACCAGTTTATGGCCCGGCTTGCGGAGGCTGAAATCCAGGATAAGGCTGCAAAAAAAACAGCACTCTACCTGCGACAAAGTAAACTCAGGTATGATGCCATCCTGGAACAGGTGCATTGCAATCCTCAGAGAAATTTGACACAAGAAAAATTGATGATGATTGCAGATTGCACTTTTATTGATCGTGCCGAAAACCTGCTTATTACCGGTTCTACAGGGGGCGGTAAAAGCCACCTGGCCTGCGCAATAGGCAGACAGGCTTGTACACTTGGATACCGGACATTATACTTTGGAATTAACCGCTTCCTTGAGGAAATATCCCTTACCAAGTTGGATGGTACATATATAAAGTTGCTTAATAAGATAGAAAAAGCACACTTGATTATTATTGATGACTTTGGATTACATCCCTTTGATGGAACTACCCGCCGGGCATTACTCCAAATACTGGAAGACAGGTATGGAATAAAATCAACCATTATTGTATCGCAGCTACCAATTGAAAAATGGTATGAGTATATAGGAGAATCAACAATATCTGATGCAATTATGGACAGATTGGCAGGAAATGCACATCGTTTTGACTTGAAAGGAGAATCACTTAGAAAGAAAAAATAATTATATATTTACATTGCAAATCGATCCTAAATTGAGTTGTACACTTTGTCCGAAATATTCAGGCTGTCGCTCTTTTTAAATGTGCCATAACGGCAGTTTGTCTAAAAACCTTCCATTTCAAGTAAGTTTTGATCAAATTTAAGCCAATTTAAGAAACGTTCAAAAAAGGAGGTTAGGTTTTTTTTCGAAAGATTGATTGCCTTAAATGGGTTTATTTTGAACCTTATTGGACAATATATCCTGGAAATTAACAAAACAAGCACCTCCAGGTACTTCTTGAGAGCATTTTTTCCAACAATGTTCATAATCCGTCTGAGATTGTAAGCGATAAACATAAAACCAACATCGGCGCTTGCCCGTTGTTTACCTGTATGATATCCTTTATCGTAAAGCGCTGTAAAGTCATTGGTGCGCAATATGCTTTTTGCCCGTCGTAGCATATTACCCATTGCCTTTGAATCATTGGTATTAGTGACTTTGTAATCAATAGGCAGGTTATGCTTTTCGTCTACTGTTGTTTGAACATTGTAGGCTACTTCGGTAATATTATTGCGGACAATCATTTGTCTGCTTTCCGGATCGGAAGTGGAAACCTGGGGCTCTCCACTTTCTTTCAGTTGTTTTTCCAGTTGGTTATATTTGTCCTTACGCCGGTTTTGTTTAAATATCCGTAGATGTATAGCTTAAGCAAATCGGACGGATG
>JADFQJ010000089.1 GCA_022561875.1 Bacteroidota bacterium | reverse complement strand
CCTGCCAGGGGTGCACAAAGTGGTGTTCGTGGTAGACCGCAAGGACCTCGACTACCAGACCATGAAGGAGTTCAATAGCTTCAAAAAGGATAGTGTGGATGTAACCGACAACACCCGTTCACTGGTCAGGCAATTCGGGGACGATACCCGGCTCATCCTTACCACTATCCAAAAGCTCAACAATGCAATTTCCAAAAAGCGTTACGGATCCGGCATGGAGCATCTGAAGGACAAACGGATGGTGTTCATTTTTGATGAGTGCCACCGCAGCCAGTTTGGAGAAACGCACAAACGTATTACCGCTTTCTTTCAAAATATTCAAATGTTTGGCTTTACCGGCACTCCCATTTTTGCCGAAAATGCCCATAAGAACGATATGGGTAAACGCACTACAAAAGACCTTTTTGGCAACTGCCTGCACAAGTACGTGATCACCGATGCCATCCGCGACCAGAATGTATTGAAGTTCAGCATCGAATACATCGGCAGGTACAAGCAAAAAGGCAACACCTTTATCGATATCGATGTTGAGGATATCGACACCAAAGAGGTGATCGATTCGCCCGAACGCTTCGAAAAAATCGTGGATTATATCATACGCTATCACGACCAGAAGACCCATAACCGCGAATACACCGCTATGTTTGCCGTGAGCAGCATCGAAAATCTGATAAAGTATTACGAGCTATTCAGTAAGAAGAAAAAAACAGGTGAGCATGACCTGCGTATTGCCACAATTTTCTCCTACGTTGCGAATGAAGATGATGCTGATGCAATTGGCTTGCTCCCCGGTGATCTTGATCTTGCTGCAGAGCCTCACCTTGCTTATAAAACAAGTCATAGCAGGGAGAAACTGGACGAATTTATTGTGGATTATAATGCTATGTACAACACCGGTTTTTCCACCAGGGACAGCCGGCAATACGAAAATTACTATAAGGATATTAGTAAGCGTATTAAGGACCGGGAAAAAGTCAGCTTCGACGAGAAAGACAGAGTGGACATACTGATGGTTGTCAACATGTTCCTTACCGGCTTCGACGCCAGGAAAGTAAATACAATGTATGTAGATAAAAACCTGCGCTACCACGGATTGATACAAGCTTTTTCACGGACCAACCGGATCCTTAACGAGCAGAAATCACACGGGAATATCCTTTGTTTCCGCAACCTGAAATATTTCACCGATGAAGCTATTGCATTGTTTTCCAATAAAGAAGCGAAGGAGATAATCCTTCTACCGCCTTATGAAACCGTTGTACAAAAGTTCAGCGAAGCCTTTGCCGATTTATTAAAAATTGCTCCAACTGTAAAAAGCGTGGACGACCTGCCGGACGAAAAGGAGGAGATGGTTTTTGTGCAGGCTTTCAGGGCATTGATGCGTATAAGAAATGTATTGACCACTTTCTCGGATTTTAGCTGGGATGACCTGCCCATGAGTGAGCAGAGCTTTGAGGATTACAAGAGCAAATACCTCGACCTCTATGATAAGGTCAGGAGCGACCACCAAAAAGAAAAAGACTCTATTCTGGAGGATGTGGACTTTGAGCTGGAGCTGATCCACCGCGATGAGGTGAACGTGGCGTACATATTAAAACTGCTCGCTAAATTAAAACATGCCGAAGGAAAAGAAATACAACAGCATAAAAAAGCCATTATTGACCTGTTGGCAGGAGAAGTTAATCTGCGCAGCAAACGCGAACTTATCGAGAAATTTATTGATGAGAACCTGCCCCATATAGATGATGCAGATGCCATACCGGATGAATTTGAAAAATTCTGGAACGAACAGAAGATGCTTGCTATAGGCAAAATTTGTGAAGAAGAGCGCCTGGACCAAAAGCAGTTTCAGGCGTTAATAAATACTTACATTTACAGTGAGCAGGAGCCGATCCGCGATGAGGTGTTCAAATGTTTAGATAGCCGTCCCAGCGTACTGAAGGCTCGTGAAATTGGCGAGCGCATCATTGCAAAAATGAAAGAGTTTGTAGACCTGTTTATAAAAGGGGTGGCAGCATAATGGATAAAGAAGAAATAATGTAAGGATTGGAAATTATTCACCGGATGACTCCAGGTCACCCGGTGAATTCTTGATCCTCATAATAAACGCTTACCTGTTTTTCTTATAATGCACTAAACTAAACCATTGTTTATTATCAGTAAATATTTTTTCAGTATCCAATCCGGCCCAAAAGCCCATGGTTTTGATATTATCTTTATTGAATTTATGTGAATTTTCGGTATGAATGGTTTCACCTTTTTTAATATGAATTTTATCAGCCCCGGAGTTGAAAGTAATAACCATATCTTTCCTGGCTTTCAGGTGCATTTCAATTCTTTTTTCCCCTTCGTTGTAGAATGCAAGGTGCTCAAAATCTGTGGGTTCGAAATTTGTATTGACCAGGTTATTTATCACATTCAAAATATTTTTATTAAAATCGGCAGTAATTTGCCGGGCATCATTATAGGCTTTTTCCAATACAGAAGTATCTTTAATCATATCGAGTCCCAGTAAAAAGCTGTCTCCTTCCTGCATACGCTTACCTAAAAGCTTCATGAATTGTTCAATTTCGGCCATATTCAGGTTGCCTAATGTGCTACCAAAGAAGCAGAAAAGACTTTTTTCGGTTTTAGGGATCAGGTTAAGCTGGTAAATAAAATCAGCCACAATTCCCTCTATTTTAAGCATCGGAAATTCATCTGTCAGTTTATATGCTGCTCTTTCAATAGTCGATTGACTAATATCCACCGGATAATATTTTATTGTCGATAACTTATTTTCCGGTATTTGCCGAAGTAATAAACGAATTTTTGATGAGTCACCGCTACCTAGTTCAATAATGTTAAGTTCGGAAAAATCTAAATTCAGATCTTTTGCAATCGTTAATAATATTTTTTTCTCGGTTCGTGTAAGGTAGTATTCATCGAGTTTTGTAATTGCTTCAAAAAGTTCCGAGCCACTCTCATCATAAAAAAATTTAGGCGAAATGTGTTTTGGAAAAGCTTTAAGACCTGTAAATATTTCCTCTCTAACCTTATTGATTCCAATATCCGGCAAATAGTTTATCAGCTTAACTTTACCTTTAATTATACTTACTTCCTTTATGTAATTCATTCCATTTGTTTTATTCTTTCACAACTTGTACCCCTTTCCAAAAAGCAATATAATTCTGTATATTTTTTGCCAATGGCCTTGGCTGGGGGTAATACCACGCGGCATCAATATTCGTTTTTCCTTCCACTAATAAATTATAGTATGATGCTTGTCCTTTCCATGGACACACGGTGTGGGTTTCACTATTCCTGAGATATTCTTTGTTAACGGAATCTACTGGAAAATAGTGGTTGTTTTCAATAACTATGGTTTCATCGCTTTCAGCAATTATTTTTCCATTCCAGATTGCTTTCATTGTATTGATTTTTAATGATTATATTTTATTGTATAGGAATTTCAAAGTTTAATAGTTTTTTTCATTAATTAATTTGTTTACTATGTTCTCACTTTGGAACTCCTGTTTCATAGGGGTTTTCCGGGTCGTTACTCCATTCGAACCAGCCACCGTCAAAAACCGACACGCGAGGCCACCCCATCAGCCAGGCGTTATAAAAAGCTTCACTACCGCGCCAACCTGTACCGCAATAAAATGCAAGATGCTTATCGGGGGTAATACCGGCTTCTTCCCATATTTCAGCAATTTCATGAAATTCACGGGTGGTATGGTCAACATTTCTGTAATTTTCCATGTGGTAGGCATCCGAGCCACAATTTCCGAAAACCGCCCCCGGAATACGTCCTTTCTTTTTGATGTAATTGTAACCGCTAACTTCTCCAATGTATTCGGGCCAGCTTCGCACGCAAACCAGTTCGGCATCATTCGATTTCAGCATCTCTTTGGCTTCAGGTATATCGACTGCAAGTTCCGGTTTACCTGGAATTTCGGCGCCAAAGCCGGCAACAGGGTTTTTTGGTACATCATAAGTGCTTATTTCATAACCGGCATCTTTCCACGACTGAAAACCTCCGTTTAATACCCTCACATCTTTTACTCCCGCATACATCATAATAAAAGCACAACGGATTGCTCCAATATGCCCTGCTGCACTGCCTGGAAATTCGTCGGCATTATCGGGCCACATAAATTTCCCATATAAAATCACAGTAGTATCCGTTGTAATTCCGTGTTGTTCCAAGGCTGTTTTGAGTTCTGCGGGCGATCGGCGGTTCCATGTTTCGGGCGCTTCAAGTGCTAATGTATCGATATCGATAGCTCCCGGGATGTGCCCTGAAAGATAAGCATCGCGGTTGCGATAATGAGCATGGCAAACCACAAAATTATTATTGTTGTATTCCGGTGGATTATTTTCTGAGATAAGCGTATTTACCCAATCAGCTGAGACTAATTGTCTATATCCGGGTAAATGCTCCATCGGTAATCCGGAATTTGCCGACCACTCATCAATAAAATGATTGTAGATATTTACATCGCGATATCCAACATGTAAAAACCGGTTGGCAACTTTTTCCGTTTCCTCTTTGTTGTAGCCGTAAACAACAATTTTATGATCTGGTGAAATTCCTTTTGAACTTACTATTTCAATCCAATCTATGTAATTTGTCCATTTCACAGGTAAAGATTTTGCGCCTTTGATGTGTCCGCCCCGGGCTTCGTTTTTAATTCCCCAACCGTTGTAAGAATCAACAGAACGGGCATCGATGATTTTTATATCTTTATTTTCAAGGGCTAAGATCTTCCGATAATCAGTGTTCCTCGCTTGGGATTACCTGTGCTGTCGTCCTGATTGGTCGACACCAAACTG
>JADFQJ010000088.1 GCA_022561875.1 Bacteroidota bacterium | reverse complement strand
CCCGAAAAACGTAAAAATTATGTAATTTCGGGGTAATTCATAAATACAATAAGGCTAATAATCAGTCGGCAGTCGGCAATCTACAAAAAAACTCGTAACTCGTAACCCGAAACACGTAACAATCTAATCATTCAATCATTCAGTGTTTCTTTTAGCGAATATCCCTAATCATATTCCCGATAAATCGGGACTAAAAAGCATAAATAACCTGGTCTTCAGATTGCCGACTGCCGACTGAAGATTGCCGACTTAATAATGCAAAGTGAGTGAAATTAAACATTATCAAATCATATACATTAAATTCCGATACATTAATTTAGCTTCTTAAACTATGCCAAGTTTTGTAATTACCGATAAATGTGATGGGTGTAAAGCGCTGGACAGAACTGCTTGCGAGTATATTTGTCCCAATGATCTGATGGTATTGGATAAAGAAAAAAACAAAGCATACAACCGCGCAGTTGAAATGTGCTGGGAATGTTACAGTTGCGTTAAGATATGCCCTACCCAGGCAATTGAGGTAAGAGGGTATGCCGACTTTATGCCTCTTGGGGCCGTGGTCCAGCCATTGCGTAGTACAGACACAATTATGTGGGCTGTACGTTTCAGGAATAAAATGATCAAGCGTTTTAAATTTCCAATCCGGACAATTCCTGAAGGGACCATTGAACCCGATGCCGGATTTAAAACCGGAACAGATGATTTGAAAAGCCCGGTATTAAGGACTGAACCGGATTCCCTGGAAACTAAACTTTTCAAAAAGTAAAATAAAAACTTCATAATGAATCCTGATAATTTCGAAACTATACATATCGAAACAGACTTGCTCATTTTAGGCGGGGGAATGGCTGCCTGTGGTGCTGCTTTTGAGGCAGCTTACTGGGCAAAGAAAAATAATTTGAGAGTGACTCTGGTAGACAAAGCTGCTATGGAAAGAAGTGGCGCTGTTGCAATGGGTCTGTCTGCTATCAACCTGTATCTTGGATTAAAAAACGGAAAAAACAGTGTTGAGGATTATGTAAATTATGTAAAAACCGACCTGATGGGGATTGCCCGGGATGACCTGGTAGCAAATATTGCCCGTCATGTTGATTCATCGGTTCACCTGTTTGAGAAGTGGGGACTGCCGATCTGGAAAGATGATGAAGGAAACTACGTTAATGAAGGACGCTGGCAGATCATGGTATCCACCGTTCAACTCAGGGGCAAGTGCATATTTTACATTAAAAGCCGGGGCTGAAATGACTTGCCAGGAGGTGAGGTTTGTTCCGGTTCGTTTTAAAGATTCATATGGGCCTGTCGGGGCCTGGTTCCTTTTATTTAAAGCGAAAGCAACCAATGCAAAAGGTGAGGACTATATGGTAACCAGGGCTGCTGAGCTTGAAAAATGGGCTCCTTACGGTACAGCCAAACCTACCCCTGCTAACCTCAGGAACTACCTGATGTTGCTGGAGTTGGAAGAAGGAAACGGACCAATTTATATGCAGACCGGTGAAGCGATAAAAGAACTGGTGGCAAATATACCTGATGAAAAAGAAGCTAAAAGAAAATTAAAAATGCTTGAATCGGAGGCATGGGAAGATTTTCTGGATATGACAATCAGCCAGGCTCTCAATTGGGCTGCACATAATATTATGCCGGAGAAACAACCTTCAGAGATTTCAGCTTGTGAGCCTTATTTTATCAGTTCACATTCAGGAGCCTCAGGAGCATGGATAAGCGGACCTGAAGATCTGGCTCCTTCAGATCATTTCTGGGGATATGATAATATGACAACTATCAGGGGACTGTTTGCTGCAGGAGATGCTTCAGGTGCTTCATCTCATAAATTTTCTTCAGGTTCGTTTACCGAAGGCAGAATAGCAGCCAAGGCAGCTCTTGCCTTTTGTGTGGATAACCCTGAAATTGCTTCTATTGATGAGGTAAAAGCAGAGGAAATAAAAGAAAAAATATTGCAGCCATTAGCTACATTTGAGAAACATAAGGACTATACTAATGATGAAGATGTTAATCCGAACTACATTAAACCGAAAATGTTCATGTTTCGCCTGCAAAAGATTATGGACGAATATGCAGGAGGCGCATCGGTGGGATTTAAAACATCGAAAGCGCTACTCGACAAAGGCCTTGAGTTCCTGCAATATATGAAAGAAGATGCTGAGAAACTTGCTGCATCCGACCTGAACGAACTGATGCGCTGCTGGGAAAATATTCACCGGATGTGGCAGGCAGAATCACATTTAAGAACCGTTCTGTTCAGGGAAGAAACAAGATGGCCGGGATATTATTTCAGAACAGACTTCCCGAAGATGAAAGAGGAGTGGAAATGTTTTGCCAATTGTAAGTGGGATCCTGAGACAGGAGAATGGGAGATGATTAGAAGAGAAGTTGAGGAATGAAGTCGGAAGCCGGAAGTAGGAAGAAAGAAGCGATGAGCGGTGAGAGGTGAGTGAAGAAGCGAAGAGTTCAAAGTTCAAGGTTGAAGATGTTTGAAGAGACAAGGCATGCCTTATCTTTGGGGTTGAAGAAGAGTTGAGTAAGTTGAGTAGGAAGAATTAAAAGTTCAACCAGTAGCCAGTAGCCAGTAACCAGTAACAATAAAGCAAGTAGTAAATTAATTGTATTTTTTAATTTTTAATTTCTTCAATGTCAATCCCACATAACAAACCCACTTTAATTGTCGGTGGCGGTATTAGCGGAATAACAACTGCAGTTGAGATAGCAGAGGTTGGAGAGGAAGTTGTTCTGATTGAGCAGAAGCCCTACCTGGGCGGGAATGTTATTAAAATGAACAATTATTTCCCGAAATTATGTCCGCCTGCCTGTGGACTGGAAATTAACTTCAGAAGGATCAGGCAAAACTCCCGTATTAAATATTATACTTCAACAACCCTGCTTGAAATTTCAGGGGAGAAAAATAATTTCAGTGTCAAAATGTGTTCAGCGCCACAATATGTAAAGGATAATTGTACGGCATGTGGAAAATGTGCTGAGGTCTGCCCGGAGGAAAAACCAGATGAATTTAATTATAACCTCACCAAAACCAAGGCTGTCCGTTTCCCGCATGAGATGGCTTTTCCCGCGAAATTTTCAATTGATGACAAGTATTGTAAAAAGGAATCGTGCAATAAATGTGTTGAGGTATGTGAATACAATGCAATTGATCTTTTTGCAAAAGAAGAAATTTTTTTTCAGGAAGTAAGCTCGATAGTTTTTGCAACAGGCTGGAAGAATTATGATGCAGGCTTAATTGAAAACTTGCATTATTCTGATTTTAAGAATGTTGTCACTAATGTGGAGTTTGAAAGGTTGATAGCATCAAACGGACCGGGAAAAGATAAACTGATCAGACCGTCAGATAATAAAGTACCTGAGGAAATTGTATTTGTTCAATGTGCCGGTTCGCGTGACGAGAATTATCTTCCGTATTGTTCGGCTGTTTGTTGCCCTGCTTCATTAAAGCATGCACTGTCAATCCAGGAGAAATATCCGGATAGTAGAATAAAAATATTCTATATTGATTTGCGGGTATCAGGACGAAACGAAGATTTCCTGGCTAAAGTTGAAGAAAACAGGAACATTGAACTGATAAAAGGCAAGGTTGCCAAGATTGAGGAGGTCGGTGAAACAAAGAATTTAATAGTCGAAGCTGAAGATATCCTTTACGGGAAAAAAATAAGGCATGAAGCTGATCTGGTTGTGCTTGCAACAGGTATTGTTCCTTCAGATGCAGCGCTGAATCTGAATAAAGACCAGAATGGTTTTCTGGCAGAGGTACAAGAAGAGGGGATACATGCAGTGTCATGCTGTAAAAAGCCAATGGATGTTTCATCATCAGTAAAAGATGCTACTGCCGCGGCATTAAAAGCTATTCAATTAACCGGTTAAAACTGTTAAAATTGGAAAGAAAGACAGGTGTATATATTTGCTCGGGGTGCGAAATTGGTAAGGGCATAAATATTGAGAAGCTAAGCCAAACCGTAACAGGTGAACAGAATATCACTGTTTGTAAAAACCATTCTTCACTCTGCTCGGTTGAAGGATATGAACTGATCAGTCAGGATATTGAAAAGGAAAAGTTAGACAGTGTAGTAATTGCAGCATGTTCGCCAAGGGTGAAAACCGGGATATTCGATTTTCCTGAAAATATTGTTTGCGAAAGGGTTAATTTGCGGGAACAGGTTGCATGGTGTTATGAACCGGGAGAGGAGAATACTCAGATGGCAGCTGAAGACTACCTGAGAATGGGTATTGCCAGGGTGAAAAACATTCTAATTTCACAACCCTGTATTGCAGATGATATTAGTTCCGATATCCTGGTTGTTGGTGGCGGAATAACAGGAATAACTGCCTCAATCGAGGGGGCCGGGGCAGGGTACACTATACATTTGGTTGAAAAAGAAGATGAGCTTGGAGGCTGGTCGGGTAAATTATATAAACAGATTCCCGTTAAGGAGCCTTATAATAAATTAATTGAACCGGTGATAAAAGAAAAGATCAGGAATGTTGAAGATAATCCCAATATCAATGTATATAAGTCGGCCGGTATTAGCAAAATAACCGGTCAGCCCGGAAAATTTGAAGTAGTTATACAAAACGGACAGGAGCAAAAGATCACTGTAGGGTCAATTGTTGCCTCAATGGGATGGAAACCTTATGACGCAAATGCCCTGACTCATCTGGGTTATGGTAAATACAAGAATGTTATCACAAATGTGGAGTTCGAAGAATTAATAAAAGAGATTCCGGAAAGGCAATTGGCCGAAAGCATTCTTTTTATTCAGTGTGCCGGATCAAGAGATAAAGATCATCTGTCTTATTGCTCATCATTTTGTTGTGGAACAACACTTAAGCAAGCAAAATATATCAGGAATATAAGCCCGGATTCTTCAGTATTTATTATTTATAAAGATATCCGCACCCCTGGTTTGTCAGAAGAGTTTTATAAAGA
>JADFQJ010000047.1 GCA_022561875.1 Bacteroidota bacterium | reverse complement strand
ACCACTGACGATAAATGTCAGGGTCTTTTAACCTACCGAAGTCGTCTTGCAGAGCCTATCCCGCTTTGCAGGATACTGTACTGTGCTTGCCCCGTAACGAAGTGTATCGGGGAGAGGCTTGGGGTGAACTTAGCGAAGCGATCTCATAAGCATTAGCAAGTAAATTTCCCTTGCCTGCTCGACCGCTAACCGTTTAAAAAACATATAGATATTTTAGCATTGCCAGATATCCCTTCTATTAATGGAGAAATCAGTATAAGATATGGAGGTTGAGGGTCTGGCTCGAAAAAAGACGGGGTCTGTGAAGCACCCTTTTTCCTGGATATTTTATCCCAGGGAGTTAGAGAAAGTGGCAGAGCAGACAGGTTAGAGCTTCATATTGAGGTATTATTACTATCCAATTCCCCCCAAATTATAGCAAAATAGTGTGTTTGCTTTTACATTAAAACCGGGTTATAATTGGCACAAAAGAACTTAATCGAAGCAGAGGGTTTTGACATCATTTTGTTAACTGGAAGTTGGTGATAATTCCTACCTGCCCAATTAATTATTTGGATATTAATTAAAAAACTCATAACTTTTGAGGTTATTGGAAAAGGAGAGCAAGCAGAAGCTATTAACACTCTTAATAAGATCGTTTAATAACTGGTGATTATGGCTATTTATCACCATAACAAGGAGCATATATTATGGCTTTCACATTACAATTAGGCGAAAAAGCGCCGGATTTCAAATTACCTGCTACAGATGGCAGGACATACCAGTTATCAGATTTTGATAATGCCGGCGTGTTGGTCATCTTTTTCACATGTAATCATTGTCCGTATGTCGTCGGTTCTGATGAAGTCACCCGGCAAACGGCTGAAAAGTTTGCCTCTCAGGGCGTCAGGTTTGTTGGTATCAATGCCAATAGCAAAAACACCTATCCTGAAGATGATTTTGAGCATATGGTTGCCCGGATTAAGGAGCATAAATTCCCCTGGCTCTATCTCTATGATGAATCACAGGATGTTGCGAAGACATATGGTGCATTACGCACTCCACATTTCTTCGTATTTGACAACGCGCGTATTCTCATTTACACTGGCCGGGGCGTAGATAATCCTCACGACACGAGTAAGATGACGGTGAACGATCTTGACAGAGTTCTGGAAGAGCATGTAGCCGGAAACCCTGTGAGTGTTCCATTAACCAATCCCATCGGGTGTAATGTCAAATGGGATGGGAAGGATGCCCACTGGATGCCGGTTGAAGCCTGTGATTTAGTGTGATACATTGAGGGTTTCTGGTGACTTGCTGTCAAAAAAAGCCCTTGTGTAAATGATAAATAACGATGCAGGTTTTTTAGCAAATAATAATGCAGATTTTATAAAATCCCTTACCTTTTTATTATATTTGTATTGCTATGTAAATATTGACCACTTAACACACCTATTATGAAAAAGGGAATTAAAATTATCATCGTGACAGGGTTATTGCTTATCCTTCACGGATTAAACTCTGCTTTCGGACAGGATTGGCCTCAATGGCGGGGATCCGGTCGCGACAGCAAGGTAATTGGATTTAAAGCGCCTGCAACCTGGCCTGAGGAACTGACTCAGCAGTGGAAGATCAATGTTGGATATGGTGATGCAACACCGGCATTGGCGAAAGGGAAGTTATATGTTTTTACACGGCTGGAAGGGAATGAAGTCCTTCAGTGTCTTGAAGCATCGACCGGTAAGATAATATGGAAGGATAGCTATCCGGCAGATGAGGTAACCGGGGCTGCTGCCAGGCATCCCGGACCCAGAAGTACCCCAGCCGTTATCAATGGGAAGGTAATTACAATCGGCGCTACGGGAATAATTTCATGCCTCGATGCTGAATCAGGTAAGCTACTCTGGCGTAACAGTGATTATGCAAATATGGTACCTGTCTTTTTTACAGGGATGTCTCCTGTTGTTATTGATAATAAGTGTTTTGCTCATCTGGGAAGTGCAGAAAGCTCTGCTATTATTGCATTTGATCTGGCTTCCGGCAGGATCGTATGGAAATACAAAGGCGATGGACCTACATATTCATCACCTGATATAATGACTTTTGATAATATTAAACAGGTTGTAATGTTTACTGATAAAACATTACTGGGACTGTCTGCGGGCGATGGTAAGTTGCTATGGAAAATCCCTGCCCCGGTGGAAAGACGATTTTATAATTCCTCCAGCCCTCTGATCGATGGTCATAAGATATTTTACACCGGACAGGGCCTCGGATCCAGGGCGGTAAATATCACAAAGAAGGGGAATGACTATTCTGTTAGTGAAGTATGGGAAAACCCTGCCATCGGAACAACCTATAATACACCTGTATTAAAGGATGGATTCCTCTTTGGACTTTCCAACAGAGGGTATCTGTACTGCCTGAATGCATCCAATGGTGAAACAGCATGGGCCGATACAATCCGGCACAAGGCTTTCGGATCAATAATCGATGCAGGCTCTGTTATGCTGGCTCTCTCAAGTACCTCAAACCTGGTTGTGTTTAAGCCTGAAACTGATACCTACAGGCAAATAGCATTGATCAGGGTTGCTGAAACCCCAACATATGCACATCCTTTAGTATCAGGGAATAAAATATATATCAAGGATGCGGAATCTTTGATTTTGTATACTATAGAGTAAATGACCTTGTTGTTGCCGGCAATCTGAGATCCGGGTTATTGTTGACTGCCAATTGTGGTATTTTCATTTGTCATCACACCTTATGAAAGCAGGCTTTTGAAGGGATTACTCGCTTAGCTCGGGAGGCCTTGTAGGGTGCCCTGCAAACCCTCAAACCAACCCTTCGGGTAATTTTTATTTGTAGTAGTACCTTTATGAAAGCAAGGTTTCAACGGGATTACTCGCTTCGCTCGTGAGCCCTGGTGGTGTACCCTGCAAACCCTCAAACCAACCCTTCGGGTAATTTTTATTTGTAGTAGTACCTTTATGAAAGCAAGGTTTCAACGGGATTACTCGCTTCGCTCGTGATCCATTGTAGGGTGCCCTGCAAACCCTCAAACCAACCTTTCAGGTTTTTTTATTTGTAGCTGTTTCTTTATGAAAGCAAGCTTTCAACAGTCACATCTACAAATAAAAAACCCGGCTGTCGCCGGGTTTGGTTTGAGGGTTTGCGGAGAGAGAGGGATTCGAACCCCCGGTCCCGACAAAGCGGGACAACGGTTTTCGAGACCGCCCCGTTCGACCACTCCGGCATCTCTCCAAATTCCCTGCAAAGATTCAATGAATTCTTTGAATTTCAAAGAATGATATAATATTATCTTTATCCCGAAAAAAAAATTTATGTGAACAAGTGAGGATTTTGTAGGACGGTTTTTAAAAAAAGGATATTGTAAAAAAGTATACCTGGCAACCAAATTACCGTGCTGGGAGGTTGAAAAAAGGAATGATATGGATAGATTTCCGGATGAACAATTGACACTGCTCAGAACTGGACATATTGATTTTTATCTCTTGCATGCCTTGAACAATACCCCCAGCAAATCCCTATTCCTGAAGAGCTGAAAAAATGCCGTGATTCTCTTGAATAAAGTTTGCTGCTACGATAGCCATTGTCATCACCTCATTACAATTCTTAATTCGTAACCCGAAGTGCTGAAAATTAATCTTAACCCGTAACTCGTAACCCGTAACCACAGTGAAATATGCTCCTACGTCGCATTTCACATGGCAAGCCCGGAACACTTCCATACTACAAAATTGCGTAATTAATAATAATTTGAAACAGAAAACTTAACCAATTTTCCCGGTACAACTTTTGTAAAAGATATATGCATATGGTTTTTTATATAGGTTATTGAGTTATATTTATCATTTTACATATAGCATTTTATATTTAACTTTCAACCTTTAACAATAACACTATACTTTGTTAATGTTTTACAAAATCATTATTTTCAGTCTGTTGTGCTTGCTATACCTGATACCTGCCCGGGTGTTGAGTAATATTGATACACCTGACAAACTTGTAATTAGTGGTTATATCAGTGATATAAAGACCGGTGAGGTACTTGCGGGCGCTACTGTTTATGTGCTGGAACTCCAAACAGGCACCGCAAGCAACAGATATGGATTCTATTCTCTCAGTCTTGTTAAGGGAGATTATTTACTGGTATATTCTTATATGGGTTACTCTTCTGTAGAGAAGAGAGTTAATTTAAGTTCAAACCAGGAAATAAACATTGAATTGGTACTGCAGAAACAGGAACTGGATGAAGTTGTGGTTTCAACCAGGAAAAAGAATGAGAATATTGTTCGTCCCCAGATGAGTGTTACCCGGCTTCAAACCCGTTCTATCAGAAAAATTCCTGCCCTGATGGGGGAGGTTGATATAATAAAGGCGATCCAGCTACTGCCCGGCGTTAGCGCCACATCAGAGGGTAGTTCCGGGTTTATCGTCAGAGGTGGAAGTTCCGATCAGAACCTGATACTACTGGATGAAGCTATAGTTTATAATGCTTCCCATTTTGTTGGTTTCTTTTCGATATTCAATTCTGATGCTGTACAGGATATCCAGCTTTTCAAAGGGGATCTGCCGGCAAGGTTAGGGGGTAGGATCTCTTCTGTTCTGGAAGTTAGGATGAAAAAGGGTAACAGCAAGGAGTTTGCCGGCAGTGGCGGGATCGGACTTGTTTCATCAAGACTTACTTTGGAGGGGCCCATCCTGAAAGAGTCAACCTCATTTATCGCCTCAGGAAGGCGTACTTATTTCGACCTGTTCCTGCCGCTTGCAAAAAATGAAGATGTACGGGACAATAAGCTCTATTTCTACGACCTGAACCTTAAGCTAAATCACCGGTTTAATGATAATAATCATCTGTTTCTGTCGGGATATTTCGGACGCGACCTGTTTAAAAACCAGTTTGCAGGAATGGGATTCGGTAATCAAACATTTACGCTCCGGTGGAATCATCTTTTTTCACCTACACTCTTTTCAAACTTCATGATTACTTCAAGCAGATACGATTACGAATTAGGAACTCCTGAGGGAGAAGCAAATTCCTTCCTTTGGGAATCAGATATGCTCGATTATAATATTAAAACCGACTTTATCTGGTACTTGAGCCCGGAGCATACTTTCCGGTTCGGACTGTCCTCTATTTTTCACACTTTTAATCCCGGATCAGCCAAAGGAATTGGTGATCAGAGTTTATTCACCGAATATGCAGTACCAAAGAATTTTGCTTTTGAACACGGTGCATATTTCTCAGGTGAGCATAAAATTACCGGAAAACTGATTGTAAAGGCAGGTTTCAGATTCTCGGTTTTTCAAAATATCGGGAAAGGAACAGTGTATCACTTTGATAATAACCACGAGGCGATTGATTCCATCGTGTATCCTTCAGGTGAAATATTTAATACTTATGCAGGTATCGAACCCAGGTTGGGGTTGACATGGGTGATAAACGAAAATTCGTCAATAAAAAGCAGCTATAGCAGGAATAGGCAGTATCTCCAGCTAGCCCGGAATTCCACAGCAGGAACTCCTCTTGATCTGTGGTTTCCTGCCAGTCCAAATATCAAACCTCAATTTAGCGACCAGTTTGCGGCAGGATATTTCAGGGATTTTCTTGATCATACTTTTGAAGCAAGTATTGAAGCTTATTATAAAAAGATGAATAATACAATTGACTTTAAAGACCATGCTGAGTTATTACTAAACCGTGAGCTCGAAGGAGAGATAAGGGTGGGAAGCTCAATTGCATACGGACTTGAATTTATGGTGTCTCTGAACAGGAAGAAACTAAACGGCTGGATCAGTTATTCACTCTCCCGGTCGGAACGGACTATACCGGAAATTAACTTTGGGAAAACATACCTTTCACCATACGATAAAACACACGATATTTCTGTAGTTCTTAACTACCGTATCACTAAACGACTCGATCTTTCAGCAAACTGGGTATATTATACAGGTTTACCGGCAACATTCCCTACCGGACGATATGAAATTGCAGGTGTTATTAGTCCGGTATATTCTGACAGGAACGATTACCGGATGCCTGATTATCATAGACTCGACCTGTCGTTAACTCTGATCGGGAAAGAAAAACCGGAAAGAAAATGGTTTAGTGAATGGATCCTCTCTGTGTATAATGTATATTCCAGAAAGAACGCATGGTCGATCAATTTTGTTCGGGAGGCAGGTGATCCTTACAAGACATATGCTGAGATGGTCTATCTGTTTCCGGTTATACCCACAATCACATATAATTTTAAATTTTAGTAAATGAAGCAAAACCTTAAAATATACAGGATAATAAATTGGCTGAAGATCAGCCTTCCGGTAATGATTCTAACTATTGGTTCCCAGGGTTGTACTGAGAAGATTGACATTGAACTTGACAATACATACACCCGTCTTGTGGTCTGGGGCGAGCTTACTACTGATACTATCGTTCATACTGTAAGGCTTACAAGAACTGCCGATTACTTTTTTAATCAACCCACAATGGGTGTATCTGATGCCCGGGTAACTATTAATGATGGTGAGAATACAATAACCCTTAATGAAAATGCACAAATAAAAGGAACATATGAGACTCCATCAGATTACTATGGAGTTCCCGGAAAGATTTATATACTTGATATTTCAGATGTTGATATTGATGGAGATGGAATTTCCGAAAACTACTCAGCCAGCAGTAAATTAAGAAGTGTTAATCCTGTTGATTCTATTCAACTGGAATACAATGAAATGTGGGAAGCGTGGGAAGTGAAAGTCTTCATGTGGGATTCTCCTGATAAAGACTGGTACCTGTTTAAGGTTTACCGGAATAATGTGCTTGTATCTGATACGCTAACCGAATGGTTCGCTCAGACCGATAATCTGTTTAACGGAAACTATACAAATGGTATAACAAGTCAGTACCTTCAGGATGAGTACGAAGATGAAAGACCGGAAGTTGGTGATACTATTACCTTTGAGATTAATGGGATAACTGAAGAGTTTTATGATTTTGTAATAGGAATGCAACTGGAAATAATGTTTTCCATACCCCTGTTCAGCGGTCCGCCAGCCAATGTTACTTCAAACCTGACCAATGATGCACTGGGGTTTTTTGCTGTTTATTCTGCCGAAAGGTCAAGTACAATTGTTACAGAGGATCCATATGTAAACCGGTAAAACAACCAGCATTTATAGCCAAGCTTGAATCTAACTCGTAACCCGGAACACTGTAACACTGCCTCACAATTTCTTAATCATAAACTTCTCAACTTACTCAACCACTCAAATTATAAATTATTCAAAACTGCCACATAAAAACCGGGATCAATTACCAGGGTTGGATTTTTAGATCCAATCCCGGTTTTTGACCACCTTGTAGTTGGATAAAGCCATTTTTCTTTTCCTGATAAATATACTTTTACCGGCATATCAAATTTATGAACACAATTATTCCAGCGATAGGATAATTCATTTTCTTTTACTGAATACTCAAAAACAGGGATCCTGGTATCTCTGAGATACTGGTCAAAGAATGGTGAAAGGTTCCTGCCGGTTTTATCACTTATATAATTTTCAATCTGTTGCGTAGTGACTGTCTGGTGATAAAATTCGTGATTAAGCCCTCTCAGGATATCACGCCATTTTTCATCATCATTAACAATCTGGCGAAGAGTATGTAACATATTTCCCCCTTTGGAATACATATCTCCCGATCCGGAATGATTGACATTATATAAACCTATTATAGGCCTGTCATTTCGAATATTCCTGCGCGTTCCCACTACATATTCATTCCCTGCTTTTTTCCCGTAATGATATTCAACAAACAGGCTTTCCGAATAATTTATAAAACTCTCGTGGATCCACATATCGGCGATATCCTCGTAGGTTATACTGTTAGCAAACCATTCGTGTCCCGATTCATGAATAATGATAAAATCAAATTTTTCCCCCCAGCCAGATCCGCTTAGATCATTGCCCCGGTAACCATTTTGATATCCGTTGCCGTAAGTAATGGAACTTTGATGTTCCATCCCGAGATATGGGACCTCAACCAGTTTATAACCATCTTCATAAAACGGGTAGGGGCCAAACCAGTGTTCAAAAGCTGCTAACATTAGCTTTACCTGTTTAAATTGATTTTTAGCCTTTTCAAGATTTTCCTTCAGAACATAGTAGTCGCAATCCAGTTCTCCTTTTTCTCCCTGGTATTTTTCTGAAAAATGGGCATAATCAGCAATATTTATATTGACCCCATAATTATTTATTGGGTTAGATACGAACCAATGATAAGTTTTTGTTTTGTTATCGTGTGTTTCCACTTTACGAAGCCTTCCATTGGAAACATTAACCAGGTATTCCGGAACGGTTACACTGATAAGCATACTGTCAGGTTCATCGTACATATGATCTTTACATGGCCACCATATGCTTGCGCCAAGTCCCTGGCATGAAGATGCAATAAATGGTTTATTATTCCTGTCTTTTTTCCAGGTAATACCTCCATCCCAGGGAGGTCTGCGGGCTACACGGGGTCTGCCACCATAGTGTAATTCTATTTCATTTATGGATCCGGGGGTCTGTTTTGCGACTAAATGGATGAAATGCGCATTTCCTTCCTGCTCGATCTTCAATGTTTTACCGTTCTGGAGAGCTTTATAAAGTCTGAGTGGCGGCTGAAGATCAATTTGCATTACCTGGTTCTGTTCAAGCACTTTGTAGTTCACGGTATTTTTACCCCGGATTGTGCTGTCAATTGGATTTACTGATATATCAAGATGGTAATAAGTTAAATCCCACCATTTTCTTTCTTCCGTTATTGATCCTCTTAAGGTATCCTGTCTGGTGAAAGAATTAGCTTGAGGAAATATTTGGCTAAAACCACAAACAAGAAAAATAAAGGTCGGTGCTATTCTATTCATTTTGGGAAATTTTATATTTTTAATTAGAAGTAAGATTACTAAATTTTTTAATAAAACAGAATAGATGCAATGTGAAAAAAAAGGTATACTATCGGTTATTCCCTGGTCCTTTAATATTTCCGGTCATTTTATTATCCTACATTCATTATTGAATATTCTACAATAATTTAGATAAGATAATATTACATTTGTAATGAATATGTAACTATTTTAATCAGATAGTTATAAAAAGAAGTATAATAAAATGAACTAATAAATAAAATTTATAAAATGAAGCGCTTATTAATATTTTTAATAGTTTTAATTGTTAATCCAAATGGTTATTCACAAGAAGTTATGAAGTATAATAAACTAACACCTGAAGAAGAAAGAGTGATCATTGATAAAGGCACTGAAATGCCTTTTACAGGTAAGTATCTTAATTTTGACGGGAAAGGTACATATGTATGTAAAAGGTGTGGTTCACACCTCTATCATTCTGAAGATAAGTTCGAGTCACATTGCGGCTGGCCTAGTTTCGATGATGAAATTCCAAAAGCGGTAAAACGGATACCTGATGCAGATGGTGTCAGAACGGAAATTGTGTGTGCCAATTGCGGTGCTCATCTCGGTCATGTTTTTAAAGGAGAAGAATACACTGAAAAAAATATCAGGCATTGTGTAAACTCTGTTTCATTAGATTTTATGCCGTTAGATAAAAATACTATAGTGAAAACCGGGCGTGCTATTTTTGCCGGCGGGTGTTTTTGGGGAATGGAGCACTTTTTCAGAAAAGCTAACGGCGTAATCAGCGCTGATGTAGGGTATATAGGAGGAGATAAAGATAATCCCACTTATGAAGAAGTTTGCAGTGATAATACAAACCATGCAGAAGCCATTGAAGTGATTTTTGATAATTCTCTGACTTCTTTTGAGGAATTGACAAAATTATTCTTTGAAATACATGATCCAACCCAGGTAAACCGCCAGGGTCCTGATATTGGCACACAATATCGTTCAGAAATTTTTTATCTGAATGACGAACAAAGAGTAATTGCTGAAAAACTTATTATAAAACTTGAGAAAAAAGGTTATGATATTGCAACTGAAATAACCAAAGCCACGGCATTCTGGAAAGCTGAAAATTATCATCAGGACTACTATAGCAAAACCGGCAAAAAACCATACTGTCATTCTTATATTAAAAGGTTTTGATATTAAGTTGGAAAGTATAAATAAAGGTAGATACTTGTTTTTGAAACAGACTTTAAAAAATCCTGGAACCCATTTACGACATCATAGAAGATTCTGATAAAAAGTACACATACCCAATCCGGACATAAGTGAATACACTAATTACCATTTGTTGCTTTACTTCTTTTAATACCTAAATAAATAACAGCACCACCGGTAAAAAACATTAATAAACTATATATTGCAGGGGTAATGGCAAATTCAGTATTTCCAAGTAAAACCACTGCAATAGTTATAGCTAAAGTCCCGTTTTGAATTCCCGACTCAATTGAAATAGATATAGCCATTTTATATTTGATGTTAAATAATTTCGAAGAATAATAGCCAACCGTCATAGTGGCAATATTTAATAACAAGGCAACTATTCCTGCTTGCTGAAAATAAGGAATAATGTTATCCCTTTCTTTAATAACTATACCTATTATTACCAAAGCAATAACAATCCCAGACGCTTTTCGAACAGGTTTAGCCATCTTTAAAGCAAAACCTTCCTTAAACCGTCTGATAATCATGCCAATACTTATCGGAATAACTATAATAACAAAAATTCGGATAATGGTTTCAACTACGTCCAACCTAATCATTTGTCCTTCTTCTAAAAAGTGTTTAAGGGCAAAATTTACAATAAAAGGTATTGTTAATATAGTAACAAAACTGCTTAATGCAGTAAGGGTAACAGATAATGCAGTATCTCCCTTTGCTAAATGGGTTATTAAATTTGATGTTGGCCCGCCGGGACAAGCAGCTAAAATCATAATCCCTATCGCAATCTCAGGCTTTAATGGAAATATTAGCACAATAGCAAATCCTATTAGTGGTAAAATTATTAACTGGTTAGTTAAACCAACAAATATTGCTTTTGGGTATACAATTATCCTTTTAAAATCGTCAATAACCAACGACAATCCCATTCCTAACATAATAATAATAAGAGAAGCAGCTAAAATCATTGTTGAAATTTTATCCATATTTTATAGTTTTAGTTTAAAAAGCAATGTATGAATTAATTTCTCAGAGAGGAGAATAAATAATTTTCTCGACTATTGCTCCGAAAACAATTTTTTCTTAATTTTACAAAATATTTACTACACTGAAAAAATTTTAGTGATTCTCGATTAAGAAATAATTCATTATGAAACATTCTTTTTATAATGATTCATGTTGTTGTACTCTCAAAAGCCGTTTGAGAGCTTGTTGTTGTTGCTAAAAGAATAATCATTTAACACACTAACTCTCAACTGAGGCCGCAAACTCATTGAGAGTTTTTTTATTTCTTAACAAATTTTATTATGAATTCATATCAACTACTCGATACCGTGGGGAACACCCCACTTGTAAAGCTGCAAAATATCAATCCTTATTCTCATATTGAGATATATGTAAAACTCGAATTTTTCAACCCAAGCGGGAGCATTAAAGACCGTATGGTAAAATATATTATCGAAAATGCTGAAGCAAATGGTCTTCTCAAACCAGGGGGCACAATTGTTGAAAACACTTCAGGCAACACGGGCGCCGCCGTTGCAATGATCGCAGCTATCAAAGGCTATAAAGCAATTCTTACCATGCCCGATAAAGTGAGTAAGGAAAAACAGAATGCACTCAAAGCCTTTGGGGCTGAGATTGTTGTAACTCCTACCTCTGCCCCGCCTGATTCGCCGGAGCATTATGTAAACACTGCAAAGAGAATTGCAAAGGAAACCACAAACAGTTTTCTCATTAATCAGTATGATAATTTAAAAAATCCTGAGGCACATTATTTATCGACTGGCCCTGAGATTTGGCAGCAAACAGACGGGAAAGTTACTCACTTTGTTGCTGCCGGAAGCACTGGAGGAACGGTCAGTGGTGTTGGCAAATATCTCAAAGAAAAAAATCCGAATATTCAAATTGTTATGCCGGATCCTATTGGCTCTATTTATTATGACTACTTTAAAACAGGCAAAATAAAAACAGATGGAAGTTGCAGCTATCAAGTTGAAGGTGTTGGGGAAGACCATCTTGCTCGCGCTATGAATTTTTCTCTAATAGATGATATGTATCAATTCACTGATGATGATGCCTTTACTATGGCTCGTCGACTTGTGCGCGAAGAAGGGATTTTTGGTGGCGGCACAGGCGGTGCAAACGTATGGGCTGCACTAAAACTAGCTAAAAGTCTAAAGAAATCTGCTGTTATCGTAACTGTCATTCCGGATAATGGAGTGAAATATTTAAGCAAATTTTACAACGATGAATGGATGAAACAAAATAATTATTCAATTATTTCTTAATCATTTTAACTATGAAATTCTCTACAAAAGCAATTCATGTCGGTCAAATTCCAGATCCTGGCACAGGAGCGATTATTCCTCCAATATACATGACCTCAACCTATGTACAGGAGGCGCCTGATAAACACAAAGGTTATGACTATACCCGTGCGGGCAATCCAAACTTTACCAGCCTTGAACAAACACTTGCAGTATTGGAGGAAGGAAAGTACGCCACTGTTTTTTCTTCCGGACTTGGCGCTACTACCGGATTAATTTCTAATTTACAAACAGGCGATATGGTGATCGCAGGAAATGATTTATATGGAGGTACATTTCGTTTATTCGATCAGATTTTTCAGAATTTTGGTGTGTCTCTATTGAATATTGATACTTTAAATCTTGAAGAAGTAGAAAACGTACTAAAACAACAGCCTAAAATGATTTTCTTGGAATCACCAACAAATCCTCTTTTAAAAATCTCTGATCTTGCTGCTATTAACAAACTTGCAAAGAAATATAAAGTGTTATCCGTTGTTGATAATACATTTGCCACTCCTTACTTTCAAAATCCGCTTAACCTGGGAGCAGATTTAGTTTTACACAGCACAACAAAGTATATGGGCGGACATTCTGATGTTATTGGTGGTGTTGTAATCACAAACAACAAAGTTTTAAAAGAGGAAATGGATTTTACCCGCATGGCAATGGGGCTTAACCCAAGTCCTTTTGACACATGGTTAATCAGCAGAGGCTTAAAAACGCTGTCAGTAAGAATGGACAAGCATGCTCAAAATGCCCTTAGTGTGGCCGGGTTTTTGGAGACACACCATAGAGTAAGAAAAGTTTATTATCCAGGTCTGTCATCACATCCTCAACATACACTTGCTAAGAAACAGATGAAAGGATTTGGGGGGATTGTTTCTGTTGAATTTGATTTAGGTTTAGAACAAATTAAAAAGCTTATTTCTTCCTTTCAGGTTTTCTCATTAGCGGAAAGTCTGGGAGGAGTAGAATCTCTTGTTGAGCATCCAGCCAGTATGACTCACGCTTCTATATCTAAAGAAAAAAGAGAAAGAAATGGATTAAGTGATGGTTTAGTACGATTTTCAGTTGGTATAGAAGATGAAGATGATTTAATAGAAGATTTAAGGATTCAGCTCTCTTTGATATAAATCCTCCAAAAACTTAAAATAAATACCATAATTAAACACCGGCCCGGGAATGAAAAGAAGTAACGGATGTATTAAGCGGAAATGATGTTGCCAGGATGCTAAAATCAACAAGATACAGCAAGAAGGTAGAAATATCAGGGTGAATACGCATGTAAGCCGAACAAGTATTTTAAGCATAAATATGTTGGAGAACATGTTTTTTCGTTATATTTGTAATAAAAGTGGAACAAACTTCCTTTTATCCGGATATCGGAGTATTAATGTGAAGTTTATTACCATTACAAACCAGTTGGACGAAGGAAAAAACACTTTATTTTTATAAACCAAAAAAATATTATGGAAAACTTAATTATGATACTTTTTCAAACGGGGGGTTTTGGATCAGGGGAAATGTGGTTCATACCGGTACTTTGTATGGCAATTTGTCTGTTTCTATTTCTTGGTTTTCGAAAAGGTGGAAGAGGCCCTTTCTTCTTCGACAGAACAAGACGCATAGATAACAATGATAATGGAAATTCATCAGCCATTGATATCCTCAATAGCAGATATGCAAAAGGAGAGATAAGCAAAGAGGAATATGATAGAATGAAAAAAGATATCACTTAAGACGCCAAGTCAATTCATAAAATATAAATTGTAAAATAAAACTTATTGACATGAAAAAAATCTATAATCATTTGCATTTGTTGTTGGTTGCAGTTTTTATGCTTTCAAGTTGCTCTATGACGAAAATGATGTTCCTGGAAGACAAAAGCAAATACGAATTCAACAAAACAGTGGAAGAACTTGGATTATCATTGGAGAAAAATGAATGGAAAGTCGCTGAAAAAAGAGATATGAAAGAGCATTATGCCCATTATGGGTATGAAACCAGGGATATTATAACCTTTGAAATTTGCAAGCCTAAAGGCGCTGTAGATATACTTATAGAGAAAAATACAACAGCCAAGACTACGGAGTTTAACTGGTACTTTCGCATGCATTGTATAAGAAAGACAGAACAGACAAATTGGACACAGTAGCAACAAAAAACAAACAGGACAAACTATTTAGCTGGATACTGGCTCTGGCGGTACTGACTATTGTATACAATATTGCAGAGGGGCTGGTTGCAACCTGGTTTGGTCTAAAGGACGAGACCCTGACACTTTTCGGCTTTGGGATTGACAGTTTTGTTGAGACCGTCTCTGCTATCGGAGTGACCCAAATGGTGATAAGAATTAGAAAGAATCCAGCCTCCGGCAGAGGACAATTTGAAATTTTGGCCCTTAAGATAACCGGGTGGTGCTTTTACGCACTTACAGTCATCCTGACTGCTTCTGCCATTTACAACATCATTGAAGGACACCAACCAAAATCAACAGTGGCGGGAGTAATAATCGCATCCGTTTCCATATTGACTATGTGGGCATTAATACGCGCCAAAATTTCAATAGGCAAGAAACTGGACTCCGCACCAATAATTGCAGACGCCAGGTGCAACCAGGTATGCCTGTATATGTCGTTGGTGCTACTGGTTGCAAGTGGACTGTGGTGGCTTTTCCATATCCCGTACATTGACACATTAGGGACAGCAGGACTGGTTTACTTCTCAATAAAAGAAGGACGAGAGGCATTTGAAAAAGCCAAAGGAATCGAATGTTGCGACTGTGGACAAGACTGAAAAAGAAAATAATACCACAAAATGCTATAAACAATGCACTGAATGAAGCCATTGCCGTTGAATTATTTGATTTAATCGAAACTGATGGGCCTGATTATTGGATTTTTGGACATCACCATCAAAATATTTCTGATTTTAAAATTGGAAAAACTGAATTATCAACCAACCAGTTAGGTTACGTTAGATATAATGAACACCACTTATTTAAACAAAATGCAACAATTTTTCTTTGAATTTTTAAAAAAAGAATTAAATTTGCCTTGCTATTTGATAAAACATGCGAAATAATTTTTCATATATCTATTTTTATTTCTTCAGTTACTTGATCTGAAGCATGGGGATATATGCATCTTAAAATATTATTAAAGTCCCTGCGGGGACTTTTTTTTAATCAAAAAACAGAAAAAGGAATGAAAATAAAACGAATTGCCATACAGGGTGGTTACGGCGCCTTTCATGATATTGCCGCACAGCATTTTTTTGAAGGACAATCTATAGAGATCATTCCACGTACAACTTTTAAGGAGCTATTCAAATCATTGAAACAGCAACAGGTGGATTATGGAATTATGGCTATTGAAAATTCACTTGTAGGAAGTATTTTGCCTAACTATGCACTGATCAGAGATTCAGGGAAGAAAATTATCGGAGAGATTTTTTTAAGAATCAGGCATAATCTGGTAGCACTTCCAGGACAGAATATTAATGATATCAGGGAGGTATATTCTCACCCTATGGCTATTTTGCAATGCCAGGATTTTTTTAAACAATATACTGATATCAGGTTATACGATAGCTTAGACACTGCTTTGAGTGCAAAGGAAATCAGCGAAAAGAAACTTGAAGGTGTGGGCGCTATTGCAAGCAGTCTGGCTGCAGAAAAGTACAAGCTGGAGATTTTGGCTTCCGGTATTGAGACCAATAAGTTTAACTATACACGGTTCCTGCTGTTATCAGATAAGGAAAACGGGATACCCCTGTCTGAAAAAAATAAAGCCAGTATCTATTTTACCCTGGGACATGAAATTGGCAGCTTATCGAAAATCCTGATGATACTTTCATTTTACAATATGAACCTGAGTAAAATACAATCTTTACCTATTGTTGGAAAAGAGTGGGAGTATCAATTTTACGTGGATCTGGAATATGATAACTATGATATGTATAAAAAAGCATTTGAAGCCATTAAACCGTTTTCAGATAAAATAGGAATTCTTGGAGAATTTAAAAAAGGGAGGACAATACTATGATGATACCTGTTGCATCAAGAACAAAGAGTGTCAATGAGTACTATTTCTCAGGTAAGCTGAAAGAGATTGAAGAGATGAACAAATTGGGATTGAATGTTATAAACCTGGGTATAGGAAATCCTGATCTTTCCCCTTCCCCCGAAACTATCCGAAAATTAATTGATAGCAGTTCATCCCCTGTTAACCATGGTTATCAGAGCTATAGAGGAGTTCCTGAACTTCGAAAGTCGCTATCTGCCTGGTATTTAAAATTTTTCGGAGTAAAACTTGATTATGATAAGGAGATCCTTCCTCTGATGGGATCGAAAGAGGGAATATTTTATTTAACTATGGCATACCTGGAACCTGGTGACGAAGTACTTGTTCCCGATCCGGGTTATCCAACATACCGGTCGGTTTCTGCTTTGTTAGGTGGGAAAATAACAACATATGACCTGAGGAAAGAAAATGGATGGTATCCTGACTTAAATGAGCTGGAAGATCGTGATTTAAGAAAAGTAAAAATTATGTGGGTGAATTATCCGCATATGCCCACCGGTGCACCCCCATCGAAGGATCTTTTCAGGCAGCTTGTCGGTTTTGGACATAAGCATCAAATCCTTATCTGTCATGATAACCCGTATAGTTTTATTTTAAACAAAATCCCCATGAGCATATTGGAAACTGATGGAGGAAAAGAAGTGGCATGTGAGCTGAATTCTCTGAGCAAATCGCATAATATGGCCGGCTGGAGGATTGGAATGTTGGCAGGTAGTGGTGATCTTATCAGAAATGTGATGAAAGTAACAACCAATATTCAATCGGGGATGTTTCTGCCACTGCAACATGCTGCTCAACAAGCTTTGTCTAATAATAAGGAGTGGTTTGATAAGCTTAATGCAGAATATGTAAAAAGAAGGGAAGTGGCCTGGCAATTGCTGGATTTACTGGAGACCGAATACAGCAGGGATCAGTCAGGTATGTTTGTCTGGGCAAAACTTAAAAGTACAAATGATGATTATGAATTCTCAGACAGGATACTGAAAGGGGCAAACGTCTTTATCACACCGGGGAGTATTTTTGGTGTTAATGGCGAAGGGTATGTCAGGGTTTCATTATGTACACCACCTGATAAATTCAAAGAATCAATTGTACGAATTAATAGGATCGTAACTAATCAGTACTTAAAGTGAACTAAAGTTAAGAATAGTTACAAAAAATCAAAAAAATGGAAGTAAAACTGAAACTTGAGAAATTAGACTTTATGGGTTCCAGGGAAGAGAGGCCTTTCCTGGTTTCAGGGCCGTGCAGCGCTGAAAATGAAAAACAGGTTATTGAAACTGCTGTGGAACTTGTCAAGTATGGAGTTCGGGTTTACCGGGCAGGTATCTGGAAACCGAGAACGAGACCTGATTCTTTTGAAGGAATAGGAACAGTGGCTCTTCCTTGGTTAAGAAGGGTAAAAGAGGAGACAGGAATGCTTACAACAACAGAAGTGGCAAATATTCTCCATGTTAAAATGGCTCTGGATGCAGGTATTGATATTTTGTGGATTGGAGCCAGAACAACTGCCAATCCATTTGCAGTTCAGGAAATTGCTGATATCATTCGGGGTACAGATATTCCGGTTTTTATTAAAAATCCGATCAATCCTGATATTGATCTTTGGATTGGCGCTATTGAACGAATTAATAAGGCAGGAATAAAAAAGATACTTGCTGTACATCGTGGATTTTCAACCTTTCAGGAAACAAAATTCAGAAATACTCCACACTGGGAAATTCCTATTGAACTTAAAAGAAGAATTCCGGAGCTTCCTCTTATTAACGATCCGAGTCATATTTGTGGAAATCGTGACCTGTTACAGGATGTGTCCCAGAAAGCAATGGATCTGGATTTTGACGGTTTGTTTATTGAATCTCATATCGATCCGGATAAGGCGTTAAGCGATAGTGATCAGCAAATAACTCCGGAAGCTTTAGGTGAGCTTATTGATTCACTTGTAATCCGGAAACCGGAAATAAATGGTAACGGATCGAATGATATTCTTGAATCATTAAGGGTTAAAATTGACAGGTTTGACAAGTCCCTGATTGAGATATTGCAGAACCGGATGGAAATATCCGAGCAGATTGGCAGGTTTAAGAAATCGAGAAATATGACAATTCTACAAACTAAAAGGTGGTCGGAGATTGTGGATGATCGTGTAAAGAGAGGCTCGGCAAAAGGACTTAGCCAGAACTTTATCATGAAAATTTATACAGCGATACATGAAGAATCAATTAACTGGCAGAATACTGTTATGAGATCAAATGGGAAATCGAAATAATGAAAATGTCTTTATTTGTTATTTTAACAAAAAGTAAACCGGACATGAAAAGTTGGAATCTTTAAAGTTGCTACCTTTAGGATGTCGTTAAATCAATATTTATTGTATGCAGGAACATATCATTAAGTCGGAAATTGGTTCTTCCAGGATACTTATTGGTGAATACCTGGCAAATGTTAAAAAGCATCTTCCTCATAACAGGGTTATAATTATCACTGACGAGAATGTTTCCCGTTTGTATAAGGACAAATTTCCAGGTTTCCCGGTAATAACAATTGGTACAGGTGAAAAAGCAAAAACATTGGATACTGTCAGTGAAATAACTGATGAATTTATTAATCTGGGTGTTGATCGTGGCAGTTTTATTTTGGGAATAGGAGGAGGAGTAGTTTGTGATATTACCGGGTTTGCAGCTTCAGTTTTTATGAGAGGTCTGGATTTTGGTTATGTTTCAACAACACTGCTTTCCCAGGTGGATGCCAGTGTTGGAGGAAAAACAGGGGTTAATTTCCGGGGATACAAAAATATGCTGGGCTTGTTCCGGCAGCCTGAATTTGTTTTATGTGACCCCGGAATGCTTAAAACCCTCACAGATCAGGATTACAAATCGGGTTTTGCCGAAGTTGTGAAGTATGGGGTAATTAAGGACCGGAAATTATTTAACCGGATGAATAATCAACCGGATGAAATAGAGAACAGGGAAATAGCTTTTCTGACAAAAGTTGTTAGCGATTCAA
>JADFQJ010000087.1 GCA_022561875.1 Bacteroidota bacterium | reverse complement strand
ATGGATCAAAATCTTTCCCTTTTCGATCACTTCTGATTCATCTTCACTCCCGCCCCATGCCACAGGTTCTTTGCTCTCACCTCTCACCTCTCACCTCTCACTGCTTCTTCTTCTTCACTCTTCATGCTCACCTCTCACTGCTCACCTCTCACTGCTTCCTTTTCTTACTTCTCCGGGTAATAATTTTGGTGTCAAAAAGTGTTTAACGGATTGCCGGTCAGCCGTAGCAAACATCACCTCATCCCGACCGAAAACGTAACGCGTTTGCTGTCGTTTGTATTAGCTTGTTATGTGGCTACGCAAATTTCTCTACAAAAATTTACAAAAATAACAGTATGAAATAGTATAAAAAATAAATGCGGAGTGGTGATTTATGTTGTTGCTTTAGCACGAGCCGATATTTTCAATCCAGTCCCCGCCTTTTGAGTAAAGCATCAACTGTGGGTTCATATCCTCTGAATTTTATATATTGAGCCATCACATCATTGCTTCCCATTGAAAGAACATTTTTTCTGAATGAAGCGGCCAGTTCCTTATTAAACAGATCGGTTTCCCTGAATGCCTGGAATGCATCAGCGTCAAGAACTGCAGCCCAGATATAACTGTAATACCCGGAAGAATATCCTCCGCTGGAGAATATATGGCCGAAATTTGTACTTTGATAGCGGGATTCAATCTCAGATATCAATCCAATTTTATCCATTGATTCTTTTTCAAATTTTAAGGCATCCTGTTCAGTTGTATCTGTGAGTACGTGCCAATCCATATCCAGGAAAGAGGCAGCCAGATACTCAACCGTCATAAAGCCCTGATTAAACTGTTTAGAGTTTTCAAGCTTATCGATCAATTCCTGTGGAATCGGCTTGCCGGTTTCATAATGAAACGCATAGGTTTTCAGTACGGCGGGGTCTTTTGCCCAGTTTTCCATAATTTGCGAGGGAAGTTCAACAAAATCTCTAGGAACTCTTCTCGATCCGCTGTAAGTCGTATTTCCGAATAGACTGTTCAATCCATGGCCTAATTCATGAAATAGTGTTTCCACTTCATCTATGCTCATTAAGGATGGTTTATCCACAGTGGGCTTTGCAAAATTACCAACATTGTAAACCAATGGCGTAATGAAATTACCGTCAATGTTGGACTGGCTTCTGAACGAGCTCGACCAGGCGCCGCTTCTTTTACTGTCACGCGGGTAATAATCAGAGTAAAAAATACCCAGATGTGTTCCATCAGCTTCCAGAACCTCAAATACTTCAACGTCCGGATGATAAACCTTAATATCATTCCTTATAATAAATTTTATTCCATACAGCTTCTCGGCCACATTAAAAGCACCCTTACGAACATTTTCCATCTTGAAATAAGGGCGAAGCATAGCATCATCCAGGTTATATTTTTCTTTTTTCACTTTTTCGGCATAATTCCACCAGTCCCAGGCCTGCAGTTTGAAATTATGGCCTTCTTTATTGATGATTGCCTGCATATCCGCAACTTCCATTTTTGATCTTTTTAAAGCGGGTTTCCACAGGTCGTTTAGAAATTTGTAAACGTTTTCCGGATTTTTTGCCATATTTCTTTCAAGAACGAAATCAGCATGGTTTCTATAACCCAACAAATTAGCTCTGCTAATCCTGAGAGCAGCAATCCTGGATATCAACTTCTTATTATCAAATTCGTCGTTGTTATTACCGCGATTGATATATGCTTTGAAAACGATCTCCCGCAGGTTGCGTTTTTCCGAATTCATCAGAAAGGGAATAAAACTTGGTTTCTGAAGCGTAAACACCCATTTGCCTTCCATGCCTCTTGCTTTTGCCATTTCAGCGGCAGCTTGAACTACCTCGTCCGGCAGACCGGCAAGATCCTCATCCTTGTCTATTACCAGCCCGATGGCATTGGTCTGTTTCAGATGGTTTTGCCTGAACTTGACGTAAAGATTACTCAACTCTTCATTTATGTTTCTTAACTTTTCTTTATCTTCATCATTAAGATTAGCTCCGCTTCTGACAAAACGCAGAAAATAGTT
This sequence comes from Bacteroidota bacterium, assembly GCA_022561875.1. Lineage (GTDB taxonomy): Bacteria > Bacteroidota > Bacteroidia > Bacteroidales > VadinHA17 > JADFUQ01. The sequence continues at coordinate 3,300 of JADFQJ010000087.1, read as the reverse complement.
TTCCAGCAGTATGTTTTGTTCAGGGGTAAGCCCAAGACTTTCTTTTCTTTCATAGATTTGTTTTATTCTTGCGAAAAGTTTTTCATTTAAACTGATATCGTCATTGTGTTTAGTCCTCAATGGTGCGACTTCTTTTGATATATTCTGTAATTCATCATTTGTGTTAGCGCCGTTAAGGCAGCCGAATACTCTGCTTACTCTATTGAGCAGCTCTCCGCTTTTTTCCAATGCTTCAATAGTGTTTTTAAAGGTCGGTTCTTCTTCATGATTTACAATCGCCTCAACCTCAGCTTTTTCAGCTTTCATTGCTTCGATAAATGCAGGCATAAAATGCTCGTTTTTAATTTCATCAAATGGAGGCGTCTGGAATGGTGTGTCCCACTCTTGTAACAGTAGATTTTCCGGTTGAATGCCGCAGCCAATAATCAAAATAATTAAAGTAAAAAGGCACATCATTTTTTTCATTTTCTTCTTCCTTTCGTTTAATAATTAATTTTTCGGAAAACTGCTGGCATTTTGAGTTTATAGTAATAAATTAGCTTCAAAATTTCAAGGATAACATATTTTCCAAAGCCCTGATTGTTAAGATTTGGGGAATAACAGGGAATATCTGTTTTAATTGCACATAACATTATATTCTTTCGCAAATTATCATATAATACTCATATATCCAAGTAAAAACGGATTCCATATAATACTCCTTTTTCAATAAATATAATATCCGAAGCCCGTTTGATCCACCTGGTGATTTGCATGATTAAAAAAATGATTTTGGATTATTGTTTTATTTTGCACGAAAACCGCAATTCTCATAATTATGATTTTCCATATTGATTTTTCCGGGTAATAATTTTGGTGCCGAAGAGTGTATAATGGTTTGGCTCATCTGTCCTGCCAACAGTGGGATCAGGTGCAACTATTTGTTATGAATTTTTAAGATTTCTGGCATCAATTTTATCTTTTTCACGGCCAGTTGCTAATTTATTGATAATAAGATTTTGCTTAGATATTACAGGAATCGACAGACTTTCAATTTCGATGATTTCTTTTCCTTTAGAAGCTTCATCATATGTCAGACCGTCAATTTTTGTTATAATATCAATGCGCCGGGGAGCAACTCCAATTTGAAGAATAATCCCAGGATGAGCAAAATCATCTGTTGATATATTTTCAAGAGGCGTACCGAATTTTTCAAGTGTTTTAAATAAAACTGAAGCATTTTCAGAATTTGGCTTTACAAAAATATCTATATCAGCTGTTGCCCTTGGAAAACCATGAGCAGCTAAAGCATAGGCGCCTACTAATAAAAATTCAACTTTATTGTCGAGTAATAGAGATAACATTTCTTTGTAATCTTGATTTAACATCATATCTCCTTGTAAGTGAATAAATCTCTTCCGTAAGCTCCCAAACAAATGAAAGTGCTTCAGATTTTTTTAAATGAGCAACTTCCTCAATATCATTTTTGACAAATTGGGAAATTGATACTTTTTTTCGATTTAATTTCATATTAATTCTTTCACTTTAATTCATAGCATATATTCTACTGCAAATTACTGAATAATACTCATATATCCAAGTAAAAATGGATTCTATAAATTACGTGTTACGGGTTTCGTGTTTCGTGTTACGGGTTAAGAAGAGTTCAAAGTTCAAGGCTGAATGAGCAAAGCACAAGGTTTTTTATGTCCACTTTTAAGCATAATAAGTATACGGATTTTGCGAACGAAGTGAAGCAATCTCTCCCGGCTTTTCGTGAAGCTCATGATGGCCTATTTATCTGGTATTCTGTTTGTTTTTGGGAGATTGCTTCGTCGCTTCGCTTCTCGCAAAATCCTTTTTTAAACTTTAAAATCCGTTTAAACCTGCTTCCTTCGGGGCAAAGCATCACCATGGATCAAAATCTTTCCCTTTTCGATCACTTCTGATTCATCTTCACTCCCGCCCCATGCCACAGGTTCTTTGCTCTCACAACTCACCTCTCACCTCTCACTGCTTCCTCTTCTTACTTCTCCGGGCAATAATTTTGGTGTCGAAAAGTGTTTAACGACCAGCTTAACCGGCGGAAAAAAGTGGCGCGAAACGTTGCTTTTTTACGTCCGGGTTGAAGCTGTTGTTATGTGTTTTATCCACCAGCGTATTAAATTTAGCGATCAGTCTCTTAACTGCTTACTACCAAAGCATAACAGCACCTTGCCCGGTTGCGTCTGCATAGTACAAGCGCAACCGAAAGTAATAGGTTCGTCCACGCAAAAGTCGCATCTCTATTCGTGCGTTAAAATTTGTGGCGCTATCGTCGTCGCCAGAAAGATATACCGGTTCACCATCAACATCTTCAAAAAGCACCATAACAGTATCCATGTTACCAAAACTCTGTATGGTGTATTTTCTACTTACGCGTGGTTGAATCACAAAATCCAACTGTTCTCCTGAATTGATCTGCACCAATTGCGACAAGTAGGGCTTTAACTCTGGCATTTGTTGTTCGGTATCTTCAGGATAAAATTTTCGAACTTCCTCAATGTCCATGTTGGATAAACCAACCTCAGGGATAAGTGATTGATTTTGGTATCGTTCAGGAATAACGATTAGGCCAGAAGGAAACTGATAATGCATGATTGAATTTTTGTCCCACTGTGACCCCTGCACAGCTGTGGGTGATATTTTACGAATAACATTGTAAAAGGCTTTGTCTCGACCCCAGTAATTTGGTGCTCCACTAAAATAGGAATAGACTGCTTCTTCGTTCCAAACGATGCCTGCATTTGGATTTTGATGTTCATGTGGAAAACCCAAGGCATGGCCAATCTCGTGCAAAGCTGTGTCACGACCATAAGGTGTAGTCAGGTCCCAACCGAAGTTCATGGTTCGATCATTAGGGTCCTGTACCAAATCTATCGCATCTCGTCCTACGTAGGACCACGATTCTCCTGGTTCGAACGCAATGCGAATTTCAGCATCAGCCGAGTTATCAACTTCCTTAAACTGCAGTCCTATACCGAGATCTTTCCACTTTTTGAAGGATTCTCTCACAACGCGTTTTTGTGAGTCGCCGCCTCGCCATTCCGCGGGAGCTTCCAGGAAGTGATAATGGAGCACCGTATGATTTACCCATTTCTTCTCTATATAACGAATAAGAGACTCTCGGTTAGTATTGATGTTTTCATCAAGTTTACGATCTGGTACAACTGGCAGGCTGCAGCAGAACGCCTTATTGTACTCACCCTTTTTAGAGCTTTTTGAAGGTTTAACATTTGCATTCATTTTGGACACCTCCTGTGTAGTAAATAATTAACTGTT
>JADFQJ010000046.1 GCA_022561875.1 Bacteroidota bacterium | reverse complement strand
ATCCGCTCACGGTCGGCACCCTTGCCAGCTCGGAATGGTGACCCATTGATGTTAATACTCAGCTCGGCCCCGGCCGCGGCTTGCTCGGCAACGGGCCCAAACGGGCTCCAGATATCTTCGCAGATGGAAATGCCGACCTTCACGCCACCGATAACGAAGAGCTCGAGCGGATCGGAGTCGTAGCCGGGGGTGAAGTAGCGGGCCTCGTCAAACACCGCTGTGTTAGGTAGCAGACGCTTGTGGTACTGGCCAACAACTTCGCCATGCGCGCATACCGCCGCGGCGTTGTACAGATCACGATCGAGGTCGACGAAACCCACAACAGCGGCACAACGCCCCGTGCGTGCCGCCAACTTCGCAAGTACGTCGAGATTGTCGGTAACAAACCTTGGCTTCAGCACAAGATCTTCCGGCGCACCCGCAACAATTTCCCCGGGCAGCATAAGCCAGATTTTATCAGCCTGGTGCAATGCAATATTCAGATCATGTGTTGAAAAGATTATAGTTTTACCGGTATTGGAAGCAAGGTCGTTAAGAATCTGGATAATCTCATATTTACCTGGCAGATCGAGAAAAGCAGTAGGTTCATCCAGGATCACAATCCCGGTTTCCTGTGCCAGAGTTCTTGCGATCATAGCTCTCTGTCTCTCGCCGTCTGAAATTTCAGAAACAGGTTTTTGTTCAAATCCTTCCAGTCCGACCAACCTGATTGCTTCCTGCACCACTTTTCTGTCACCCTGCTTTAACCTTCCTGCCCAGTTGGTATGTGGAAACCTGCCCAATGCAACCAGTTCGAAAACCTTCAGGTTTGCAATTCGAACAGGTTCAGTAGAAACAAAACTAATTATCCTGGCTATTTCAATTCTTTTATATTCACTAATTTCAGTATCTTTTATCAGTATTTCCCCTGACAATGCCTTCTGCAGGTTGGCCAGCGTTCGCAGCAAAGTACTTTTTCCTATCCCGTTCTGCCCAATCAAAGCAACAAGTTCCCCGTTGGCGGCAGAAATATTGATACCGGAATATACACTGTCCTTGCGATATTTGCTAACAGTAAAACCAATTTCCAGTTCATTCGTTAACAAAACAGGTTCTCTGTTTCTCATAATAAATACAATTTGTCCGAAAATCAAAAAAACGCCACTAAAACACCCCGGTACAGTCGTTCCTCCTTACGGGGCAGGCTAAGTCACTAAGACTCACAAAGGGTTTATTCGTATTGCTTTAACTTTTGAGTATTTTTATTTTTTTCTTATCTTTTTGGCAAGAATGACATCTTATTGCCAACTGCCAACTGCGTACTGCCAACTGATTTTATGAAAAAGCGGAGTACTTCCTGTTACGTATTATTATCCATATTACAATAGGTATTCCAACAAGTGCAGTTACTGAATTAATAGGCAAAATTGTATCATATCCGGGAACATGGGCTATAATATCACTAAGGAGCAGCAGAATACCGCCTAATACCAAAGTTCCACTCAACAGTATCCGGTGATCTGCTGTATTGAAAATCATCCGGGCAATATGAGGAACCGCGATCCCGATAAATCCTATAGGGCCGCAAAATGCAGTAATGCTGCCGGCAAGAATGCTGGTACTCACAAAGATCAAAATCCTTGAAGCTTTTACATTAAGTCCCAGGCTTGTTGCATAAGTTTCGCCCAGCAAAAGTGCATTAAGCAGTTTCACTGAAGCAAAAGAAATTACCAGACCCACAATCACACTAAAAGAAAGAACTTTAAGTTGCTCACCGGAAACATGTCCCAGGCTACCCATTGTCCAGACAATAAATGCTTTTAAAGCCGATTCGTGACTGAAATACTGAAGGATGCTAACCACTGCAGTTGTGGCGCTTCCAAACATAATACCAAGGATCAGGATTGTCATTATATCTCTAACCCTCATAGAGACCATCAATATCAGGAACAATATTAAGCCTGACCCGATCCAGGCAGCCGATACAATTGCCCAGTTACCAATATTTAAGAAATTTGAAGTGGAAAACAGAGAGGAAAAACCTAGCATCATGATTGCCACTCCAAGGCTTGCACCTGCGCTTATTCCTAATACATAAGGTCCTGCCAATGGATTTCGAAATACGGTTTGCATCTGTAATCCACTGACTGATAATGCTATTCCGGCAAGTAAAGCTGTAAAAGCTTTCGGAAAACGAAATTTAAACAGAATAGTAACCCATTCCTCTTTACCTTCCCCGGAGATCATTATCCTGATTACTTCGGAGAAGGGGATCCTTACAGAGCCAAGAAACAGATCAAGTAAGAATAGTAAAACAAGGGCAATCAGAAGCACACCAAATATCAGCATGTTCTTCCGGCTTAAAAATCTACTTTGAATTTTCTTTGGTTCAATCAAAATTTTTACTTTCCCACTTTTTTGTAATAAACAAGTTTATGATCCGGTAATAATTCAGGATGAAATATTTTCACAAGGTCTTTAAGAATCAGATGAGGATTGGTTACACCTGATTCCCAGTAATCATTCCCCCCGTTTTTATTAACCACTGCATTATTATTAAAAACCATACCTTTTTGAATCACATCAAGTTCACCAAGCCTTTTGTCCACTCGTAAAATATCATTGATACTCGAAGCAGTTCCCGTGTTGATCCAACAATCAGCCTTCAATGCTTTTTCATAAACCGCTTCCAGATCAAATGGCAAAGCCCCGGTTGATTGGTTTTCTTTCCAAAGATATGAACCACCGGCATCTTTAATGAACTGTGCAGCAAACGATTCTCCACCCGGCACATACCACATGTCTTTCCATGGTAATCCGCTTAAAACCAAAGGTTTGTCTTTTACTTCAGAGGCCTTGTCTTTCCAGTAATTATATTGCTCAGCCAGTTTATTAAATTTCTGCAACGTAACACTTTCTTTATTATAAAAAGCTGCAATAAACCTGACCCATTCAGCTTTTGCTAAAGGTTCTTTTTCCAGGTACTCACCATTTAATACAACCTCGATTCCAACCTCTTCTAACTTCTTCATATACCCGGTCACTTCACTGCCTATTCCATAAGCCAGAACCAGATCAGGATCAAGTTGTACGATTTTTTCAAAGTCCAGGTATTTTTCATAACCGACATCAATAACATCTCCATTATTTACAGCTATTTTAACTTTCGGGTTTGTAACAAATTGCGGGCTCGACACACCTGCAAGGCTTGATATCTCATCAACGAATTCGAGAAGAGCCAAATGGGTAGTTGACAAGCAGACAATTCTTTTTACGGGAGTCCTTATAACGGTTTTTCCTAAAAGTTCTTCCGGCATATCGTCACCGCTTTTCACCAGGTACCAGGTATAGGAAATGTTTTTAGCGCCTTGCCAGGGATTCTGCACATTTAGCATTGTGTACCCGGGAAATTCCACAATTCTAAATCCTTTGGCATATGCAATATTAATCTCCTCTCCTTTTTTCTCCGGCAAAATGGAATTTGCATCATGCGACCTGTTTCTGCATCCTGATCCAGATAAACTGAAAAACAGAAAACAAAAGAAAAAAGCTTGCCACGTGAAATGCGACGCCTGCCCCGTGAAATTTGAGGCACGAAAGTATTTCACTGGGGAAGGAGCATATTTCACTGTGGACAAAAGTTGAATAGAGTGTTTTATTTCTGCAATATAATTTCTCACCTCTTCATTATTCCTACCTGATAATTGAAACTTTCAGTGTTTCGGTTATTGTACCCTGGCTTATCCTGATAAAATATAGTCCGGTTGCCATTCCCGTCAGATCAAGATCAATTCTGTCTCCTGTAAATTCAAAATTGAATTCTTTCAGAACATATCCTGCCATATTATATACTTGTACACGGACAAGGCTGTTGTTAAATCCGTCTGGAAATAAAGTGACCAAACCACGACCCGGATTAGGATAAACCACGATATTAAGATCATTCTCTCTTTCCGGCAACTCAACACCAAGAGAGGGTATCTCGTCACAAATAACAGGTTGCAGATCAAGAGAAGTGTTAATAGCTATCTGAGGTATATCCGGAAATTCAAACCAATCACCACCATCGGAAGCCATCGCTGTATTTTTTTCTTCAACACCTCTCTCTTCTGCATGAAACACTGCAAATTGCGTTGAAGCAGAAAATCCCGGATTATAAGAGATCTCATAACCGATATAAAAATCAGATGTTACATTGATCACTGAATCGAAATCAACAAAATTATATGCTGAATCGACAAAAACTTTTATCTGCATTGTTTTTTCATACAGCAGTTGTCCCGGCTGGTTTGTTCCGTACCAAATTTTTATTTGTACACTGTCCGAATCGTCTGACCAGATCGCTCTTGCCACATTCAGGCGGACTCCTGTAATATTTTTCTCTGAGACAATAATAAATTTTTCCGCATATTGTTTAAATAAACCCGTGTTATGTCCTGTAATAGTGCCGCTGTCAGGGTTAATATAAGAATATATTTTTTTATTTTCTGCAATTGAAATATTTGAAACAGTATCACAACCCAGTTTAGCTTCTGCATATGGATCGCGTCGATTAACAAAGGTTGCACCGGAATTTTCCGGGTCAAGCCAGAATTTAAGTTGTTCCTCGGGCAAGCTATAATCAGCCCATGCATTGGCTAATCTTAAAAAATAATCGTTAACCGAGCCCCCGCAACTCGCATCACCTCCTGAAAGTATGCCTGTGACCCGGTGATCCTGATCAAAAAGCGGAGCCCCGGATGAACCTGCCTCGGTTGTTCCGATTTCCCACTGCAAAATATTCCAGAATGCATCATCATCGAATGTTGAATAACTTGCCACCATTGCAGGATCATTATCAACAGATATCTTTTTAACATCTCCGTTTGGATGATGGATTGACACAGAGTTTTCCGGTTGAAAAAACCGGTTACTCCATCCGGCATAGATCGGATTATATGTAATTGGAGGTATCTTGCTCAATTCAACAAGCGTAAAGTCCAGGTTCGTAGATGTTGCCTTCAGGTCTGACCCGGAGATTGATTTTATCACAAATCCATCCGGACCCTCACAATAAGGACTTTCATATTGAAATACAAACAGTGTATTCTCAGCATGTGAACTATTTTCAATACAATGGTTTGATGTTAAAAGGTAAGGCACATCCGTTTCCGAAGTATTATTTAGAAGCACACCTGTGCAAAGCTCCGAATAACCTTGATCAGGTTTATATATGATTTCCCGGCAAACTGCATTCTTTTCACTCTGCCAATCCAGCCCTTCAGTGCAATTAATATCGATATTACACGGTCCGGAAGCATTATAAAATCCATCCTTGGCAGCAATAGCATTGTATATTCCCAGATAATCATAAACCACTGACCCGATATGCAAAGCATCTTTCCTGTTAATATTGAATTGAAATTCAATGATAATTGAATCATTTGTCAATGGTCTTACAGCCAGTGTTTTGTTTTTATTCATGTTAGCGGCGGTAAAAGCTCCAAGCGCCTGCATTTTTCCGGGGGAATAAATAAAAACCTTTTCGCCATCAACCAGGTCAAACCGGTCGAATATCAGTCCCAATCCTCTGGCATCCGGTGACCATAACCCGATTCTCCAAACCTGAAGTCCGTTAAACGACTGAAAAACACCTGAATTATCAATACCCAGAGTTACAGAAATGATCTTTCCAAACCTCAGACTTTTTTTACCGGTTATCAATCTTTCCTGCTCGTCGATATTAATCAGTTTCTCTCTGTCGACACCCGGTAATTTGATAAAAGGCACGTTAATATGATCTGTTCCTGCCGGCGATCCCGGATAGTTTATCTGTCCATAGCCCGGACGGAATAATACAAACAAGAATATTATTATTAATGAAACAGGTTTTGATTTTATACAATTCACAGGAGTCTGTTGTAATAACATTATGCTGCCTAATTTACTATAAAATTTCATATTCCGGGGTACAGGTTACGGGTGTTCTGACATTACAAGAAATAGTTTACCGGTTAAACACAAAAGAGCCGGGAATAATATCAACATCAAACGAATCTTTCAAAGCTCCTTCAGGCATATATCTGAATACTTTTCCCTTTTGCTGATAGTCGATCGCGTCAGCAGCATAAATAATTCCACTTTCGGGATCGATCCCAATACTATAAAACAGTTTTCCGTTCTGCACTAATGGATCAGACGGGATCTCCGTTTCTGTCACCGGCATTTGGAATATTCCGTTATTCAAATAATATAGTGTGTCGCCTGATCCGTTAATACAAAGATGCGAAGGGGACGACTCCAGCATGCTGAACCTGAATGTTTTCTCTTTTTCCCTGGTAACAGGATCTATTCGTATTATGCCCGGCATTTCCTCATTTAGGAACCCCCCGCTGCACAAAACCCATAATTTCCGGTGTTTATCCAATACCATGCTGTTTGGTTCCATAATCACAGCAATAGTATCAACAAGTTTTCCCTCAACAATATCAATAACCAGTATCTTATTCCCGCCCGACCAGTTTGCCACGAATAGCTCATCACCGATTTTTATCATTTGCTCTGTCGACATTCCTGTTTCAATTGTTTTGATAATGGTAAAATCATCAAGGCGTACCAGTGTAACCGAACCACTGTATAAATCAGAAACATACGCAATTGATTCAGATACAGGAAGAAAGTATCTGGGTGATGTAAGGCCGGTTATGGTATTAACTGAGATGAAACTTTCCATATTAATTACCTCAACTTTCCCTGAATTGTTTACAACGATAAAACCCAGACTGTCCATGATAAACATTGATTGAGGAACATCCCCAAGCGCCCGGTCGTTAGCTTTCTGAAACAGGTGGTTATACACCTTCGAATCAGCACGATCAAAAAAGGAAACTGATCCGTTACCCCAACCAAAGTTCCCCTCATTAATAATAAACACTCCCGGTTTGAATGACCTCGGAATATTATTATTTCCATTATCCGGCGCTATGGTCTCTCCCTGTTCACAACCAACGATGAACAACATACCGGCAATCAGAAGGCATGTTTTCAGTAATTTGGCTTTTGTCATTTTCATAGTTTATTTTTATTTATATATTTCAATTTTAGGGTTCTGTTTGTTTTGATCCTTAACTCTGGTTTCCTGTTTTTTCAGAATTTACTCATCTGTCATCTGTAATTCTTCCATCACACTATACTCCACAATCCATATTCTTTTTTCTTATCTTCTTCTGGAAGCCTCAGCCTTCTTGAAAAAATATCTAATACCCAAAAAATAGCTTCGCCCAGGCATAGGATGATATGCAATAGCCTGATAATCAATATCCCATATATTCTCAATTAACAGGTTAAATTCTGCTTTCCGGCTACCTTTTTTATAAGTATATGAGATGGAAAGATCGCCCAATTGGTATGAAGGCAAATATTGCGTATTATCTGAACTAACATACCTTTTTCCAATATAGCTATATGAATATTTGACCATAAATGCCACGGTGTTAACTTTGATATGTGCATTAGCCTGATGTATGGGAACATAAACCAGTTGTTTATTCACCGACATATCTGAGGAGCCGGAAGTTTTCATGTTTGTTGCCGATGTATAGGCATAGTTTGCTCTAAGAGAGACTGAGAATCTGGTATGGCTTAAGCGGCAACTGAGAAAGGATTCTATTCCTTTCGACAATACTTCTTTCAGGTTAACCGGCACCCAGTATCTGTATTCGCCCGGTTGCCATTGTATCCAGTTGTCAATTTTTGATCTGTAAGCTGTTACTCCTGCCTGATAAGAAAATATTCCTCCCGAACTACCTGAATAATCGATACTTAGCTCACTACAGGTACCTTTTTCTTCATCCAGTTCAGAATTTCCTCCAGGGTACCAATACAGGTCGTTCAAGGTTGGTTTATGGTAATTTCTTGAAATATTTGCCTTTAAATGCAGATCCGTGTCCCTTAATAGCTTTAAATCAATTCCCAACGATGGGATTAATGGTATCATTTTACCATTATAAATATCCTGTCTGGCCATCATATATATATTCAACCGCTGTTTAATATCTTTTTTAACAATGAAATAGGCAGAGATATGTTTTCTCTCAGCCGGTTTCAGATAATTCGCTGATACGATGTGATTATAATTATACGATATTCCTGAATTCAGCTTAATATCCTGAAAAAGTTTATAAGAAATATCCGTTCTCCCGGTAATAGTTTGAGTCAGGTTATCCGAATCAATGCCGGCAATACGATTCCTGTAGTTCAAAAAATCATATAACCATGCAGCGGTGGTATTAACAGTAATCTTTTTATTATAATATTTCCAGTTAACCTGACTGCGTAAAAAATTATCTTTCTGCTTTTCGTTACCATCAACATGTGTAACGACCATCGGTGTCGGTATATTCCTGAGGCTTGATTGATACCATATTCTGGCAATGAGGAAATGACTCGATGAAGGGCGCAGGTAAAACTCCTGGATAATCCCCCCCTGACTGAACGATGCATTTTTCCTTTCCTGAATTACAGGATCCTGGGAGATTTCTCTATTTAAAAATTTAAAATTATTCTCTGAGGCATGGTAGAACAAGCGTGTCTGCGACTGGAATACGGAATTACCAAATGCACCACTTACAAAACTTTTTTTTGTATGGTAACTACCCAACTCCTGTGATAATTCTATATTTAGCCGGTTAGCCCAGTCAGGTTCATTAATAAGATGTACACTTCCACCCAGTGCGCCGCTATAATCGCGAATTGATCCTGCACCATAGAAAACTTCCACTTCATCAAGAAACGAAGCAGGGATCAGGGAAAAATCAAGCTGTCCCAGCATAGATGAGTTTATGTTCACCCCGTTCCAGATTACCATTGTATGTGATGCACTTGCTCCCCTGAGGGACGATGTTGCAAGTCCACCCTGTCCATAGGTTTTAATAAAGAGATGAGTGTTCTCAGCCAAAAGCTCAGAAAGGCTCCTGCTGTGGTATTTTGCAATAATAGATGAATCAATACGGGTTTTCTTGTATGCTGTCATTGATAAAACACTACTGTAATTTACACGAACCTCTTGTATCTCAAGAGTATCGTTCAAACCTTGAGAAAAAGAGGACCACTGCATTAACAACAGAAAAGGCAGTATCAGAATTCCTTTTTTATGTTTTGCCAAATAAGCCATTCTTTTTTAACTGTACAGGTTATTTCATTGTTTTGATGTTAAACACTTTAACCGTTGTAACTCTCTTTTTTGTAACAACTCTTACCAGAATGACCCCTTCCGGTAATCCCTCCAGATCGACTTTTATTTTTTCCTCACAGGCCATAATGCGGTATAAACTTCTCCCTGAAAGATCAAATAACTCGACCCAATATTTTTCCTTTATTCCTGTAGAGAGCATAAAGTATCCGTTACATGGATTGGGATATATTTTAATCATCCCATACTCTGTTAAATCCTGCCTGAAACCGGTTGCTTGCGTTGAATTGATCACACCTATCGCATCCAGATCGAATCCGCCGGTTTCGAAAGGTGTCGGCCATGGATCATTGATCTTATTACCCTCTGAATCATAAGAAGCCAGAGAATCGATAATACTTCCGGTTACATCTATGATCCTTATAAAATTGATCTCTGAAATATCCACATTTACGGAATCAATCAAATCTTCCAGATCAAAGGGAGTTCCGTAACCGGCCCTGTATTTTCCGGCAAGATTATATATCAATGTTGCATCCATGTTCCCAAATGCATTCACCTGGCTGTCTGACTGTGTTAATGACACGGCAGGAAACCTGACAAAACTGACACTGTCAGTACTTACCTCTACAAACCCCAGTTCAATAAACGAATCGCTAAAAGAGTTCTCGAAAACTGCAAAATCAGGTCCGTTCCTGTTAACAACCGGATAATTAAAACTTAAAACCGCTATTCCGCCATCACCCAGACTTACAACCCTGTTATCACCTGCATTTCCTGTGGCATCAGAAGGCATTCCATATGTTGCCAGACCTGTACCGGGATCTGAAGCGTTCATTGGTCCCCTGATAACATAACAATCCGTTGCCCATCCTATGAAAATACTGCTATCCATATAAGTTGCAGTACTTCCTTCCTCTCCTGCCGGAGGAGCATATTGTCCCCATGCAAACTCTGTAAGAAACAGAGTATACGAAAAAACCAATATGAATTTAAAGTACATTATAGAAAGTCGTTATTCATCTTTATCGCCTTTAATATTATCGATGCAAACGTATGCCGGTGTATTCATTCCATACTGACCGGTATCAGATGATAAAAAACTCAAAACCAGTTTTTTCACATATCCAAAATCAGAAAGGTCAATTTCATTCCAAACATTAGAGATATAGTCCTTGCTGTTATCCCCGGATCTAAAATCGGCAAGATATATCTCAGCCGTTCCCACAAGTTCCCCTGATTCATTAATTCCCTGAATACTCAACATAAACCAGTCGGGGTCATCCCCGGTTTCACCACCAAATTTCTTAGCAAAATCATCACCGTTCAACATTGACAAATATGCATAGGCGCTGTTACATAAAGATATCCCGGAAACTCTTTCAGGAACTGTAAATACAATAGTATCGGAAACATAGGTTGTAAACACCGCGTATTTTTCCGATCCACCGGCGCCGGTACCTGCTATAACACTATACTGATTAGTATAACCGGGGGAAACGGTATCGGTATGATTACTTACTGAAAATCCTGTCCAGCTTTCATAATCAGGATTATATGAATTACCGAAAAACAGGTTCCCTATGGTAAATCCTCCTGATCCGTCAGAACCATTCCAGTATCCATTCTGACTTAAACTAAAATCCTCAAAAGTTATAAAATCTGTTTTGTCCTTTTCTTTTTCGCATCCGGACATGATAAGTGTGCAAAGGACCAAAATACCCGGCATGATGTTAATTTTTTTCATGTAGTTTAAATTTTAATTGGTTAAACATTACAAAAATTGATTGTTAAACAACCAATATTCGCAAGTCGTACCGGAAAGCTGGATTGGAAGATCTTTAGATTCTCCAGTCTTTTTCCCCGAAGACTTTGATAAATATTGAAATAGCAACGGCAGGTCTTCTGACTTACTCCGGATCTTAGCTACCTTCCCGTCCCGATAAATCGGGACAGTGGTTTTCAGAGTTAAGATCCATGGGAGATCACAGCAGCGGGTACTGTCCGGGAATCTTTCTAAAAAAGAAATCACCTGGTTCCCTTTTCACCGGATAATTTGAAAAAAAATATCCGGAACCATAACTGTAACAAATGTAATATATTGCATTTAAAATTTCAATACTATTCATTTTTTTATTCAGAGTTGTATCATTTATTCTTTTAATATTGTTAGTAATTTTATAAAATTATGAATAGTCTTAACAACAGGTTCAAGGATTTTTCATAGATTTATTAGTTCTTTTGGTAAAAAATATTTTATGAACAAAAAGGAAGCAGGCGAAAGAATCTTCAGACTCAGAAAAGAGCTTAACCGGCATAATTATAACTATTATGTATTATCCCAGCCGGAGATCCGCGATTTTGAGTATGATATGATGCTGAATGATTTAATTGAATTAGAGAAAAGATTCCCGGAATTTTATGACAAGAATTCTCCCACACAAAGGATTGGCGATGACAGGAACCAGGTATTTGTTAAAAAAGAACACAAATATCCTATGCTTTCGCTGGAAAATACTTATTCACAGGAAGAGTTGAACGATTTTGACACCCGGGTGAAAAAAATTATTGGCAACGATCGCGAATATGTTTGTGAACTGAAATATGACGGCGCTGCTATAAGTTTATTATATGATGAAGGTAAGTTGGTACAGGCCGTAACACGTGGTGACGGTTTACGAGGGGATGATGTCACTGCAAATGTTAAAACCATTAAAAGCATTCCTCTCGTTCTCAGAGGTGACGATTATCCATCATTGTTTGTGATAAGAGGAGAGATATTTATGTCCAGGGAGGGATTCAGAAAGCTTAACGCTGAGATGGAAAAAAAAGGTAAAACCCTTTTTGCCAACCCCCGCAATACTACAGCAGGTACATTAAAAATGCTTGATTCATCCGTTGTCGCAAAACGACCACTGGACTGTTTTTTGTATCATCTTTTGGGTGATGAACTTCCTTACGATTCACACTATGAGAACCTTGAAAGAGCAAAGGATTGGGGGTTCTCAATATCACCTCATATGACAAAGTGCAAAGGGATAAATGAAGTATTTGATTTCATCAGTAAATGGGAGAATGCACGGCAGGATCTCCCTTTTGATATAGACGGTGTTGTATTGAAAGTAAATTCTTACCGCAATCAGAGGCAGCTTGGTTTCACTGCAAAATCGCCACGATGGGCAATTTCGTATAAGTTTAAAGCCGAGCGGACAGTCACACAATTGCTTTCAGTGGACTTCCAGGTAGGACGCACAGGAGCAATTACACCTGTAGCAAACCTTAAGCCTGTTCTCCTTGCAGGGACTACTGTTAAACGAGCCACCCTGCATAATGACGATCAGATAAAGCTTCTTGACCTGCATTACGGCGACACAGTATTTATTGAAAAAGGAGGTGATATAATTCCCAAAATAACAGGTATAGATAAAACTGAACGCCCTCCGGAACAAATACCTGTTGAGTTCATGACTACATGCCCGGCATGTGGCACTGCCCTGATAAGGAAAGAAGAAGAAGTTCAACATTACTGCCCCAATGAAACAGGCTGCCCTCAACAGATCAAATTGAAGATCATTCATTTTGTAAGTCGTAAGGCAATGGATATTGATGGATTGGGTGAAGAGACTATAGAGCTTTTATATGAAAACGGTTTGATCAAAAGCATTGACGATCTTTATAAACTTAAAAAAGAACAACTTATTCTTTTAGAACGTTTTGCCGAGAAATCAGCAGACAATATCATTCATGGCATTGAAGAATCAAAAAATGTTCCTTTTTCAAGGGTTCTCTTCGGTTTGGGAATCAGGTACGTGGGCGAAACAGTAGCCAAAACCCTGGCAAACAGCTTCCAGTCGGTTGATGCACTTATGAACGCCGGGTTTGATGAATTGTTGGGGATTAACGAGATTGGGTACAGTATAGCCCAAAGTATAAAAGATTTCTTTTCAAAAACTGAAAACCGTGGAATAATAAACCGACTAAAAAAAAATGGTTTGAAATTTGAATTAAGCGAAGATGAAAAAGAATTGAGATCTTCCAAACTGGAAGGACTTAACATTGTTATCTCAGGGACATTTGAAAATCATTCAAGAGATGAGCTTAAAGATATAATTGAGAAAAACGGTGGCAAAAATTCAAGTTCCTTATCTTCCAAAACCAATTTTCTTCTTGCAGGAAAAAATATGGGACCCAGCAAAAGGGAAAAGGCAAAAAAACTAAATATTGCTATTATCAGCGAAGATGATTTCATGAAAATGATTCAGTAATAAAAAATATCGGCAACAGGGCAATAATGAAACAACAATTTTTTATACTTGTATTGTGAAAATATTTTTAAAATTACAACTTGCCTTTGGTGATTTTGTTTTAAAGAGGAAATTGAAACATTTCAGACGAATAATAAAAGTTCACAACTTTAAAACTGCCAAAAGAATCGGGATAATTTTCAATGCTACCAAACAAGAAGATTATAGACAAGTTTCCGGTTTTATTAAAGATATCCTGGAGATAGGGATAGGAATGGAAGTAAAAGTTCTTGGCTTTGTAAATAATAAAGACGTGCCAAATGAATATTTGCTGAAAAAGAACTTTTCATATTTCCTGAAAAGATCACTTAACTGGTACAGGAAACCTGTGAATTCTGAGGTTGAAAGGTTTTTAACGGAAAAATTTGATATATTGATCGACTTCAGTCTTAACAATGATTATCTGTTTAATTACATTATGGCTCTCTCTCCGTCGCGGTTTAAAGTCGGGAAATTCAGAGAGCCCAACAATTATTATGACTTTATGATAAGTATCAATAAAGATAAAGACCTGAAATACTTCATTGAACAAGTGAGACATTATCTTGAGATGATCAACCGGCCTGAGCTATCCCCGGATTTTATGAATATATAATAGTTATTATGAACAAATTCAAAGGAACCGGTGTTGCTATTGTAACACCTTTTAAGAATGATTCAAGCATTGATTTTTTGTCGCTGGGACGGCTTGTTGAACATCTGATCGACAATAGTGTCGATTACCTTGTTGTTCTGGGTACTACCGGAGAATCGGTAACTCAATCCAAAGATGAAAAAAGAGCTGTTATCGATCATGTAATAGAGGTTAATAACAGGAAAGTTCCGGTTGTAGTTGGCATGGGAGGAAACTGTACCAGGGAAATTGTTGATGACATTACTAAAAACCGGTTTGAAGGTATTGACGGGATCCTGTCGGTTGCACCATACTACAACAAGCCATCCCAAACAGGTATTTATGATCATTTCAAAACCATTGCAGGCGCTTCCCCGGTTCCGGTAATCATTTATAATGTTCCCGGTCGCACAAGTGTAAATATTGAAGCCGCCACAACCATCCGGCTTGCGAATGAAGTCAGGAATATTGCTGCGGTGAAAGAAGCATCCGGTAATTTTGAACAGATCATGCAGATCATTAAGAATGTTCCTTCAGGATTTCAGGTAATTTCAGGGGATGACACAATTACTTTGCCGGTTATTTCCATTGGAGGCAGTGGTGTAATATCAGTTCTTGCCAATGCTTACCCGGGAAAATGGTCGGAGATGATAAATAATGCACTGAAAAATAACTACAGGATAGCACGTGAGATACACTATCAATTTGTTGATCTGATAAGTTTATTGTTCACCGATGGTAATCCGGCCGGAATTAAAGCGACTTTAAGCATAATGGGACTCATTCAGAATCAACTCAGGCTTCCCCTGACTCCTGTTTCACGCCAGGTTTTTAATCAGATAAAGCAAGCTGTTGAAGTTATCGGCTAATTTGTTGTGATGCAGTGTTGAGAAGTTGAGTAGTTAAGTTAGTTGAGTGGTGTAGGGAGTTGAAAGCCTCGCTTTTATCATACTGTGGGCTGGGTTGGTATTTGATCTGATATAACACCAACTTTACCATGACAATGTTTATATTTCTTTCCGCTACCACAAGGACAAGGATCATTCCGTCCCACTTTCTTGCCTACCTTTATCGGTTGCGATTTCTTTTCCTCCCTGTCCTGAGGCTGTCCTTGTTGGAAAGAACCTGCGCCGTATGAATCTACTCCTGTTTTCGAAACACGATATTTGCTCATATCCAGACGTTTACGCTGCCTGGCTTCCTGAACTTCTCTAGGATCCCGGATAGGAATCTGTCCTTTCATCAGGGTTGCAATCACCTCTTTATTCACCATATTTATCATTATCTTGAACAACTCGAAAGATTCAAATTTATAGATCAATAGGGGATCCTTTTGTTCATAAGTTGCTGCCTGTACCGATTGCTTCAGTTCATCCATTTCGCGAAGGTGTTCCTTCCATGCCTCATCAATAGTTGCAAGTATCACTGTTTTTTCATATGATTTAACAAGCTCCTTCCCTTCGGTTTTAACAGCATTTTCAAGATTAGTGATCACCTGATAGACTTTTTGACCATTTGTAACCGGCACAACGATATTTTCATAAACATGCGACTGTTTCTCGTAAACATCCTTAATTACCGGCATAGCCTGGGCTGCTATTGTTTCCTCTTTTCTCTTATAGGTTTCGATAACCATTTTATTCAACGACCGGACAACATCATCTGCAGAAGCTTTTATGAATTCCTGTTCATTCATGGGAGATTCCATAGAAAAAGAGCGGATAAGCTCAAAATTAATATTCTCAAAATCCCCTATGCTATGATACTCATCAACAAGTTTTTCCGACACATCATACATCATATTGGCAATATCAACACTCAAACGTTCTCCCAATAATGCGTGGCGTCTCTTTTTATATATCACTTCGCGTTGTGAGTTCATCACATCGTCATATTCCAGAAGTCTTTTTCTTATTCCAAAATTATTTTCCTCAACTTTCCTTTGTGCTCTTTCGATTGATTTTGTGATCATAGAGTGTTGTATCACTTCACCATCCTGGAGCCCCATTTTGTCCATTATACCTGCGATTCTTTCAGAGCCGAAAAGCCGCATCAGGTCATCCTCAAGCGAAACAAAAAATTGCGAAGTACCCGGATCACCTTGTCTTCCTGCCCTACCCCGCAACTGTCTGTCAACTCTTCTTGATTCATGTCTTTCAGTACCTAAAATTGCCAAACCGCCGGCTTCTTTAACCTCTTTCGACAACTTAATATCTGTACCACGTCCTGCCATGTTAGTAGCAATTGTAATCACACCGCTTTTCCCGGCTTCTGCAACAATATCCGCTTCGCGCTGGTGCAATTTCGCATTTAAAACGTTGTGCTTTATTCCTTTCATTTTAAGCATCCTGCTCAGGAGTTCTGAAATTTCAACAGATGTTGTTCCTACCAATGCCGGTCGTCCGGCTTTAACAAGCGCTACGATATCTTCAATAACCGCATTATACTTCTCGCGTTTTGTTTTGTACACAAGGTCTTCCCTGTCATCACGTATTCTCGGTACATTAGAAGGAATAACAACCACATCAAGCTTGTAGATATCCCACAATTCTCCTGCTTCGGTTTCAGCTGTTCCCGTCATGCCTGCCAGTTTATGATACATGCGGAAGTAATTCTGCAGGGTAACGGTTGCAAATGTCTGCGTTGCTGCTTCAACTTTCACATTTTCTTTAGCTTCAATGGCCTGGTGCAGACCGTCTGAGTATCGTCTGCCCTCCATAATACGTCCTGTCTGCTCATCAACTATTTTAACCTTGTTTTCAATAAGCACATATTCTACATCTTTTTCAAAGAGCGTATAGGCCTTAAACAACTGGTTCATGGTATGAATTCTCTCGGATTTAATTGCATAATCCTGCAGCAATTTATCTTTCAGTTTAACCATTTCCTCCGGTTTTATTTCCGACTTTTCAATTTCTGCAATCTCAGAACCTACATCAGGAAGAATATAAAAGGTTGCATCTTCTGATGATGTGGTAACCAGGTCAATACCCTTCTCAGTAAGTTCAATGGAATTCTGCTTCTCATCAATAATGAAATATAGCTCATCCGTAACTTTATACATCTCCTTACTGTTATTCTGCATATAGAAGTTCTCAGTCTTATGCATAAGGGTTTTATTCCCTTCTTCGCTAAGGAATTTTATCAGCGCATTGTTTTTAGGTAACCCTTTAAAAGCACGAAGAAGTAATAATCCTCCTTTTTCATTAGTCCCTTCCCGTATTAGTTTCTTTGAGTCGGCCAATATTTGTGTAACAAGCTTTTTCTGAGCATTAACGAGCTTTTCAACTTTTGGTTTCAACTCATCAAACTCCTGGGTATCTGCTTGCCTGGTTGGACCGGAGATAATCAAAGGAGTCCGTGCATCATCAATCAGCACCGAGTCAACCTCATCAACTATAGAATAATAATGCTTACGCTGTACCAGGTCATCAGGGCTAATGGCCATATTGTCACGCAGGTAATCGAATCCAAATTCATTATTGGTTCCGTAAGTAATATCCGCTTTATATGCCTTCCTCCTGGCTGTTGAATTGGGTTGATGTTTATCAATGCAATCAACTGATAATCCATGAAATTCGAACAAAGGTCCCATCCATTCAGCATCTCTTTTGGCCAGGTAGTCATTCACTGTCACTATATGCACTCCCCTTCCGCTGAGGGCGTTAAGGTACACAGGCAATGTAGCCACAACAGTTTTCCCTTCACCGGTTGCCATTTCTGCCACTTTGCCCTGATGCAGAATGACCCCACCGGTCAACTGAACATCATAATGTATCATATCCCAGGTAATCCGATTCCCCCCGGCTATCCATGAATTTTTAAAAATTGCTTTATCACCTTTAATATCAACATATTCACACTCAGCAGCAAGATTCCTGTCAAAATCTGTCGCAGTCACTTCAATAGTATCATTCTCTTTGAAACGTCTAGCTGTATCATTCATTACAGCAAATGCTTCAGGCAAATGTTCATCCAGAATATCCTGAAGTTTTTCCAAAATCTCTTCTTCTTTCTTATCGATAGTTTCGTAAATATTTTCCTTCTCTACGATATCCTCTTCCGTTTCTGCTTTTTCGCGTAAGCTAATAATTTCAGCTTCCTCATCATTTATTCCTTTAAGAATACTTTCTTTAAGTCTCAACGTTCTCTCTCTCAGTTCATCGTTTGTTAATGATACAACCTTCTTATATTCTTCCTTTATTTTTTCAACATAAGGCTCAACCGACTTCAGGTCTTTTTCGTATTTACTACCAAATACCCTCCCAATAGTCTTACTGAAAATACTCATTATTTTGTTTTTTAAAAAATTATGCGTGCCAAAGTTACTCATTTTAATAGCTCTGGCTAAAAAAATCCAAAGAGTAAAAAGTTGAAAGTAAAAAGTTAAAAGTAAGCATGGAACTTTACAAACTTTTAACTTTACAAACTTTTAACTTTCCACTCTTCCTATCCTATCTCGATTTGAGCAATTTACGTACGATCCTCTGATTATCAGCATCGATTATTATCAGGTACAAGCCAACGGGTTGGTCAGACAGACTGAATTGTTCATTGAAAAAGTTCCCGTCAATTTTTATTTCTCTCGACAATAATTGCCTGCCAACCAGATCAGTAATAATAAAATTCAAGCTTTTTACAGGATGATCGAATGTTCCTGCAACTGTAAATGATCCGGTCGTTGGGTTTGGATAAATAAGGAAGTCCTCAGGAGAAATAATCTTCTTCTCACCCAGAGCAACATCACCTTGTATCTTCAGATTATCGATAGCCCAGCCCCATCCGTGAGCATAGGGATCGGAAAACAAGCGGAAACGAATCAAAATGGTATCACCGCCTGTAAAATTACCATTCTGAAGTAAATCAACCAGGTGATACTGATACAGGTCGGGTGTACCAACAGCTTTGGAATCCATTCCTAACATTGAACTATTATACTTTGTTAACCAGAAGCCTTCCCGTCTGGAATCGTATCCCTGCTCTAAAGCGCTCCAGCTATTTCCATCATCCTTCGAGCCTTCTATTATAACATAATCCCAGAACTCTGCATCACCATAACTTGTACCTGCCTCACCCGGCTCGACAAGCACTATTTCTTTAAAACTCATATATGCGCCTGTATCTTTAAGGTGAATGGGTATTTTCAGTTGTGCAGTGTATTCAATAGTTTCATTATCCTGGTCAGGACTCTCATAAGGATGGAAAGTGTGCAGGGCAGTGTCACTAAACCCCTGGGAGGAGGTTATACTGAACCCTGTAAACAGAAAATCGTTTGATTCCGTATCAAAATCATTCTGGTATGCATCCTGAACTTCCATTATCTCGTCTACAATAATTTTATAGTAACTTCCAGCCGGATTATATGCTATATTTTCATTCTGGGAACTGTCAACAGCTGCCACCCGGTAAAGGATCGAATCACCCATTTGCAGTGTTCCTCCCGGAAAGACAAGATAACCTGAATATTTATTGAGTGTATCATATTTCAAAGTAACCGGCTCCTGTCCCGTTTCATTAATGTAGTATTCAATATAAACCGAATCGATCCCAATATTATCGGTAACAGTTGCCAGGAATTTCAGGGAATCATTGCTAACAAGAGTATACTCAACAGGTACGTGTGTAATAACAGGTTTAATGGTATCCGGTCCGACATAGAAACTGAAATAAATATCAGGTACATAAGGCGGATATGTATAATGGCGGTCAAAATAATCATACGTGCTCAGGTAATACTGAATTGTCGTATCAATAGCCGGCACCGGAATATTGGCTGAGAATTCATCCGGGTTGGCTGTCGGCATTAGTTTAACAGAATCATAAGAAGCAAAACCATCGAGTGAATAGTAAACAAAAGTAGTATCTTCATTAAAGGTTGTATCACTGGTGATCTTTGAAACTACAGTGAACGGTTGTGAACGGTCTTCTGTATCTTTCAACGGGTCATGATCAAACCATGTATGTATCCATCCCCAGTCGGCGAACATACCCATAACAATGGAACCGGGGTTATGGTTTGCTTCTCCAAAACTTACAGAATGGGTCATAAGGGAATTGCCTGACCCCGGCGGATAGGTAACATCGTTCAGGTGGTAGATGCTGGAGCCGTCGTCATAGGGTAAAGGGGCGTATAATTTGGGCCGGTACCCGGCATTATTCAGGACAGAGATTACGCTGTTATAATACAGGTCATCACTTGTAAACTCATCCAGTAAAGCAACAGAAGGATTATCAAAAATGGATGTATCCATCATTCGCTGACCGCTGCCATTCTCTATCCAATGGTCGTATGTTATAGTTTTTCCACTTGTAAAACCCCATGCTCCAAGTGAATCTCCTATTGTACTCATAGTCCCGATGAAACCAAGTCCATGGGCAATTTCATGCAAAACAGTTGAAACAAGATCATACCTGTCGTCAGGACAATTACCATCAGTACCATAGTACCAGCTTGCTCCGCTGCTGAAGTTTGCCACAAGGTCAGCTACCGAAGTGTCATTTATCTCATCATCATATATCTTTTCAGCCAGTGCTACAGGATAATATTCGTCTGAAAAAGGAGCTTCAAGATAGTCGCCACGGTAAAAAACCGTAGGCGTACTATTGCCAAGCACACCCGATCCAAGACTTTCCCA
>JADFQJ010000086.1 GCA_022561875.1 Bacteroidota bacterium | reverse complement strand
TTGAGTTAAGCTGAGGTCCAGACCATATGCCTGGGCAATGAATACGGCTGCAACACATTCATATAGTGCTGTTCCGTCCATGTTGACCGTTGCACCGAGTGGCAGGGTGAAACCCGTTATTTTCCGGGAAACACCATCGTTATGTTCAACTGCATCGAGGGTCAGGGGAAGCGTAGCCATGGTTGATGAAGTGGAAAAAGCGGTCAGCAGGGGAGTAGATACTGCCTGGAAATGCTTTAAGGGATTTACTTTTGCCAGTAACAGCTGGATCAGTGGAAGGGTTATGAAACAATGAATCATCAGACCCACAATAACAGTGATCATGTACCCACCCATACTAAGCGCCAGTTCAGCCGGGTTATCGGTTTGGGCAACCACTCCGGCAATGATACCAAAGATCCCCAGGGGGGCAAGCTTGATTATTATCATTGTAAGTTTCATCATTGCTTCAAATGCGGCATTGAAGAAGTCGGTGAGCGTCTCCTTCTGCTTGTTGTTGATCTGGGTGATAACAAATCCGAAAAGGAAAGCGAACAAAATAATAGAAAGCATTTTTCCTTCAACAATAGCCTTGAATATATTGACAGGGATCATTTCTATGAAAATCTGGCCAAGACTCTTCTCCTCAAGGGCAAAACCTTCAACATCAATGATTAATCCCAGTTCAGCGCCTTCCCCCGGCCTGATCAGGTTAACAAGGACAAGTCCGGTTAATATCGCAAGAATGCTGGTGGTTATATAATAGATAATGGTTTTTAAGCCCAGTCGCCCGATATTGCCGGCTGAGCCAATATTTGCGATAGCCGATATGATTGAGGTAAGGATTATCGGTATAATGATCATTTTCAGACCCCTCAGGAAAACTTCTCCTATCCACTCAACCCAATCCACATGTTCTTTTAAATACAGTCCAAAGACCACTCCCAGTACCAGGGCAATGAATATCTGCCAGTGAAGTTTAATCCTTATCTTTTTCATTTTTATGTTTTTTTTGACCGCTAATTTAGAAATAATAGCTGATTCGTAACTATTCAGTGTCATAAATTCAGAATTCCTGAAATGGCTAATCCCATATGCTAAGTAATTTTTATTATATTCACATTTGTAATGTTATTGATCATAAATAATCACATATGTAGTGTTATTATAATATTTTTAAAGGTTTGTTATTCACATATGTAACACAAATAATAAAAAAATTCATTTAAAACATATATATCATGTAATCAGGGTTTATGAAGCTATTATATGTAGTATCAGACGAATAAAATAGTAAAAAATGTTACATTATTGTGAATATTAATGCATTATTGTACTATATATAGTTGAATATCAGGCTTATACGATTTTACAATAAAGTGATACTACAAGCAATAAAAAACAAGTGGATTTTTATCATATTACCCGGTTACTGAGTCTTTAGAGTTGGTTTAAACATAGAACAGATAAGGAAAAAGTGTTTATAAAGAAGCATTAACATTATTTTTATATTAAGGTGAATTTAAAAAAGAACACAACCCCTTAAATTATACCAATTCACATATGTAACATATATTAATTCACATATGTTAAAGAAATATTTATTACATTTGTAACATATGGAAGATCAAATTGACAAAAGATTAAGGTTATTGCTTGGTGAAGAAGCACTTACGTCTTCACAATTCGCAAAAATCGTAGGATACAGACCTTCAAGTATTTCACATATCCTGTCAGGACGGAATAAACCTGGTTTTGATTTTATACAGGAGATTCTTAAGAAATTTGAAAAAATTAATCCGGAATGGTTAATTCTCGGACGTGGTGAAATGTACAGAACAGCTGATAAGATTGTTAATGATGACAAGGAACCGGCTGTTATAGAAGGCATTAAAACAAATGAGGTTAAATCCGAACCGGATCCCATACCTTATGTGTCTGATGTAAAGATAAAAACAGATGGAAAAGTGATTGTCAAAGTACTTGTTTTCTATTCAGATCGAACATTTACTGAATATATACCATCGGAGAAGACAGAAGCAGGAAAGTAAGAAGTAAAGAAAAGGGAGCAGTGAGAGATGAGCGGTGAGTTGTGAGCGAAGAACTTGGAGCACAGGGCATAGAGTAAACAGCTCCGTGCAAGCATAGCAAGCGTTTAACAACAGTGAAATATGTTCCTTCCCCGATGAAATAAAAAGAATTTCATGGGTTTAAACTAGGCAAGCTTATAACTTATTAACCCTACCAGTAACCCGTAACCCGTAACTCTTAACCATTAACCCATTAACCTCATCACATAATTTTTCACTTTATCATTGCTACTCAACTTTCTTAGGCTCTTTGATCTTCACACTTTAACACTGTATTACTGCTCCTCAACTTTATTCACTATTCGCTCCCTGCTCTCCGCTCTGCTCTTTGCTCTCTTTACTCTGCATCAAATTTTCCAAATTCTTTTCAGCAAAATCCTGAAAACCACTGGAAATTCAGTAATTTTGTATCGGTTTGAAATATTCCAATTTATTTTGTTTGTATTTAACGTGCTTGTATCAAGGCATTAACTGAATAAATGAAAAAATATATCCACGACTTTCAAATAATAGCTAACCGGAGAATTAACACGGAATATTTTGTTTTATCCCTGGCAAATGAAAAAAAATTACCTGAAATAAAACCGGGTCAGTTTGTGCAGGTCAGGGTGGATAATGCTCCGAATACCTTTCTCAGACGCCCCATTTCAGTTTATGATGTGAATTATGAAAAAAACATCCTGTACCTTCTGATACAGGTAGTTGGTGAAGGGACAAGGACTCTTTCCGAACTGAAAAACGGAGAAAAACTGAACCTGATCTACCCGCTGGGAAATTCATTCTCTTTGCCTGATAGTGAAAAAGCCCTGCTGATTGGAGGTGGCGTGGGTGTTGCCCCGCTGATGTTCCTGGGACGCTGGTTAACAGAGCAGAAAAAAGAACCAGTTTTTCTTCTTGGTTTCCGGAATTCGGAATTGCAGGTGGATATCGACCGTTTCAGAAAGCTGGGTGAAGTGTATATATCTACGGATGATGGAGGCGCAGGTGAGAAAGGGCTTGTGACTCAGCATCCTGTTTTACATAATGATACCCTGGATATAAGTATGGTTTATGCATGCGGACCAGATGTTATGATGAAAGCTGTGGCTTTATGGGCTGAGAAAAAAAACATATCTTGCGAAGCCTCTCTTGAAAATACTATGGCTTGCGGATTCGGGGCATGTTTGTGCTGTGCGCAGGAAACAGTTCAAGGAATTTTACTGGTTTGTACTGATGGTCCGGTTTTTAATACAAAGGAGTTGATATGGCAGATCTAAGGGTTTGTATCGGCGATTTACATTTTAAAAATCCGGTTACGGCTGCATCGGGCTGTTTTGGCTACGGTAAGGAGTATGAGGATTTTATAGATTTAGGGAAGCTGGGAGCTGTTTTTGTAAAAGGCACAACCGGAAGCAACCGTAAAGGAAATCCGTACCCAAGAATGGTGGAGACTTCTTCGGGGATGCTCAATTCGGTGGGATTCCAAAACAAAGGGATCGATTATTTTATCAGTGATATCTACCCTGGGATCAAACAGTATAATACCCACATCATTGTTAATGTCTCCGGGTCAACTATCGAAGAATATGTGATGGTTGCTGAAAAGCTAAACGATTTGGAGAAGATACCTGCCATCGAACTGAATATATCCTGCCCGAATGTTAAAGAAGGAGGGATGGTGTTCGGAACACACTGCCCCTCAGCAATTAAAGTAACCACAGCAGTCAGAAAAGCCTATCATAAAACACTTATTGTAAAACTTTCCCCTAATGTTACTTCCATATACGAATTTGCCAGGGCAGTTGAAGGCGCCGGCGCTGATGCTGTTTCTCTGATCAATACCCTGCTTGGAATGGCTATCGATGCGGAAAAGCAAAAGCCGGTACTGGCAACAGTTACCGGCGGTCTGTCCGGACCGGCAATTAAACCTGTTGCACTCAGGATGGTATGGGAAGTATATAACGCAGTGAAGATCCCTGTTATCGGGATAGGGGGTATAATGAATGCAACCGATGCTATCGAGTTTATGCTTGCGGGTGCAACTGCCGTACAGATCGGAACGGCTAATTTTATCAATCCCCGTGTTACTGTGGAAGTGATTAAGGGTATTGAAGATTATCTTGTTGAAAAGGATATTACAGATGTTAAGGACATTATTGGCGCATTGAAAATCCCCGGGTAACTATAAACCCTTCGTTTTAGGGCGAAATAAGTCCATATAAGAACAAATCGCCGTTTACATATGTATAATCACCTTTGTTTGTAAAAATGCCTCAGGAGGACTATAAAGTACTCGTTATGCTCGTGTTTACCCCGTGAAATTGCAAGGCAATATTTCCTCGGGGTCATTCGCTCTCTTCGGTCGCGTCAAGTACTCGCTATCGCTTGCACGCTTTTATAGAGTAAAACATGACTTTGCGAGGAGCATAGCGACGAAGCAATCTCCCGGGAAAAACCGGAACCCCCAAAAAAAGAACTTTCATGAGCTTTACGAAAAACCCGGGTAGATTGCTTCACTACGTTCGCAATGATCCAGCATATTTCTTAACTTATAACTTTACCCGTAACCTGTAACTTTCTTTACTTCAACCCTTTTACAAAATTAAAATTAGTTGAAGGTTGCACCTGCTCAGAGCGTTTGAGTCTTTTTATCAGCTTCTGAAGGACATTTCCTGAGGGTTTTTCAAAACTCAGGTCGATAAGGAATTTCCTGAAACCCTTGGAGGTAAGTTTACTTTTGTATTGCAGAAGGGAAACAGGGTCAGCTGGCACCACGACGGTCATACCGTTACGCACAAACTTGCGGAAATGTTCCCCCCGGTCATCTATGAAATCATTACCGTTCCTGGTATCCGGACTGACAGGCATACGGCTGTAAAAGAGGCGGGGGTGGAAATAAACTGGTACTATGCCATCGCGTTGTTTAAGCTGATCAAGGTTTTCAAAGTCGTTCTCCAGCGGATAAATATAATTTTTAATGTTCTGCTCCCTGAGAAAACTGATAGCTGCATCGTTAAAAGCATATACATTTTCGTTTGTCGAACAAAGTGCGTTTGCAGGAATAATAACTCTCTGTGAGAGATGACCAAGCATAAACTGGTTAAAGTTTTGCTTCAACAGGTTATGTATAAGATTTTGATAATAGGGCGCCTTTTTTTCCGGAATAAAGGAGGGAAGTTCGATCCATATTTTCTCTGCGTTTTTCTTCAGGAAATATGTTGATGTATCAAATTCTTCCCAGGCTCCTTCAGGCAGATTAATGATAAGTCCTTCAATCTCACGAAATTGTATTTTCCGCAACCATTTCATATCCCCGATACGCAGGAAGATTTGTTCCTTTCCTGGTTTTGATAGTTTTCCTGTCTGGTTCAGGATCGTTCTTTTGCGATT
>JADFQJ010000014.1 GCA_022561875.1 Bacteroidota bacterium | reverse complement strand
ATCTGTTATGGGTACATCCCTGTATAAAAAATAGCAGCAGGATGAAAATTTTAATCCGGTTCATATAAAGATTTTAATCAATTTCTTACAAGTTAAGAAAATAGAGGAATTATAGGTTATAATTATTGGTGCAATGAAATAGCACCATAAAAAAGTTAATCAGCTTGATAAGTCTGACTGACGGCGGTAAGGGTTTATTAAGTTGAAAGAATATCAATATCCTATACCGGGCGCTGGTAACCTGGAACCAGATACCTCCTCCCCGTTTGTCCTATAATTCGTCATTATTTTTAATAGCCGGTTGGCTATCCTAAAACATATTTAAAATGCATTACTCAATGCTCTGCAGTAGAACAATTAATTTTTATATTCCGTTTACACCAACCTGCAAAAAGTTTTATTCCAGTTCTCACCCGTAGTTTTCGTTCAATGTAACGCAAAAAAAAAGCAAATTTCCGGCATAATTTATTCATCAGCTTTGCGCCCAGCTCCGCTGGTTAACCTAAAATCAGATATAATGGCTGTGCAGCAGTCCTATATCGGTACCGCCACCGAACAACCTGGCAAAATCATCCAGCGGATGTTTGACCTTAGTAAAAGTTTAGAATCATCCTTTGTTGATAATCTCCAACAATTTGGATTTTAGTAATTTAGCCCTTTCTGATTGTGTTTCAGGTTCTAAATGACACAATATACCCTCCTCCATTTCCTTATCAAACAGTCGTATAAATTCATTTATCAAGTATTTACGAACATCTTTTGGTGCTTCTAATATATCATTCACAAGATTTACACGGTTATCAAGTACATAAATGATATCCTCAAAATCATAGCTGGTCCGTGGATCTTTGCCTCTATCATGATAGGCTGTAAACTTTGAAGCCAGAAAAAATGCAACTGACAGTATTTTTATTGTCAGGGTTTCATTAAGCTTATGCGATTTCCAAAGTAATATCAACATCTTTTGTAGGCCTGACTTCACCAGCAGCAGGATCATCAGCATATATATTGACCACGGCACCTCCAACATATGCAACATTATCGTTAAGATTTTCAAGTGCTTGTGCAACTTTTTTAACGGCAGCAATGTTTATCTCAGCGATTTTAGCCATTAGCCAATCCGTTTTTTTATTTCATCAAAAGCAAATTTTGTTTCTCTGGATTTACCAACTCTTAAGGCATCTGTTAAAGCCAAAAGTTCATAGAGTAGATTGTCTTTTTTTGCAGCTTGTACAACTCCCGGGTGAAGTGGTTCGATGGATTGTCCTCTCGATATCCCATGAGCATCAAGCCATACAAAATCTTCACTACTTTGAATCAGATTATCTAAAGGTGAGGCAGAATGTGCTGTTGGCATGCCTCTTACGATCCTCCCAGGGACTGCCGGAAAAACGTATTTTAAACCATGTTCAACAAATTCTAAAAATGCCTGTCGCATTAACTTTTTCTTTGAAGAATCAAGCAATCCGGCCATTTTTGAGCGATTTAGTGATTCACTCACCTCACTGTTACTAATATAAAGATCAGTAGCAATATCTTTACCAAGCCATGGTTCTGTTTTGGTTGAAGCAATTTTTAATAAAATAACCACATCTTGTGGACGCATTCCATTGTGTTTTTTCATTTTTCTTTTATTAATTCGCGATTCGCGAATTACAAATTTATAATAATTTATAGAAGAACCAAAAATAATGACTTATACCCTTATTTCCTATACAACTCCATCGATATCATGACTGATATAATAATTTGTCCGCAGAAATCTTAGCGAAGACAGCAGGTTAAAGAAAATTCCCTGCAGAATTATTTCATCAGCTTTGGGCCCAACTCCACTGTTATTTAGGCTTTTGATGAAGGCTTTACGCCTGTCAATTGCATTTAGCATTTAGTTATTTCACTGCTTAAGTACTCCCTGGGATTGGTTTCGGCAATTTGTTTAAACAGATCTTCACCAAGGTAACCGCGCAAATTGAAGCTTAACTCCCGCTCAGAGCCGGTTTGGGCTACCACATAATAATCAGTACCGAATAATACTCTCCGCCTGATCTTTTCGCTGCTCTCGAGTATAACCTTAAGCATAGAATGGTATTCTTGTTTGCTAAGCATATAACTCACGTCGGCAAATACATTGTCATATTTCAATATCAGCTGGCAGATAATACTGAACCAGCTAAAATGTCCTTCCTTTGTATCAATATCGAATGACCAGTGCTTCTTTTCCAATGCAGGATACCCTTCATAGCTAATATCCTTACCAGCAAGCCAGGGATTGTGCAAGTATTTATGCCATTCTTCGCTGCCCCCGAAATGCCCCATGCAAATTTTTAATTTGCTTATTTTCTCCGCCTCAGCTTTTGTGATTTCCCAATAACCTGATAATATATCCGGGTTTAACAGGCATTCGTAATTCACCGGATTGGTAAAATGTACAGTGTAATCTTTTGCTTTTTTCCCCGGTAATACGGATCCGGTTTTAACCGGGTGGTTTTCAAACCTTTTAGGACCCCTGTCGTGTACAACTCCCTTTGAACAATGGGTCATTACCGGAATATTGTTTTCTGCAGCAAACATATACACATTCATCAGCCTTTTATCAAATGGCCAGTATCCCAATGCCGGATAGATTTTTATTCCCTGGAAACCTTTTTGTGTAAGATAATTTTTAAGAATATCGAAATAATCTTTATCAGCTTCCAGTCTCCGTGGATCAGCAAATATAAAAGGGAAAATTCTTTCAGCATACTTCTCGTCTTTTTTTATTTCCGCCAGCTTTTTAAGTTGATCGTAGAAATCTGTTTTGGGTTCTCCTGCATTCATATACTCCATATCCATTGTCAGGAAAACATATTTGCTGTCGCGGGGATAAAACTGTGTCAGCTTATCAATTATCGTTTTTTGGAATTCAGGTTGCCCGAATTTTATAAGGTTGATCATGCGTTCAGCAATATCGTGATCGCTCTTAAACAGTCTGGGTATATTCCTGACCAGCCACTTTAGAATACCGGATTTCCTGAGCCAACTGATCCTGACTGGTATTGGAAAATATCCCTTTGCGAACCTGTCGGGTATATGATCAAGGGTAAAACAGTGTGCATGTGTATTATGAATGACCGGATTTTTTGTTTTGTCTTTTGCTATAGGGCTCATAATATTTTTTATCAAATGTACGATATAAGTACCCGACTAACTATCACAAATATCCCAATAAATGACAAAGTTGTAACAATGCGTGCAGAAACCATGAAAGAAACCTGTTGCATCTTTATTTTTATTAATGATTTTTTCATACGTTCACATCGAATTTAAATGGGTTCACAAATGACAAATAACAGATCAGATAACCGGGTTAATCGATCCGCATCCAGGGTGAAAGAATTGTTTATTCATTACAAAGAGAGGGGATTGTTCAGATATGTTGGCAGAAATGTATTGATGATCATTGTCTTTTATGTGATCTTTGTTTTCCTGGTTTTTCTGATCGGGAAATATCTGATTGATTTCAACCGCCTGTTTCAGGGTGTAACCGACACACTTTCTGACAGGTTCGTGATCATCCTCTTTTTCGTTTCTGAATCCTTCACGGGTTTGATCCCCGTGGATCTGTTTGTTATCTGGACCCTGAAATTTGAGAGGCCATTCGTTTACCTTGCTCTCTTTGGTATTTTATCCTATACTGGTGGCGTAATTTCCTACCAGATCGGGAGATGGATATCGGGATGGCCAAAAGTAAAAGCCTATACTGAAAAAAGATTAACCAATTACATAAACTTTGTCAGGAAATGGGGTGGCGCCTTCATCATCATTGCAGCCTTGTTCCCATTCACCCCGTTCTCCCTTGTTGTGATTTCAGTGACCATGCTGAAATATCCCTTCAAACGGTTTCTCCTGTTCGCCCTTGCACGCCTTGTCAGATTTGTTCTCCAGGGAGTATTGTTTTTTAACATTTTGAATATGGACAGGTGGCTTATCTGAATCTGTATTCGAAAATTAATCTTTCATTATAAAGTGGTATTTTTGGAAGTAAAATGAATCTATCCGTTTTGAATTATAGAAAATTATGACCTTTTCCAAGATCACATATAATGAACCGGTTTTTCGCCCTCCCGGCGAAGCAAGTTCAGTTATATTACAAGCCACAATTGGATGTTTCTGGAACAAATGTGCATTTTGCGAAATGTATACATCCAAAAAGTTCAAGGTCCGAAAGATTGATGATCTAAGACCCGAGATAGAACTATTATCAAAGATTTACAAAGGTGTCAGAAAAGTTTTTCTTGCGGATGGTAATGCTTTTGTTTTATCTGCAAATAATCTTATTCCCATATTAACCGAAATTAAAAGGCAGTTTGGTAAAATGCAACGTATTTCATCATATGCTTTGCCGAAAAATATTTTGAATAAGTCAGATAGTGAATTACAAGAATTAAGAAGTCTGGGTTTGAAATTATTATACATAGGAATCGAAACAGGTGATGACGAGTTACTTAAATTGATTAACAAAGGAGAAACTTATGATTCTACTATCGATGGAATACTTAAGGCACATGAAGCCGGTATAGACACATCCATAATGATAATCAACGGGCTTGGTGGCAAAAAGTATAGCGTACAACATGCTGTTAACTCAGCTAAAATTATAAACCGTATAAATCCTAAATACCTTTCAACTCTCACTTTAAGTTTACCATATGGTTTGGAACATTTTCAAAACAGATTTAATGGTAATTACTCTCCTCTTTCAATTACTGAACATTTTAAAGAATTAAAAACATTTATCACACACACTGAGCTAAATAATGTCATTTATCGTAGCGATCATATATCCAACAACCTTGTATTAAAAGGAATCTTATCAAAAGATAAAAAAAAGTTACTCGATTTAATTAATATGGCAATAAATTTTACACCGAAAGATGTTTATCCTTCGACACCTTCAATTCTTTAATAATACTATTTTTTCTGTGGTATAGTAAACCAGAAAGTGCTTCCCTTGTTTATTTCAGAAACAACACTAATTTCGCCACCATGTGCTTCGACAGCCATTTTACAGAATGCAAGTCCCAGTCCGGTCGACTTGCTGGCTGCAATATTTTCCACCTGTCCATACTTTTCAAATATCTATGTTCTTTATGCTTGACAAATATTCTGTCTGGCTATTTGAAAAGTTCCTGCTGCCTTCTGATTGCCACCCTTAATTCCACAGTCTGGACTTCCATGAGCTTTTTCTGATCCTCCATCACTTTGGTCCTTTCCTTCACGATTTCTTCAAGTCGCCTGTTATACTTTTCCAGTTCGTTTTTAAGTTTCTCTGTCTCATTCAATGCTTTGGTGAATTTGCCCGATAAACCGTATGAAATTGAGATTATGACTACAAGCAGCCCAAAGGGTAATAAGTATCCTGTTTGAATAATTTTATTGTAAAACAAAAAATCGTTGATGATGATAAAACCAAAAAATATTGCACCTATTAAAAGGAACAAGGCATATTTCTCTTTCACCCGGAGAGTTTTAACCAGGAATACAATGACATACGCCATAATTAATAGTACAATAGGCTGATAAACAAGTGCTATGTATGTAAAAATCCGGGGAGATAAAAATAGTATCGCCCCCGAAAACACAAGTACTATCACACCAACTATCTGATTCACACTTTTCTTTGCAAGTTGCGGAAATGTGCTATGGAAGAAATAAACGAACAGTACCGGAGATATTTTTATTCATCAGAATGCAATTCA
The DNA here is from genome assembly GCA_022561875.1 of Bacteroidota bacterium. Classification (GTDB taxonomy): domain Bacteria; phylum Bacteroidota; class Bacteroidia; order Bacteroidales; family VadinHA17; genus JADFUQ01. The sequence goes on along the minus strand of JADFQJ010000014.1, from coordinate 57,093 downwards.
GGGTTATGTTGTTATAAAGACAGCTAAAAGAACATAGCTTCGAAAAAAGTGTAATAATTGTTCACATAATTATAAAATGTGTTATGGATGAAAAGTTATAAGTTAAGAGTTATAAGTTAAAAGCTTCCTGTAACTATTCTGTAATTCATTCCTGATTTATGTTATTAATAACATGAAAACGTAATGGAAATATTTGATTATAATCCTGCTTTATGTTATCTTTGACATAAATGTAGAATAGATGTTGTATATTAAATTTAGAAATAAGCTGTCAGAATTTGGTGTTTTTTCAACTACCGATATAAAAAAATATTTTCCGGATTTTGACCATCGGAGACTTTCAGAATGGCAGGATAAAGAATATATTATCAAAATCCGCAATTCATGGTATTGTTTTCCTGAATATACAAGAAATGAAAACTCTCATTTGCTTACAGCTAATCTTATTCATATCCCTTCTTATATAAGTCTTGAGACTGCCCTGTCATGGTATCAGATTGTGCCTGAAGGTGCATTCTCTATTACATCTGTCACCACAAACAAACCAAGACATTATAAAACACCATTGGGTGATTATTTTTATCATTCGATCAAACCATCTCTTTATTTTGGTTATACATTATTAGCATTTGATGTGGGCTTCGGTGGTGGATCATTTGATACAAGAGTAAGTACCAGACAGATTGCTGTTGCTAATATCGAAAAAACAATACTTGATTTTTTATATTTAAGGAATCATTATAATACTGAGGACGAAATACGTGAATTGAGATTTAATCCAATTATTCTTCGTGATGATCTTGATAAAGATAAAATATATCTATATCTAGACATATTTAAGAGCACTATTCTTGAAAAACGTATAAAATTGATGTTCAATGTTTATTTATAGCTAAAAGAAAAAGGTAAATATGATTGATTTCAACGTAATACAGAACTCCTACAACGAAAATATAAGACAACCGAAATTTAAACAGGCTATGCTTAAAGAGTATTTTCAGTATAAAATACTTGATATTATCAATAATAGTAAGTGGTCTGATAGTCTTGTTTTTCTTGGTGGCTCGAACCTTCGGATCGTACATGATTTCAGGCGATTTTCCGATGATCTTGACTTCGACCTTAAAGGAGATTATGATGAAACTGATCATGAGAATATGTGCCGGTACGTGTGTAATCAGCTTGCAAAAGAAGGTATTGAAGTTGAAATAGACCATGAAAAGAAGATTAAAAAGGATCATCATAGAGCTTATACCAGATATATAAACTTTTCAAAAATGCTTAAAATACAGGGTATACACAATGACCCTCGAAAAAAAATCTTCGTTAAGCTCGATGCTCAGGCACATAACTACGGCAATTTTTCATATACTCCTGAAGATAGAATAATAAACCGCTTTGGAGTGTTTACATCAGTAAAAACAACACCTATTGATGTAATACTATCAATGAAATACTGTTCAATACTCGAGCGTGCGAAAGGGAGAGATTTTTATGACGTAACCGAATTGGTTAACTTAACTAAACCAAATGATGATTATTTAATAAATCGCTTTAAACACGGTAAGCTCAAAGAAGATTATTATGGACCTATTCACCTAAAAGAAAGAATTATTAAGAAAATTGAGAAAATGGAAATCAAGGATTGGGAAGAAAAAACCAAAGAAATAGAACGTTACATATTTAATCCGGCGGAATCCTCAAAAATATTACACTTTAAAAATTGGATAATGGATTCTTCTTTTCTGCGAACATTTGGTCTTGAAGTCACCGGAGATAACACTGTTTATGATCATGTATTATCACACAGAAAGAGATTAAGATTAAATCACTACAATAGAAAAGTTGAGATTTCCTTTTATCCTGATTCAAATTCTTTCATTCCCACACCACAGCGTGCAGATGTTAGATTATCTTTTAGGAATGTGTATGGTGATCAAACCGGTAAACCATTAACTAATTATCCTGAAAAGATCAAATTGAAGAAAAATTTTAGCATAATAGGTTTTGAGCTTAATCCTGAAAGTAAAGATCCAATAAATATCAATGTCCAATTCTATTAAGAAAACAAATTAGCAGGATGAAGATAAGTTAAATGTTACTGGTTACGGGTTAAACGTTTGACCATTTACTATGCTTGCATGGAGTTTTTTGCTTTTTACTCGATGACCAAACCAGGAACCAGCGCCCAGCAACCAGTACCCGGCATCCTTCAAACTTTCAATTAATCAATATTATTATTATATTAGCATTGTAGCTCAGTCAAAAACTTCTCAGGTCATTTCCAAAATATTTCTGCTTTAGCATGGAAGAAAAATACAGAATCCTATTTGAATTTTCAAGAGATGCAATAATGTTGCTTGCCCCGCCTGACTGGTTTTTTACCGCAGGAAACAAAGCTACACTCGAGATGTTCGGGGCAAAGAATGAAAAAGATTTTTCTTCTAAAACCCCCGGTGATCTATCCCCGGAATATCAACCGGATGGACGGCTTTCTTCTGAAAAAGCCACAGAAATGATAGGAAAGGCAATGCGAAACGGTTCGCACTTCTTCGAATGGACACATAAAAGAATTAATGGTGAAGAGTTTCCCGCAACTGTTCTGTTAACCATGATTGAATTGGACGGCAGGAAATCATTAACGGCAACAGTAAGAGATATAACCGGGATCAAAAAAACAGAAGAAGAGCTGCAAAAGTATCGCGATCATCTTGAAAAAATAGTAAAAGAAAGAACAATCAAACTGCAGGAGAGTGAAGAAAAATACCGCAATTTCTTTAAAACTTCAAAAGACTGTATTTTTATTACTTCGAAAGAGGGAGAATGGCTCGATATGAGCGACAGTTCTCCGGAATTCTTTGGTTATAAAGACAAGGAAGAGTTAAAAAAGGTAAAAATCCCCAATTCCTATGAAAATCCGGCTTTCAGAGAAAAATATGCCAGGAAAATTGAAAATCAGGGATTTACAAAAAATTTTGCTGTAAACTTGCTTAAGAAAGATGGTACTGTTATTAATACACTTATTACATCAGTGTCAATAAAAAACAAAAAAGGGAAAGTGATTGCTTTCCAGGGTTCAATACGGGATATTACCGCACAAAAAGAAACTGAAAAAGCGCTGAAGGAAAGCAAAAAACATTTACAGGAACTTAATATCGCTAAAGATAAGTTTTTCTCGATTATCAGTCATGATCTCCGCAGCCCTTTCAATTCAATAATTGGCTTCTCTGAAATATTATATAATGAAACTGAAGCTTTTAGCAAAGCGGAAATTAAAAAAATGGCTGAAAATATCTATAAAACCAGCCAGGAAACCTATAATCTGTTGAATAACCTGCTTGAGTGGTCGGGATCACAAACCGGCAGGATCAAATTTAATCCTGATACACTACTGATTAAAGATTTGATTAAAAGCACAATTAACTTATTTAGTGATAACGCGATGAAAAAGAATATCGCTGTTTCAGTCGATATCCCTGAACAGACACGGGTTTTTGCCGATAGAAATATGATAGCTACCGTCATAAGAAACCTGCTTTCAAATGCAATTAAATTCACTCCTGAAAAGGGAAATATTAGAATTGGTGCTCAGGATACCGGTAAGTTTATTGAAATCACTATAGCCGATACAGGTGTGGGTATTAAAAAGAAAGATATTGAAAAGCTTTTCCGGATCGATGCGAATTTCTCCACCCCGGGTACTGCCAATGAAAAAGGCACAGGACTGGGACTGATAATATGCAAGGAGTTCATTGTAAAAAATAACGGGGATATCCGTGTTGAAAGCGAAATTGGTAAAGGCAGCAGGTTTATTATTAGTCTGCCGAAGTAGAAGGAAAAAGCAGGCTTCAGAAAAAAAAGCCCGGCAATAATTAGCCGGGCTTTGATGCAAAATAGTTTAATTAAATATTTAGGCTAACTTAACGTTAACTGCATTTAATCCTTTTTTACCCTCGGTCAGTTCAAAGGTTACTTTGTCATCTTCAGTGATTTTGTCGATTAAACCGGAAACATGCACAAAATAGTCAGTTCCTGTTTCTTCATCAATAATAAATCCAAAACCTTTGGTTTCATCAAAAAATTTTACTTTACCTGTTTTCATTTTGTTATTATTCAATAAATTTAGAAAATGGGAAATTAATTTGTTAACAGAAATTAATATTGTTTCATTAACAGTTCTGGTTTAGTGTTCTTTGAAACAAAGTTATCAAGAATATTTTATACAAAGAACATATATTTCATTTTTTTTTGCAAAGTTATCGTAATAATATTAATTTACAAGAAAAAAAGATGGGTTGGGAAATTGAGAGAAAATTCCTTATTGAGAGACTACCCGGTGATATTACAAGGACTAAGCCTGTGAGTATCATCCAGGGATACCTGATCCTGTGCAGGAATGGCCCGGAACTTAGAATCAGGTCAATTGAAAAACGGTACTATCTGACTATCAAAGGAGAAGGATCATTAAGGCGAAAAGAGATTGAAACAGAGATTACAAAAGCGCCTTTTAAAAGTTTATGGCCGCATACAGTGGGCAAGCGTATTGAAAAACGACGATATTCAATCAATTATGGATCACAGGAGATAATTATTGATGAATTCGCCGGTAAGTATACCGGACTGATGATTGCTGAGATTGAGTTTCCCAATGAAAAGCAGGCTCTTGAGTTTGACCCTCCGCCCTGGTTCGGAAAAGAGATCACTCATAATTCGAAGTACAGGAACAGGAATATGGCTTGTTGAAAGAAGGCTGAGGCTTAAGGCTAAGGGAGGTAAGAGGTTTAGAAGTTTAGGATATAAATAATAAAACACGATTTTACAAAATATCAAGAAAAAGTTGTTATTTAAATAAACAAAAGAAAACAGGAAAGGTATGTCGTAAAGTAACAAGTTACAAAATGGCTAAATACATTGGGGTTCTAACTTCCGGCGGTGATTCACCGGGTTTAAACGCTGCCATCCGTGGAATAGGGAAAACTGCTCTCCGCAATAATGGTATGCAGGTAATCGGGTTCCATGATGGGTTCAGGGGCATGATGGAAAACCGTACAACAATACTGGACAGCAGTAAATTATCCGGCATAATCACACTTGGTGGTACCTTACTGGGAACAAGCCGTGAAAAGCCTCACAAAATGAATGTTGGCGGGAAAATTATGGATATGACGGATGTTATTGTTGAGAATTACCACCACCATCATCTTGATGCACTGGTTTGTCTGGGCGGAGGGGGAACACAGAAGAACGCTATTAAACTGGCAGAAAAGGGACTCAACATTATTACACTGCCAAAGACAATTGATAATGATATTGAATATACTGATACCACTATCGGATTTGATACAGCCCTTGGGATTGCCGTTGATGCAATCGACCGTTTGCATAGTACGGCACACAGTCATCACAGGATTATCGTTGTTGAAATAATGGGTCACCGGGCCGGCTGGCTGGCATTGGGTGCAGGTATAGCAGGTGGCGCTGATGTGATCCTTATTCCTGAGATCCCATATAATATTGAGAATGTGGCTGAATCAATACTGGAAAGAAGTCGTGGAGGAAAGAATTTTAGTATTGTAGCTGTGGCTGAAGGGGCTATCTCACAAGAAGGAATGAAAAAAATAGAGGAAATAAAAAAGGAATTACATAGAACAGAAGATAAGAAAAAAAGGTTAAAACTAAGACTGCATTTGAAAAAACTCGATAAGCAATATACAGGCAAGACAATTGAAATTGCACGTACCCTGGAAAAAATAACCAATCTTGAGTCAAGGCTCACTATTCTTGGGCATCTGCAAAGGGGTGGCACCCCCTCACCTGCCGACAGGCTTCTTGCCACTCGGTTGGGGACTTCCTGTGTTGATTATATCCGGGAAGGAGAGTTCGGTGTGATGATCGCTGCTAAAGGAAATGGTGTTGAACCTGTGCCACTTGAGAAGGTGGTTGGAGCCAGAAAAACAGTTCCTCCTGATCACCCATGGATAATAAGCGCACGCAGTATCGGAACCTGCCTGGGGGATGGGGAAGCAGGAAGTAAGTTGAGTAGGTGAGTAAGAAGGCGGAAGGCGGAAGGAGAAGAAAGCGGTGAGAAGTGAGAGATGAGAGGTGAGAGGGTATTTAAAACTTACTTAACCACTCAACATACTCAACTCACTCAACTGAATAGAGAGATAGCAGACGGAGCTTAGGTGAAATAACACAAATTTCCGTTTTTAAAATACATCACAAATGAAAATCATTAATTCAATACTTATTGTTATTATGTTTTTAATATTTTCTCAAAATTTCTGCAATTCTCAAAACAGGAATAAAGAAGATCAGTCACTGCAAAAAAGAATTGACAGACAACCTGCAGTTGCCGGACAGTTTTACCCCGGTAACAAGAACAATCTGGAAAAAACCCTTGAAGAACTTTTCAGTAAAGCTAAATCAGGGATTAGTGAAGAGAATACTATTGCTATCCTCTCCCCTCATGCAGGTTACGTGTTCTCAGGCGAAGTGGCAGCAAATTCTTTTAAGCAGCTCGATCCGGATTCAAAGTATAAAACCATATTTATACTAGGCTCTAGCCACCGTACAATGTTCAGTGGAGCATCTATCTACAACATTGGTAATTACATTACACCATTAGGTGAAGTAAAAGTAGATATTCCATTGTCCACCAATCTGATAAATGGTTACGATATTTTCTCGTTCAATGGTAATGCGCACCTCGGTGAGCATAGTCTGGAGGTGCAACTACCATTTTTGCAGTATTGGCTTAAAAATGAATTTTCAATAGTTCCTGTTGTTTTAGGAACCCAATCCCCCAGGGTAATTGAAAAAATAGCAAGGGCGCTGAAACCATACTTCACATCAGAAAATCTTTTCGTGATAAGCACTGATTTTTCTCATTATCCGTCACATGAGAACGCAGTAAGAATCGATAATAGCATTGCTGATGCAGTAGTATCCAATTCGCCGGCGGAGTTACTCAATACAATTAGTAAGCATGAAAAAGAGGGTATTGAAAACCTGGCTACAACTTTGTGTGGATGGACATCTGTGCTGACATTAATGTATATGACCAGGGGAGATAAAGATATAAGCTATCATAAGGTAAAATATATGAACTCGGGAGACACACAATATGGAGATAACTCCCGTGTTGTTGGATATTGGTCTATCAGTGTTACCAGTAAGACAAAGGGAAAAAAAGAAACCGGTTTTTCCCTGGATAAGAATGACAAAATGGACTTGCTGCATATTGCACGCAATACTATGGAATTTTATGTTAATAACGGAAAAATCATAAGTATCGATGATGAAAAATTTTCAAACCACCTGCATACCCCTGCAGGAGCATTTGTTTCCCTTCACTCAAGCGATGGTAAGCTAAGGGGATGCATAGGGCAGTTCGATGCTAAGGATCCGTTATATAAAGTGATAAGTGAAATGACAATTTCCGCTTCAACCAGGGATTACCGGTTTAAACCAGTTACACCGGAGGAACTGAAAGGTATTGAACTGGAGATATCTGTTCTCACTCCAAAGAAAAAGATTCAATCCATTGATGAAATAACTCTTGGGAAACATGGGATATATATAGTAAAAGACGGCAAATCAGGCACATTCCTTCCACAAGTTGCTGGTGAATTTGGTTGGACAAAAGAGGAATTCCTCGGTCGGTGTTCCAGGGATAAGGCACGGATTGGCTGGGAGGGCTGGAAAGATGCCGATATTTATATCTTTGAAGCTATTATATTTTCAGAAAATGACCTGAAGCAATGGGAGGATAAGTAATTAGCCGGAAGCCGGAAGGAGAAGAAAGCGGTGAGAAGTGAGAGATGAGATGAAGGAAGAATAAGTAAGTTGTAAATAGTATGTAGTCGTAAGAAAAAACTCAACTTACTTAACCACTCAACTTACTCAACTTACTCAATTTACTCAACTAAAACAAGCTCTGTGCAAGCATAGTACACATTTAACTTGAACTTATAACTCTTAACTTTACCCGTAACTCGTAACCCGTAACTCATTGGAATGTCCACCCCCTACTCTTTTATATCAATTGGAATTATCGCCCTGATACTATACTTGTTAAGTTTTACTATATCAAGGATAGGTTTGATAAGAACTGTTACACACAGGAAGATATGGAATGTCCTGCTGGGTTTGACGTTTTTTGGTACAGCTTTGCTCGGCATTATAATGGCTATCCGGATAAACTACAAACTGGATATTCCGTGGGTTGATCAAATAACCATTCTTCATGTTGATTTTGGTATCAGCATGGTGATGATAGCAATGTTTCACTTCTCATGGCATATTAAATACTATGCGGACATTTTCAGAGGGAAAAAATATAAGGCGGAAGAACAGGATGGTCTGGAATATCGCGATAACTCCGGGTTTGCTGTGGCAGGAACCAGGGGTCTCTCCATATCGTTAACCGTTTTGGGGATTACCTCGCTCGTAACCCAGATAATTATTATAAGAGAGTTTCTGTCAGTTTTTCAGGGTAACGAGCTGGTTATAGGAATTATCCTGGCAAACTGGATGTTTATTACCGGAATTGGATCTTATTTAGGAAAATATTCAAATCGTATTAAAGAACCTGTCCGGATATCCTTTATTGCTCAAATTGCTATGGGAGTTCTCCCTTTTATTACAGTCTTTCTGCTTAACTATTTAAAAAACATTGTTTTTCTTCCCGGCAGCCTTGTCGGGGTTTTGGAAATATTTTCCGGATCATTTATCTTGTTGCTTCCTTTTTGCCTTCTTTCAGGGTTTTTGTTTACTTTCCTTGCTGCGGAACTTTCTTTTGTTCACAAAAGTAAACGCATTGACATAGCCTATGCTCTGGAGTCTTTCGGAAGCCTTATCGGGGGAATATTGTTCAGCTTTATCCTTGTGTTTTTAATGACACCGTTCCAGATACTTACTATTCTGCTGGTATTAAATCTTTTTGTGGCTGTGTGGGTTAATTTGAGGTACCAAAAGGTCATGGTGATTATAGCTTTTTCTGTTATCGTGGTTCTGGTTTCCGGACTTACATTTTTTAGTCGTTTCGACCGGTTTGTAAAGGGTTTTATGTATCCAAACCAGGAGATTGTGTACCTGAAAGAGACACCATACGGGAATCTTGCTGTTACTAAAATCGGTGAACAGTATAATTTCTATGAAAATCAGGTTCTATTGTTTAATACCTTGAATTTTATAGCAAATGAGGAAGCTGTTCATTATGCAATGGTGCAGCATCGAAACCCGCAAAACATACTGGTGATATCCGGAGGAGTATCAGGGATAATACACGAGATTATGAAATACCCGGTCAGGAAAGTTGACTACCTCGAAATTAACCCATGGCTGGTAAAAATCGGTGAAAAATTTTATGAAAAACTGGAAGATAGCCGAATACAAATATATAATAAAGATGCCAGACTGTTTCTTAAGGATAATCACGGTCCTTACGATATTGTCCTGGTTAACCTGCCTGCCCCGTCTACTACTAACCTGAACAGGTACTACACAATAGAGTTTTTCCATCAACTGGAATCCTGTATGTCACCCGATGGTGTTGTGTCAATGGATCTCCCCTCCACAGGCAATTATGCCGGCGAAGAAGCAAATATTGTCAATTCGTTGATATTCAACACGCTAAAAAAGGTTTTTGCAAATGTGATAATGATTCCGGGAGAGAAGAACTTCTACCTGGCATCAAATAATACTGTTGGATTTGATATTACCGGCAGAATTGAAGAAAAGAACATTGAAAACCAGTATGTTAACAAGTATTATCTTGATGATACCCTGATCCGTAACCGTAGTAACTTTTTTATGGCTCAATTAGACAAGAATGCCGGGATCAACAGGGACTTTGAACCATCTGCATATTTTCACCAGATATCCTCCTGGCTCAGTTATTATCAGCTTAATATGTGGGTATTCGGCGGAGTAGTATTCCTGGTGATGATAATATTAATGATCCGCTTAAATACCGTACAGGTTGGTATTTTTGCCGGAGGTTTTGCTGCTTCATCATCGGAAGTGATCCTGATTATTGCTTTCCAGATAATTTACGGATATGTGTATCTGATGACCGGCATAATTATCGCTGTTTTTATGGGTGGCATGACTTTAGGGGCAGTGATCGGCAGGAAGATAATAAAAACTCCCGGACCGTTCAGCTTCAGCGGCAATCAATTGGCAATTGGATTATTTGCACTATTATTACCCCTGCTCATTAATATTGCAAAACCCATTACCGATCACCAATACATTGTGCATTCACTCTTTTTTATTCTTACATTAGTGATCTCCTTCCTGGTCGGATCGTTGTTTTCGATGGCCAGCCGTATACAAAAAGGACACGTATCTGCAGTTACTGCCGGCATCTATAGCGCCGATCTGGCAGGTTCAGCATTCGGAGCTTTGATTGTTTCGGCATTTCTTATACCTCTTATCGGACTGGCTAAGGTTTCAATTGTGGTAGGATTGTTTAATATCTTATTTGCAGGTATTACATGGGTGAACAGGAAGAGGTTGTGATGCTGGGTGCTGGGTGCTGGGTGCTTTGGGCATGGGATATAAAGCAAAGCACGAAGAACTTTGGAGGCTGAAGGAGACAGTTTATAACTTATAACTTTTTAGAATGGATGATGTAAAGAAAAATATGAGTACTTTCGGTGAGTCAATACTATTCAGGCATAGACATACCGAAAAATCTGAAAGATAGCAGAAATTAGTGATGAAAGAGTCAAAAAAGAAGATCAGTAAAAGACAGTTTGTTAAATATACACTGGCAGGTATAGGTGGTATTGCCTGTGCTCCAATGACCAGTTTGTTTGGGAAGAATACGGCTTTACCAATAACTGCTCCCCCTGAAAAACTCTGGAAATGGAGCCGTGAGGCGATGTTTTATACAACTACCCCAAGGGGATTGAAATGTTTACGTTGTCCAAATGAGTGTACGATCAAGGAGGGTGAGCTGGGCGATTGCCACAACCATCTCAATAAGAATGGTAAATTATACACCATAGCGTACGGAAATCCCTGTGCCGTGCATATCGACCCGATAGAAAAGAAGCCACTGCTCCATTTTCTTCCTGAAAGCAAAGCTTTCTCAATTGCAACTGCAGGCTGTAACCTTGTATGCCTCAACTGCCAGAACTGGTCTATCTCACAGAAAAGTCCGCGTGAAACCCGGAATTTCGACCTGATGCCGGATAAAGTTATTGAAGCGGCTATTGAAAGTAATTGTGAATCAATAGCATATACATATTCCGAACCTATTACATTTTTTGAATACACTTACGATACTGCAATATTGGCCCGTAATGCCGGAATTAAAAATGTATTGGTTTCTGCCGGGTATATAAATGAAGAACCACTGAGAAAACTTGCTTCGGTAATTGATGCTGCCAATATCGACCTTAAGTCGTTCAAAAACAGTATATACCTGAAATTAAATGGAGGAAAACTTGAAACGGTGCTGCGTACCCTGAAGATTTTGAACGAGGAAGGTGTGTGGCTGGAAATCACCAATCTTATTGTTCCGGGCTGGACTGATGATTTTGATATGATCAGGGAAATGTGTGACTGGATGTTTGAAAATGGATTTGCTGATAATCCGCTGCATTTCAGTCGTTTTCATCCACTGTATAAACTCACCCAGCTACCTCCTACTCCGCTCTCAACTCTTGTAAAAGCCAGGGATATTGCGATGAATGCAGGACTTAAGTTTGTTTACATAGGAAACGTTCCCGGAACAGAAGCTGACAATACCATCTGCCCTTCATGCAAAAGAACTGTTGTTGAAAGGCGTGGGTACAGGATCGTTTCGAATCATCTGAAAAGTGGAAAGTGTTCGAATTGTGGTGAGCACATTGCCGGAGTATGGAAATAAAAAATACCTGTTTAAAGTAGTATTTCCTCCTTCCATCCTATCTTAACCAGATCAATCTTTTCAGGATCAGCATTTCCAAGATTATAGCGTGTATCCGCAAGTAAAATATGTTTAGCCGGCGGATTCAGTGGCCGCTTTTCTCCAAAATACTCCTCTCTTTTATTTTCGAGTATCCTTACACCAACCGAATCAATGGCAACCGGATCGAATCCGACGAGCAGACCATAATAGTTCCATATATATTCTTTGTTGAAGTGATGTGGTCCGGTGCCATGAAAAAGAGGCGTTAACATTACAAGTATGTTAAGTCGTGTTTTGGCTTCAACTTCCGGTAATTTCCATAGTTTGCCAAGATCGGCACATGTATCGTGATGGTAGGTCCAGGGTCTCCTGGTAAACATTATGTAATTCTTTATCAGAGTTCCTGCACCTGACCAATTGTGCGTACGCAACGGACGTACATTTATCAGTGCGGTGCTCTTTTGAAAAACAGGATCTTTGCGTATTCCACGGTCTCTTACACTGATGTTTTGCTCCCGGACACCAGCATCTAAAACCCGTTCTTTAAGGATATCTTCCAGAGCTTCAGGGGTAGGAAGATGACTCCACTCATTACTTTTTATCCCGACAATATCATCCGGTTTGATAATACTTTTCCATGCATCCCGGGGATTATCAATTCCGGTTAATGCAGTTATTGCCTTATCCATCATATCAGAAATTGTTTTCCTGACCGGTTTGCCATTCTGGTCCAGCGCTGCTGTATCACGTATCAGGATTACCTTCGACTTACCTGTCCCCTTGCCGAAAAGTATTAAAGGAAACTTAAGGAACAGAAAACCTGCCAGTGATGCCACGAGTGATGATTTTAACCAATATCTTCTTGAATATTTCATTTTGATTAGATTTTATTATAATGTTATTTATTATGAATTTTATCCAGGAGCGTTTTAGTGAAGTCTTTATCAGGTGCATCGAACACTGCTGCAAACAATTTTCCCTCAAGCCGGCTGCTCAACCACCTGCCACTTTTATCTTTGGTAATCAATCCATTCTCAGGATTTGAAAAAAAATATTTCGTAAAAGAATCATTACCCAAACGAGCTGTATGCTCATCCGGGTATTGCACTAAAAGAAGCATGGCACGTTTCTTTGTAGTTTGGTATTTTGCCCAAACCGCACTTGTTTCTTTGGTGATATTCAGATAGTTATCTTCAAAGAGCCAGGCAAAATAGTTAAGCCATACCGGGTGATGAAAATAAGTTACACTTTCAGCAACAAGTTTAAACTCCGGCAGCAATTTTACCACACCGGGGATCCTTCCTTCATTCGGAATAGCAGCGTCAATAGCTTTTGCCAGGCAGTGAATAGCTTCATCACAGTCCGTAGTCCCGGTTTGGCATAAAATGGATATGTAATACCGGTCTTTCCAGAACAATACTGCCTCTATCAGTGTTTGGGACCCTTGTCCGTAGTTATGCTCAATTCTCTCACGCGAATGTGTATATACACCATAAGCATTCCTGGATTTGATCATATCAAAAATATCCACGCGAATTTCCGGTTGTCCGGCTTTTATGTATTTGCGACTGATCACTTCACTGAAGCCATACGATATGTAGAGCTCTGCACCCCCGTCTATATAATTGTAAAGCGTTTCATTGTCATAGAACTTGTCCATGCTCCCTGCTTTCCATCCTGAACATTCATAAGGGAGTAACCCGGTTAAAGATTTTGAGTTCATGTTGATCAGTATTATTGCTGAATAAATATAAAACATTTATTGGTTTAAAAAAAGCTTGCAATCATCCCATTTTCTGATGTAATTGTTAACTTTGGTTTTTTTATGTTGAAGATAAACGATAAATGGAACTTTTTGTTTAGGAACCTGCTTAAGGGGATTTTCTGGCTTGCCCTTATCATGTTGATCTATATGGTTGTTAAAAACAGAATTGATCTGGAATCTTCATCTGTGATCGATTCGATACAAAACAGCCCTGTTATAGTACTGCTGGTCTATATATTCTCTGAAGTTGCTTTCGGAATAATCCCTCCCGAGTTTTTTATGATCTGGTCGTTTCAATACAATAACCCTCTGACCTATGGTTTGATAATTCTTTTGCTGGCTGTTATCTCCTATCTGGCAGGCATAATGGGTTACTGGATCGGAGCATTCTTTAACAGGACAAGATTATACCGTTTTATTTACGATAAGTTTCTAAAAAAATACCAGGGAACAGTAAACCGGTTCGGACTTTATTTAATTGCTGTTGCCAGTCTTACACCTCTACCTTTCTCAGCCGTATGTATGATCGTTGGAAGTGCAAAGTATCCATTCAGAAAATTTTTATTATACGCCTGTTTCAGGTTTCTGAGGTTTGGATTATACTCATTTCTGATATGGCAGGCAAACATTATTGGGTGATGTAAGAATGGGATGCAGTATAAAAAAGTTACGTGTTACGGGTTAAGAAGAATGTATTCCAGGAACTCGAAACCCGAAACTCGTAACATTCTTGTCATTTTAGTCATTGTACCCCTTTATTTTACTCTTCATAAAAAAATCTTGAAACAAGTGAAATGGGTATCTCTTCAAAATAGCGGTTTGAGGGATGAATATTTTCAGGAGAATTTGACAGGATTTCATCCGGTGGTTTTTCTTTCTCATTTCGTAATCCACTCAGTACTGTCCGTGATGTAAGCTCCTGGTCTGTTTTTTTTCTTGAATCTGCAAAAACGAAAAGATTTTTTTTGAAATACTTGCATGCCAGTGCAATGGGCAAACTACCTGTTTTATTAATAAAGCTTTTTTCAAATATTGTATCTGCACCGAGGATAGCGTAATCAATTGCCTGTATATGCAATCCGATTGATGCATCGGTTATTAATGTAACATTCAGGCTCTTCCTGGCCAGGTATTTTGCTTGTATTATGCCCTCTTTAACCGGATATGATACGGTTTGAATGATATCAGGACGAATATCATGTTTGTATAATATGTTAAAAACCGATTTGATTGTTGAACTGTTACTATGCAGGAGAATTTTTTTATTCTTCAGATCGAGACTTTCAATAACAGATGCAGCTATTCTGTCATTAACATTTTTCCATTTACCCCGGTATGACACGAGAAACCGCAACATCTCTTTCCTGATCTCCATATTCCGGAAACGATATCCTTCGAGTACTTTCAACCTGTTATTGAATGCCCTGTAAAAATGAAAATATATTGAAAAACCTGAGAAGCCGTTAGTTAGCCGGTTCAGAACATTCTTCATGTCCTGTACGGAATATTTCTCCTTACCATCATGATATTCCTCCAGCAGGTCCAGCAGTTTGGAAAGAAGCGCTGCTGATCCGGAGCGGTTATCCTCCAGTAGTTTATCTATTTTCTTGTATAGGTGCATATAAAAAGTTTATAATGTTCTTTGACATAAATTTATTAAATTCATTTTTTTTTCGTAAATTCCTAAAAATAATCAATAATCAGAAATTGCAAGCATTACATTCCAACATTACTACAAATTCGGCCGGATTCAAAGAGAAAAGAGAGGCGAATTTAAAATTACTTGAAGAATATAAAAGAAATATTCGCAAGATACATGAGGGCGGAGGGAAAAAAGCTATCGATAAACACCGGTCGAGGGGCAAGCTGCTTGCCCGTGAAAGGATTGATCTGTTGATTGATCCGGATACTCCTTTCTTGGAACTTTCAGCAATGGCTGCTTTTGACCAGTATGATAACCTGTTTCCATCAGCAGGAATTATTACGGGAATAGGAATTATTCATGGCAGAGAGGCTGTGATTGTAGCTAATGACGCGACAGTAAAAGGGGGGACATATATTTCCGAAACCATTAAGAAACATATCCGTGCACAGGAAATTGCTATGGAAAACCGTTTGCCATGTGTTTATATGGTAGATTCCGGAGGAATTTTTTTACCGGAACAGGCAAAAGTTTTCCCTGATAAATTTGATTTTGGCAGGATTTTCTTCAATCAGGCGAGACTGTCGGCAGAAGGAATACCACAGTTATCAATTGTTATGGGATCTTGCACAGCAGGTGGAGCCTACGTTCCTGCCATGAGTGATGAAACGATTATTGTAAAAAAGCAGGGAACAATCTTTATTGGTGGTCCTCCATTAGTTAAAGCTGCTACAGGTGAGGAAGTCACTGCAGAGGAGCTTGGAGGGGCAGATGTTCACACTTCTATTTCAGGCGTTTCTGATCATTTTGCTGAAAATGACAAACATGCAATTCAGATTTGTAGAAATATTTTCGAAACATTACCTTTTCCTGAAAGGCAAACTTTTGATCTTGCTCAGGTTGAAGAACCTGCATACGATCCTGACGAATTGTATGGGATAGCTCCGGTCGATTTAAGACAACCTGTTGATTCAAGGGAGATCATCATGCGAATCGTTGACGGCAGCAGGTTCCATGAGTTTAAACAGCGTTATGCTCCTACAATGGTTACAGGATTTGCGAGGATTATGGGATATCCTGTTGGAATTCTGGCAAATAACGGAGTATTATTCTCTGAAACTTCTTTAAAAAGCACCCATTTTATTGAATTATGTACGTTTAGAAAAATACCTCTTATTTTTCTGCAAAATATTACAGGCTTTATTGTTGGCAAAAAATATGAAAGGCAGGGTATTGCCCGGGATGGAGCCAAATTGGTGCATGCTGTAGCGAATACAACAATCCCGAAGTTTTCAATAATTTTCGGTGGATCGTTCGGAGCAGGTAATTATGCGATGGCAGGTCGTGCATACGAACCCAGACTGCTGTTTATGTGGCCAAATGCAGGAATATCTGTTATGGGAGGTGACCAGGCAGCTGATGTGCTTGTTACTATAAAAAGAGATCAGCATAAAGCAAGAGGCAAAGAAGTCCCTGAAGAGGAATTTGAGAAACTGAGGAATGATATATTGGAGAAGTTTAAAATCGAAAGTTCAGCTTATTATAGCACATCACGTCTTTGGGATGACGGGATCATCGATCCGGTGGATACGAGAAAGATACTTGCTATGGGAATTTCGATGTCACTTAACAGGAAATTCCCTGATCCGAAATTTGGAGTGTTCAGGATGTAGGTAGTTTAGAATTATGAATTATTGAGTAGTAGAGTAGTTATTGATTTGTGATGCAGAGTTGCTTTTATGCGGAAATCAGGTGATAATAAGTTCCAATTTTTAAATTTTAATTCATTTTAATCATTTCAAAAACTTTATATGCGAGAATTCACCACCATTTTGGTAGAATCAGAGGAAAAGGTAATCATTGTATGGCTGAACAGACCGGAGATACACAATGCCTTCAATGAAACAATGATCTCGGAATTGATTGAATGCTTTGAAGAGATAAACAAACTGGATAATATCAGAGTGGTTTTGCTAAAAGGTAAAGGCAAATCCTTTTGTGCAGGAGCTGACCTGAATTGGATGAGAGATGTAGCAGATTATTCCTATGAGGAAAATTACCGGGAAAGTTACCAGCTATCAAAATGTTTTCATACAATTTACACCTGTCGCAAACCAACAATAGCACAAGTGCATGGAGTAGCTATTGGCGGGGCTAATGGTTTACTTGCTGCCTGTGATATGGCTTACTGTAATCACGACACTACTTTTTCTCTTAGTGAAGTGAAAATCGGTATAATACCGGCATGTATTTCTCCATATGTAATTAAAAGAGTTGGTGAATATGCAGCCAGGGAACTTATGTTGACCGGCAGGCGAATTAAAGGAGAGGAGGCTGAATCTTTTCGCCTGGTAAACAGGTCGGTTCCTCTTCAGGAACAGGAATCGTTTATTAAGTCGGTTATCGATAAACTGAAAACAAGTGGACCTAAGGCAATTGAACATTGTAAAAACCTGATATACAATATATCAAACAAATTAACGTTGGACCAGGCACTGGAGGAGACTGCAAGAATAATTGCTGAGATCAGGTCGTCAGAAGAGGGACAGGAAGGTATGCGTGCATTTCTTGAGAAAAGCCCTCCGAAATGGGTGGAACAAGGTAAAAGTAAGAAGTAAGTTGCGCCGTGCTGGTTACTGGTTGCTTAGTCATAGAGAAAAGTGCAAAGAACTCCGTGCAAGCATAGTATACATTTAACTTAATACTTATAACTTATAACTTTACCCGTAACACGAAACTCGTAACCCGTAACTCATTGGAAGGATGAAGTAAGAAGTAAGTAGTAAGTAGTAGAGAACCAGGGCTTTAGGTTAACAGATAGAGAAAATCAGAAACATGAAATCCGGAACATGAAACTATTTAAAAAGATACTTGTTGCAAACAGAGGAGAGATTGCAATTCGCATTACCCGTGCTGCAAAAGAGCTGGGTATCAGGGTGGCAACAGTTTATTCAGAAGCCGATGCTGATTCACTTCATGCTAAATGTGCAGATGAATCTTACTGTATCGGGAAAGAAAATCTGGCTGAAACATACTTAAATATAAAAAAGATAATCAGTGTTGCCCTGAAAGCAGGATGTGATGCAATTCATCCGGGATACGGATTTCTTGCTGAGAACTCTGAATTTGTTATAGCATGTGAAAATTCCGGTGTGACGTTTATTGGACCTTCAGCTAAAGTGATTGCTTTAATGGGTAACAAAATTGAAGCCAGAAATTTTATTAAAAGTATAAATGTTCCTCTGGTTGATGGCGCAGTTGGCGAGGATATGGAAGCATTGGTTAAGGCAGGTAAAAAAATCCCCTTTCCCTTTTTGCTCAAAGCTACTGCAGGAGGAGGAGGCAAAGGCATGAGAGTAGTTTGGAATGAAAAGCAACTTCGTGAAGGATTGGAATCTACATCCAGGGAAGCTAAAGCCTATTTTGGTGACGGGACAATCTATATAGAAAAGTTTCTTAAAGAGCCACGTCATATCGAATTTCAGGTTTTGGGTGATCATTTTGGAAATGTAATACATGTTTTTGAGAGAGAATGTTCAATACAAAGACGTTATCAGAAAATTATTGAAGAATCTCCTTCTGTTACCCTGACGCCGGATGTACGGAAGAAAATGGGTGAGACTGCAGTTGAAATATGTAAAAAGATCGGCTATGACAATGCAGGTACGATTGAGTTTCTGGTTGATAAGAATTTAAACTTTTTTTTCCTCGAAATGAATACCCGTATTCAGGTTGAGCATCCTGTTACTGAGTTTACTACAGGTCTGGATCTGGTTAAGGAACAGATTTACATTAGCGCAGGGAACCCCCTGCGTCATAAACAGGAAGATATTACGCAAAAAGGTCATGCCATTGAAGTCCGGATTTATGCTGAAGATCCCTCAAACAATTTCCTGCCATCACCTGGGAAAATAACATTTTATAAAGAACCTGAAGGAGAAAATATCAGGATCGACACCGGGATAAAAGAAATTATTGAAATCAAAAACTTCTTCGACCCGATGATCAGCAAGCTGATCGTTTTGGGGAATGACCGGAAGGAAGCCATAAGAAAGCTTGAATCAGCATTATCCGGATATATTATTCAAGGCATCCAAACAAATATACCATATTTAATTGGGATATTGCAACATAAGGACTTCAGGAATAATCAGATATCTACTCAGTTTTGTGATGAAAAAACTCAAACGATAGTCAATGAGATAAAAAGAAAAAGACAAAAACTTCCGAAGTATGTACCGGCGCTGACTTATATTGCCTATACTCTAAATACCAATGCAGGTAAACAGACCTCTTTTGATAATAAGAAACAATTTATATGGAATTATCTTGGCTATTGGAGAAATATTATGAAGATACCCATACAGGTTGATGGTGAGAACCGGGAAGTTATTGTTCATAATGTTAGGAAAGGTGAGCTTATTACTGAAATGGAAAACCGGGAATACGTACTACGACTAAATAATACATCAAATAATGAAATTGATCTGATGATAAATGATAAGAATTTCCATGCATATATTTCCAAAAAAAGTATATTGAAAAGTTATGTTACCTGTGAAGGGAACACATTTGAAATAATCAGGACGGATTATCTCCCGGAAGATTTGAGAACAGGATTTTCCGAAGAAGATTTTAGTGACAATTCAGGTGTTTTAACATCGCCTATGCCGGGTAAAGTAATTAAAATAAACATTAAAGAAGGGGCGGAAATATCGAGGGGGGAAGTTGTAATGGTGGTTGAAGCAATGAAGATGGAGAATAATATTATTGCAGGTAAAGACGGAGTTATAAGCAAGATAAATGTAATTCCTGATCAAATTGTTGAAGGAGGAGCATCATTGGCATTGATTGAATAAAGGAAGAATGGAATGTTGGAAGTCGGAAGAAAGAAGCCGGTAGGTTACTGTTTGCATAGGGCAAAGAGCAAAGAGCAAGCATAGTAAACGTATAACTTATAACTTTTTACCCGTAACACGAAACTCGTAACCCGTAACTCATTGGAAGAATGGATAGTAAAAATTTGTGTTAAGAAATAATGATAGCAAGTAACAGTTTTTCAATTTACTAACTATAAAAGAATACAAAAATGGTTGGAATTATCGGATATGGAACACAAATTCCCCGTTACCGTATTAAGGTTGAGGAGATTGCAAAGGTTTGGGGGGCGGATGCCGAAACCTTAAAGCGGGGATTGAATCTGAATGAAAAATCCGTACCTGCACCTGATGAGGATTGTGCTACACTTTCAGTGGGTGCTGCAAGGAATGCCCTTGTCAGGGCCGGAATTGATCCGGCATTGATTGGTGCGGTATATGTAGGCAGCGAATCGCATCCATATGCAGTCAAGCCTACCGGAACAATTGTTTCTGAAGCCCTGGGTATTTGCCCGCATGTTCACACAGCAGACCTGGAGTTTGCCTGTAAAGCGGGTACAGAGGGCATGTTTATTGCCCTGTATCTGGTTAAAAGTGGTGTAATGACATGTGCGCTGGCAATAGGCGCTGACACCTCTCAGGGAGCTCCGGGAGATGCGCTTGAATATTCAGCAAGTGCAGGAGCTGCAGCTTTTATTATGGGTAGGGAAAATATTATTGCCGAATTGCTGGATACTCACTGTTATATGACAGATACTCCTGATTTCTGGCGACGGGAAAATGCACATTATCCTGAACATAGCGGAAGATTTACCGGCGAACCGGCTTATAAAAAACATGTTTTTGGCGCTGTTAATGCCATTCTTGATAAAACAGGAATGAAACCTGAGGACTTTGATTATCTTATTTTTCACCAGCCAAATGGTAAATTTCCTGTTCAGGCTGCCAGACAACTTGGCTTTACTGAAGCGCAGTATCACTATGGTTTGTTAACCCCTGTGTTAGGCAATACCTACTCTGCTTCCTCTCCTTTGGGTTTCGCAGCTACTCTGGACGAAGCTGATCCTGACCAGCTAATCCTGCTTGTTTCATACGGTTCAGGTGCCGGCAGCGATGCTTTTGTATTCCGTACAACAGAACGTTTGCTAAAAAACCGTGACCTGGCGCCCAAAGTGAGAAAACAACTGGATGAGCACAGAAAATATCTTGAATATGGTGTATATGCAAAATTCAGGGGTAAAATTCTTAAACCGGAATAGGAGTTAAATATGAAAGAAGTCGCTATAATAGGAATTGGAATAATAAAATTTGGCGAACTCTGGGATAAATCTCTCAGAGATATTGCTGTTGAAAGTGCTCTTAATTGTCTTGAAGATTCAGGAACCGACCGGATTGATTCTATCAATATCGGTTGTATGTCGAGCGGTTTGTTTATAGGCCAGGAACATCTGGCCAGTATAATAGCTGATTATTTAGGCAGGTTGAATATTCCATCAACCCGCGTAGAATCGGCTTGTGCTTCAGGAGGTCTTGCTGTTCGAAGCGCCTTTCTGGAAGTTGCTGCGGGAATGTCTGATTATGCATTAGCCATTGGAGTGGAAAAAATGACTGATGTTAGTATGGGAGAAGCAACTTATGCACTGGCAACAGCGGCTGATCAGGATTATGAAGCATTTCACGGAATTACATTTCCCGGATTGTATGCAATGCTTGCCAGGACTCACATGGAACGTTGGGGAACCACAAGAGAACAACTGGCAGAAGTTGCAATAAAAAACCATCGTAATGGCTCAATGAATCAGTATGCTCAGTTTCCTTTTACTATTACACTGGATGCAGTTTTAAAATCAACCATGATTGCTGATCCGTTGAGGTTATTGGATTGTTCACCGGTTACTGATGGTGCAGCAGCGTTGTTACTGACAACAGTTGAAAATGCAAAAAAACTAAAAAAGCATCCGGTGGTAGTTATTAGTGGCATTGGGAGCGCCGTTGATTCAATTGCTCTGAGCCAGCGCAAGGACCTTCTGGAGTTGAAGGCTGTTAAAACAGCTGCCGGTATGGCATTACAAATGTCAGGAAGAACAATTAACGATATCGATTTTGCAGAGGTGCATGACTGTTTTACAATCGCGGAAATATTGGTATTGGAATCAATGGGTATCCTGGAACCGGGAAAAGGTGGTCCTGCAACCCTTGAGGGTTATACCGCTCTGGATGGAAAATTTCCTGTGAATCCTTCAGGGGGACTGAAATCAAAAGGACACCCTGTTGGAGCTACAGGAGTTGCCCAGATTTTTGAAATAGTAAATCAATTAAGAGGCAATAGTGGAAAACGTCAGATTCCCGGGGCAAGAATTGGTCTTGCCCAGAATATGGGAGGATCAGGTGGTAGTTGTATATGTCACATAATAGAAGCAAAATAAGTAATAAACAACATTAAAAAAACAAACATATGAATATTCCAAGACACTGGAGAGAAACACCTGAACGTTACAGGCTGGAAGCTGCGAAGTGCAGGAAATGTGGAAAAATCGCCTTTCCTGCCCGACTTATCTGTCCTGATTGTGGACATAAGGAATTTGAAAAGATAAACCTTTCAGGCAAAGGCAAACTCTTAACCTATACAATAATCCGCACAGCTCCTGAAGGATTCGAAGACATTGCACCCTACGCAGTTGGTATTGTTGAAATGGAGGAAGGAGTCAGTGTAATGGGACAAGTTACCGATTGTGATCCGGAGGAATTGAAAACCGGAGATACACTGGTTACTAAGTTCAGAAGAATGAGCGAGGAAGGAAAAACAGGACTTATAATGTATTCATACAAATTCGTTCCGGATATTGGTGTCTGAACAAAAACCAGATGGATTTTTAATAAAAAAATCAAATCAAATTAAATTTAAAGTATGTATTTATCAGAAGAACACGAATTAATCCGTAAAACAGTCAGGGATTTTGCCGAAAGAGAAATAAAACCGGTTGCAGCTGAGTTGGATGAAAAAGAGCAATTTTCGGAGGAGAATACTGTCCGGATGGGTGAATTGGGATTATTTGGAATGTGCCTGCCTGAAAAGTATGGTGGCCAGAACATGGATACCTTATCCTATATCATAGCAGTAGAAGAATTAGCAAGGGTCGATGGTTCACATGCTGCAACACTTGCAGCCCATAATTCTTTGGGGATTAAACCTATAATGGATTTCGGAACAGAAAAACAAAAAAAGAAATATTTACCCCGTTTATGCTCAGGTAAGGAATTATGGGCATTTGGCCTTACTGAACCTGAAGCAGGATCAGATTGTCTGGGTACTAAGACAACTGCTAAGCTGGTTGATGGCAAATGGATCATTAACGGATCAAAATGCTTCATTACCAACGGTTCGGCTGATATTTCCAGTGGAGTGACAGTTCTTGCTGTTTCAGGCACCAAAGATGGCAGGAAAGAATTTACAACTATTTTTGTTGAAAAAGGAACACCCGGTTTTACCAGAAAAACTATGCATAAAAAAATGATGTGGAGGGCATCGGATACTTCCGAATTATTTTTTAATGATTGCAGAGTGCCTGAATCAAATTTACTTGGTGAGGTAGGTATGGGTTCGAAAATAATGTTGAAAACACTGGATTCGGGAAGACTTTCTATAGCAGCAATGGGGCTTGGACTTTCACAGGGAGCATTTGAGATGGCATTACAATATGCCCGGGAGAGAAAACAGTTCGGCCGGGCTATTGTTAAATTCCAGGTAATTTCTTTTAAGCTGGCTGATATGGCTGTGAAAATTGATTTGGCAAGGAAACATTTGTATCATACCTGTTGGCTTGAGAGTCAAAATAAAGAATTCGGAAAAGAAGCTGCTATAGCCAAGTTATATTGTTCTGAAATCGCCAAGGAAGTTGCAGATGAGGCCTTGCAAATACATGGTGGTTATGGTTTAATGAAAGATTATGATATTGAAAGATTCTATCGTGACCAGCGGCTTTTACAGATTGGTGAAGGAACTTCAGAGATCCAACGGCTGGTTATTGCCCGCAAAATTGGCGCAGTGTAAAAAAGGATACCGCTTAGGGTAATTACCCGAATTGCAATATAGCCTGCATTATTCATGCAGAAGATAAAAGACAAAAGTAAAAAGTTAAAAGTGAATTATTTGCATAAGGAATTCAGACTACTTTTTTATGGAAAATTCAGACAGGGTTTAAAAGAGACATGAATTACCACCGGATAATTGGTCAGGTAGTTGATAAAGAATAACCTGCCAGTTGGATGGATCTGACTGCCAGGATTTGCAGAGGATTAATCAGGGGGATTTTAATATGGGATTGTTTTACTACAAGGGCGATTTCTGTACATCCGCATATAATTGCCCTTACTCCATTCTTTTCAAGGTTTTCAACCGATTGCAACAATATCTTAAAGGGTTCGGTTTTAAAACCTGCTTTTATTCCTTGTTTACCATAAATTGCGGTCATGTTCTGCCGTTGATAATCTATATCCGGGTCAATGATCATGAGGTCAATATCGGCAAATGTATTTTTGTATATACCTGTTTCATAAGTTCCTGATGTAGAAAGCAACCCATACGTTTTTATTTCAGGATATTTATGTAAAACATACAGAGCTGTCTCTTTTATCATGTCAATAATAGGTATATGAATGTTTTTCTCTATTTGCTTAATAAATAAATGGGCTGTGTTGCATGGTATCAGAATAAAGTCAGCGCCCATTTTCTCAAGTTTCACAGCTCCTTCAACCAGCATATCAACCGGTGAAGGACCTTTACCATGAATATAGGCAGAGCGATCGGGGATCTTTGGATTGTTCACGATAAGTACCGGCACATGATCCTGATCATTCTGTGCTTTAGTGTTTTTAATGATCAGGCTGAACAATTCGGATGTAGCCTCCGGTCCCATTCCTCCAAGAATACCGATTTGTTTCTTCATATTTGGTTATTTTGAGGGTGCCCGGTTATATTTCTTCATGATCTTCAGGACTTTTACTACCGGTAACGCTTCTACTTTGCGGTCTTTAAAGCCGGTAGTTGTTTCAGCAGTGAACAGGGAATTAAGTATGGCTTCTTCAGTGGCTTCAATAACCGCCCGGAACAGCGGTGACATCTGATCGTTCCTGAGAATTTTTATTGTATGCACCATCGAATCTGATCTGTGAGGAATTTTATTTACCGTGGAGAATGCGATGACATAGTCACCACTTCCGTTGGAGGATATTCCTCCTGTACGTGCCAGTCCGAGCATTGATCTTTTTGCCAGTCTTAAAAGGTTTCTTGAGTCAAGTGGTGCATCTGTGGCTACAATTATCATGCATGAGCCATCTGCCTTTTTCAGATTATCAGCCAGGTAATACCGATTAAGCTCCTCTCCTACAGGCACTCCGTCGATTTGCAGTATCCCTCCAAAATTAGTCTGAACAAGAACCCCAACAGTATAACTGTTCAGATTTTCGGGCAGTTTTCTTGAAGAAGTACCGATTCCTCCCTTGTATCCAAAACAAACTGTTCCTGTTCCGGCACCAACCGAACCTTGCACAGCTTTATCAGTTGATGCATTTTTAATTGCTGCCAGAATATGTTTTTTTTTAATATGTAATCCCCTGATATCATTCAGATAGCCATCGTTAGTCTCTCCTACTACAGGATTTACAGACCGGATCATTTCATTTCTGTCCAGGCTGTATTCAATCAGGGCTTCTGCCGCAACCGGGACACTCAGTGTGTTGGTCAGGATAACCGGAGTTTCTATATTACCCAGTTCCTGTATTTGTGTACTCCCCGTAAGTTTTCCAAATCCGTTTGCCACGTAAACTGCAGCCGGTACTTTTTCCATGAAAATATTACCCGGATGTGGAATAACCGCTGTTACACCTGTCCGGATACTTTTACCTTTATTAAGGGTGAAATGCCCCACTAAAACACCTGAAACATCGGTAATTGAGTTTTCCGGACCTGTTGGAAGAACACCAATAGAAAGCCCATAATCTCTTAAGCCCATTTGCTGTGAAATTGCAAAATGAAGAGAACATGCAATAAGTAAAAACAGGGTGATAATGTTTTTCATAGTAAATGCTCCTTTCTTACAATCAGAGTATAATAATCCTCATCCAGTTTTTTATAGCCTTGTTCATAGCAAAAATAGTATTCATCTCCATTTCTGGTAGTATACATATTAGTATGGAATTGAAAGTTATACCCCAGCACTATCAACTGGTCTTTATGAACTTTTGCATCTCCGCCGGGATTCAGGTCGGCAAGTATTCTCCGGTTTTTTCGAAGGATATTATGAACATTACGAATGAAATTAATATCATCCCTGTTCATCTCGTTATGGTAACTATTCCGGCACTGATCGGAACAGAATTTCTTATCTGACCGTCCTCTCAGAGGTTCGTTACATTCAAGACATCTCTTCTCCATAGTTGCTAGTTTTCCTAAAAATACAAAATTTCCCTGAGTTTGGTAAAAAAGTTATAGACCTGATAAAATTACATAAACGACATTAAACGTTTACAAACGACTATAAACGTTTAATAACCGAATAAGGTCATATTGATGTTGTTATTTTGATCATGAAAGAAACAATTTATTTATTAACCTCAAAATTCTATTATCATGAGAAACTTAAAAAACAGAGTTAATCTTATCGGAAACCTGGGAATGGATCCTGAAATCAAGAAACTGGAAAACGGCAGTTCTCTTGCCAAATTTTCACTTGCCACATCAGACAGTTACAAAAACAAAGATGGGGAAAAAGTTAAAGAAACCCAATGGCACAATCTTGTTGCATGGGGAAATACAGCACAATTTGCAGAAAAGTACCTTAAGAAAGGGCAGGAAATAGCTGTTGAGGGAAAATTGACACACAGGACATATGAAAACAGTGAAGGGGATAAGCAGTATATCACCGAAGTGGTTGTAAATGAGATACAAATGCTGCGCTCTACAAATAATGCATAGCGCTGTTAGCATATGCACCAGGTGATTGGAGAATGCCGGATCCTAAGGGTCCGGCATTTTTCTTATCACAGACTTAAAAACATGTACCTTATTGCAGACGCTTGTCAAGTTCATCAAACAGATGAGAAAAATTACCTCTGGTTTCTTCATCCAGGTCATTCCATTTTAGTTTTGAATCTTTGAACTCGCGCATAAAATTTGAGGCCAGGATTGAGCGTGACAAATTATTATGTCTGATAAACTCTGAATTTGTTTCGGGTATTCCAATCCGTTCATGAAGAATAAATTTCTTAAAATCGATAGTAGAAAAGAGATCTTCAATACTGTTAAACTGATCAAGCTGTATTAGTTTCTTATTTGCCATATCTTCATCATTAGCATGGAGGTGTTTGGTGAGGTCATGTATTAAATCATTCCCTTCTTTATTAGCTCCTGTCAGTACTATGAAATCAATTCCCCATCCAAGTAGCATATTAACGAGGTTTCTGACATTGGATGCTCCGGTAGCAGGAAGGTAAAATACCTGCTTTTTAAAGTTCTTCATATCAGTAATGGCTTTCAGGTAGTAAAAAGTGGCAATATCTTCAAGTATGACATTGTTCTTTTTCTGGATAAACTTATATTCGGACAGTCTGATACCCATCAGCGAATATAATGGAGACAATGTATCAGATGATGCTGTAGAAAGAGATTTAGCATTAAAAATCCTGGTTTCGCTTGCTTCATCCTCTTCAACGGCTCTCTGAACTGCAAGCAGCCTGTATAGTTTATTAAGATCGATAAGATATGGAGAATGAGTAGTATAAATTATCTGTACATCTTGCTTGATATTGTCGAATACCTCTAAAACATCTTCCTGTGCCTTGGCATGAAGACTAACACCGGGTTCATCAATCAGGATTACAATGTTTTTCCTGTTTTCGGACAAGGCTGCTGCCTGCAATTCAAGGTAGAAAGACAAGAACCATCGTACGCCTCTGCTCCTTTGTTTTGGATACAGAGATTGCTCCTTGTCTTTTATCCAGAATTCAATATATGGAAGCCCGCTTTTATCAGGGTTAGAATAATCATAGTGTTCAAGCTCAAAATTGATTTTAATTTTATTGTGCTTTCCTATTTTTTGTCTCCAGTAATCCTGAAAATCAATTGTTATCTCTTTGTTCAGTTTTTCGATTTTATGTTTCAGGATACGGGTATTGGTTTGCTGAAAAAAATCTTCATCAAGTCCTGATATAATGAGAAAGTTTTTTGCTGCTTTATAACCTTCAATATTAGTGTTTTCTGTAAGAATATCATGCAAGTCGATACGGTCCGGAAGAAGACTTGAGAAATCCTCAAAAAATATAAATTCAGGCACAAAGTTAAAAAGTTTTCTTCCTGCCTCCTCAAGGGAGTAATATTTATCGAGATGAGGTTTTTCCTTCTTAACCTGACTCCTGACCGCATCAATCGTACCTCCTGACAATACTTTGAATGCAATGACCTTTTTCCGGATATAATCTTCTTTTGATTGTTCATATTCCCGCAATACTTTCACGTAGGTTTCATTGCTGGAATCCAGCTGACTTCGTGAAGCCCTGCGATCATTTTCATTATTTGACATATCAAAGATACGCTGGCATTTCTGTAGTTCTTTGTAAGATATATCCAGTTCCTTTTTATTGGATTGGAACCTCTTTTGTGCATCAATGCTCTCACGGGCTAAATTTGTATTCTCAGAAAGCATGCGTGCTTCAGCAGCTTTTTTTTCAGCAATATCTCCTGCTGCTGCATGATTATTCTTGCATTCTTCCAGATATCTCTTTGCATGATTAAAATTTTTACTGGCAATTTCTTTGCTTTCCCCGTTTTTTTCTAATTTATATTTTTTCTGTAGTAAGTTTACACTCTCTTTTGCTGATTCAATATCTTTAAACTTATCTTCTTTATCTTTAAAAGCTTTCTCTGCAGCTTTGATGGCAGAATTATGCTCATCAATAGCTTCTTCTATCTTTTCTCTTATAACCTTATCTTCATCCTCTCTTTTTTTATAGAAATTTTTATAGATCTTTAATATTTCGTCTCCTGCCAGTTCAACATGGCTTGTTATATCTTCTGCGTATGATCTCTTAAGGCAAACAGTTCCAATTTCCTTCATCTTTTCAATCATCCCATCCGGTAGTAATTTCTCATCCAGGCTTTTTTCAACATCAACTTCTTCCGGTTTGAAGCGACAATATACACATGGTAAACTAAGATCACTGCGCAAAATATCTTCAGATATAGTACCGGTATAGAAACTATCAAGCGCTTCCAGTATAGAAGTTTTTCCTGATTCATTCTGACCAATCAACCCTGTAATATTATCCGGCGAAAGATCAGTCCATCCTGTATCAACTATTGATCGGAAATTCTGTATTCTAAATCCAATTAGTTTCATCTGTTAACAATTTACAATTAATTTATTCTAACACCTATTATAAGGATGTCATCTACTTGTTCGTAATCCTTTTTCCAATCAAAAAAGGTTGATGAAAGTATTTCTTTTTGTTCCTCCATGTTTTTATCATGTATCTCAAGTAAAAGATTTCTAAATGGTTTGTATTTGAATTTTTTTTCTTTTGGCCCTCCAAACTGGTCGGGATAACCATCGGTGAAGATATACAACATATCTCCTTTTCTCATTTTCATAACATGATTCCTGAATGATTTCTCTTCAACACCACTGATCCCTATCGGCATTTTGTCTGGTTTTATTTCATTCATTGTATTTTGGCGAATATAATATAGTGGATTATTTGCACCAGCGTACTGCAACACTCTTGTTTTTCTATTAAAAATACAGAAAGCAATATCCATCCCATCTTTCGATTCACCTCCTTTACCTGTTTGGTGTAACGATTTCATGATCTTTTCCCTCAATTTATTCAGGATTCTGTTTGCTTTCAGCTTATCGTTATTATTCACAATTTCGTTAAGTGATGTAATACCCAGAATACTCATAAAGGCACCTGGCACACCATGCCCGGTACAGTCAACAGCAGCAAACAGAATATTTTCTTCCTGTTCGGAAATCCAGTAAAAATCACCACTAACAATATCTCTGGGTAGATAAAGTATAAAGCTGTCACTTAAAGTTTTATTAATTACCGACTGTTGAGGAAGCAAAACGGTCTGGATAAGCCTGGCATATTGCAGACTTTCAATTATTCCCTTTTTTTGCCTGGCAATTTCATCCTTTTGCCGTAGCAGTTCCCGGTAAAGTTTTTTATCCTGTAGCATGTAAATAGCGGGCTATATGAGTTTTGACTGATCAATATACAAAAATAAATAATATCCTGTGATCAGTACGTTCATTTTAATTACTCAAAGTTTTTTTTACCCATTTTGCAGTATAGTCTGTAAGCATTTGCAGTGCTTTTTGTTTATCTTTTTCCCAGGCTTCAAAAACTTTCTTTTCAAAAACATCCTGATTATTAAGAAGATAACTCTCTGTTGCTTTTATTTCAGTCATCACCTTCTCAGAATGTTTCTCATAATCATCAATAATAATTTCAGACTCCCCGTAATAGCGCCAGTAAGCAAGTTCCGGTACAGGTGTATGAATATCGGGTGAGGGATTAAAATGTTCGTCAATGGCCTGGTCATACGTATTTCGCCCAAAACCATCAGGAACTTTTAATATACCTGAATACCAGGGTATAAAAGATTGTGTGCATGGCCTTCGAGGGGCAGTCCATAACAGAGCCCCGAATTCAGGAGGCATATCACTTCGCAATTGGGCAATAAACCCGTATTGGTTCGTATTGGAACAGATACTCATTATATTGTTTTTATGTGGATCCGGGCTATCCGGCTGTAAATCAGTTTCTTCATAATGATCTCGCAGTATTTTCATAAGGTCCTTTACACTTAGCTTATGTCCCGGTTCAAATGAAAATGGGAATTCATCCTCCATCTTGTAATTTTCACCCGGCAACAGATATATTCCTCTCCACATTCTGGCAACATTAGATTTTGCTTTTAGCGACCAGGGGCTGGAGTAAGCTTTCCGGAAGCTGAAGGGTCCGTTGTCCGGATCATACCATCCTCGTTCAATTGCGTATTCGATAATATCGGCTGATCCAAGAAAATTTACAGTATCGGCAAGATCAATTTCCCCGATAGTGTAATAATTTGGGATCACTGCAACATGGTTATCCGGAACTCTTTGTGCCATCCAGTGTTTACCGTTAACCACCGAAAGCATCCAAGCTTCATCAGGTCCGGCTATACAATAGGTCCGGCCTGATGATGTATAACCATATTTTGCAATAAGGCTTCCTCCAATTTTTACTGCTTCTCTTGCTGTTTTTGATCTTTCAGCCATAATCCTTCTGAGGGAATAACCAATGCCCCCGTCAGTGAATATACCTTTATTTTCACGTGATGCACAGACATCTGAGGCGATACTGACGCCATATTGGTTTAAATATGAATCAGAAAAAGACATTCCAGGCATTTCAAGCCACAGGTAGCTGTTGGTTCTTTCAGGTTGGGCAGAAATACCTCCGTTCTTAAAATGTATTACCTCATCTGGCGAATGTTCAAGTGATGGCACTTTATACCAGTTAACAACTTGCCTGCCGCCATCATCTTCATTATGTGCCAGCATAACCGATCCATCACTGGTGGCCTTATTTCCAACCAATATTGAGAAACAATTGAATTCCTCATGGATATTATTATTTGAACATCCCGAGTTGATCAATAAAATTGCAAATACTACGATCAGGTGTTTGAAAAGAATTTTTTTCATTTTTAATTAATTTTATTTGGTCACTAAAATATAAAGAATAACATTAAAAAGTAACTGGTACAGATAAAATTCGGAATATATTTTATGCCTACGAAGAAATATTTATAATTTCGTATCCGATATGAAAAACTTTTTTAACAGACATATTTACGGGATTTTGGGAACAATAGTTATTCATTTTGTTCTTGCGATCATATTTATGCTGATCAAATTGTCAGTATCGTTCAAAGACACAGAGAAGTATGTGTGGATTGAATTCGAGTCACCGCGTGAAAAAGAAATATTGCAAATAGAGAAACATATAGAAAAAGTGCAGGGCTATGATGAAGAGGAATACTGGTCAACAATAGCAGCAAATATGTCAGCCGAACCGGATGAAGAGTTTGATATTGAGAAATATATAGATCAAATCAAGGAGGAGCTGATTGAAAGTGGAGATATTATGGAAAAGGAGAACTATATTGATGAGATGAAACGCAGGAAAGAAGCTCTACAGGCTGGTATTACGAGCTTTATTAACGATAAAAGAACAGAAGAGTTACAGCAGGAGGTTGAGAAAACGTCGGCAGAAATAGCTGCCAGGTACCGTGGTCCCACACGGATATATTACGAACTACCGGGACGGGTGCAAAAGAAACTTCCGCTTCCAATATACCTGTGCGAGGGTGGTGGCAAGGTGGTAGTGGATATTGAAGTTGACAGGAAAGGTTTGGTAATTATTGCAACCATAAATAAAAGCGAAACTGCTATCATTAATGAATGTTTGCATCAGGCAGCAGAAAAAGCGGCTTCACGGTCAAGGTTCAATACAGATTATTCGGCGCCCAATAAGCAGTCAGGGAAAATCACTTACCATTTTGCCGCACAATAGCTATTAAAAGAGTTTTCCTGAGTTATAGTCATAAGGTTCTATAAGTTCAGGAACATTTTTCTCAACATTTCGTTTTGAGATAAGCTTTGAGATTGTATGCGCTTCCATATTATCCTGATGATAAGGCTTAAGTAAACTAAGTATTTCGTGAACAGGTTGTTTAATATCCAGCCATTTTGCTTCTACATCTTTTGATAAGATCACCGGCATACGTTTTTTTGTATTATGAATCTGCACGAGTAACGGATTTGCTTTTGTTGTAATGATACTGAACGTATTTAAAGTATTTCCGGATTCAGGATCCTTCCATGAATCGTATAATCCTGCGAAGGCAAATACCCGCTCACCTTTCAGATAGATGTAGTGAGGTATTTTCTCATTGTTTCTTTTTTGCCATTCAAAAAACCCCCTGGCAATTACAAGACATCGTTTTGACTGGACAGACCCCCTGAAAGAAGGCTTTTGCAAAAGAGTTTCAGCTTTTGCGTTTCCTGTTTTTGTCCGGATCGAAGAGGCAAATTCGTTATCTTTTGACCAGGAAGGAATAAGCCCCCACCGATATTGGTGAATTCTTTCCTGATTCTCTGAAGGAATAACAGGTACCTTAGGAAATGAAAAAGCTGAATAATAATAACTTGGACGGTACTCTTCCGGGTCAAGGAGTGTTGCGTTAAACCGTTTTTCCATTTCTTCTTTTACTATATTCACATTGATGGTGAAGCACATGATAGTTATAAATATTGATTTACCCGTTCTTTGCAACGATAAGCAGATAAGTAAAAAACAGATTGCCTTCAGAACTTTGGTTAATTTGGCAGATCAGCCGGCTTACCATTTAATTTATATCTATAAAAAAACCGGTCATTAATGTCAATCAATCCAGATTTTATCTTTCCATGAATTGACAACAGGCTTCAAATGAGAAGGTATCACATCGTACAGCTTATTAAAGTCCGGCACAACATCTTTGTTTGCAGTAAGATCAGTTGTGTCTTCAGGTGGAGGAGGAATATGACACTGACCAATAAAGGGTAATATTGCCCAGGAATCTGTACTTTCCTTAAATTGCGGAACCAACTCCAGGGCAATTATGTTGTAAATGATTGGGTTCCCATAATCTTTGGAATCATGGATTTTTCTAACTTCTTTTTTGACCCATTCGTTTGAAACCTGAATTTGAACAAGGTCAACTTTTTCAACAATTTCCCTTAGTTTAATATTTTTTAAATTATTGAAGTGTTCACTGTAACCATCATATTTCTTATCCGGAGGGTTTTCCTCCCATCGTTCTCCCAGCAGATCAAGAAAATAGAAGGAAATTGTATGGCAAATTATTTCCGACAACCAGCTTATTGCTCTAGGATCACAGTAAATATGACAGAGTTCATGAGCAAATTGAAAAGTTGCTTTTTCAAAAGTATCACACTCAGTTTGCAATCCAATTTTGTATTTATCTTTTTCAAGAGGCAAATAGAGCCTGTGATCGTAATACAGGTCATTTACCAGGTAAATTGGTTTATATCCAAGAGGAGGACCTGTTGGTACTAACCTTTCAAACTCCCTTAAGATTTGCTCAATAACTAATGCGATAGTCTTATTATCCTCATCATTTTCCCAAAGATCATAATGTATTTCCCAACTCATTTTATTATTTTAATTTATTCTTGCTAAATCAGTACTAGTAGATACAAGTTTTACTCATCATCAGTGACCTGCAACATAAGATTCACTATAATAATTATTATTGACAATAATTAAATTTACGAAAAATATAAGAAAACACAAAATTATCAGGATTATTTTAGATTAATTTTTATAAAGACGTGAAAGGTATCACGTTTTAAAACACAAATGGGAACACCTTCGTGAGAAGATCGTTCCCATTCCACTTTTTGATTCCCGTAGGTTTCAAAAGCGCCAAGCTACGGTTATTCTGGTTTTTGTATCTCTGACTTGTTCCTTTCGGATCAAATCTTTTTTACATCTGAAATGATCATTGATCCCCTCCGAAGAGTTTCACATACACCAGTCCTGGCTTTTTAAAAGCCTCTTTAGCACCTGGTTCTTACGAACCCGACTCTGAAGAGTTGAACTTGTACCGGATCTCCTCCTGAGAGGCGATCTTTCCTTTGTCCACCTTTTGAGGTCACTTTCCGGAGAGCTTTCCAACCCGTTGTCCGAATCGAATATTTCGCGGTTTTACCCGTTCAATACTCTTGCTTTCTTCAAACTGATCCGGTTGGCCTGGTTAGCTTTTCCTTGAGTGGGTTCTGCTCCCGATTAGCCTAAACTTTTCTTTCACAGTTCCAAACCTCTCAAGCCTACCTTTTATCTCTAACTTGATAAATCAAAGATAAAAAGTTAATTAAGTAAGTCCAATTTTTTTCAAAATATAGAATAAACAAAGAATCAACAATAGTTATCAACAATTGTTAATAACACATTGCACATATTTATATGGAAACATGTTTTGATACTAAAATGTAGTCTAATGAGCTATAAGAAATGTAATGAGCTATATACGACATGTTTTAGTCATTAGGCAAATAGATGTTCTCTATAAAATATTTGCGATTAATAAATTTTAATATATATCTTTGGGCGTTTTGTAAAACAATTTTTTATGTTCAAAAAGATCCTTATTGCCAACCGTGGTGAGATTGCGGTCAGGGTTATAAGATCATGCCAAGAAATGGGTGTTAAAACGGTAGCGGTCTTTTCAGAAGCGGATCGGAGATCATTACATGTGAGATATGCTGATGAGGCATATTGTATTGGTCCCCCTCCCTCAGCAGAGAGCTATTTAAGGATGGATAAAATTCTGGAAGTAGCCAGAATAACTAAAGCAGATGCAATTCATCCCGGGTATGGATTTCTATCCGAGAATCCCGAATTTTCTCACTTGATCAAGAAATCGGGTTTAATATTTATCGGTCCTTCGGAATTTTCCATTCGTACTATGGGAAACAAGATCAGTGCCCGGCAAAGAATGATAGAAGCAGGCGTTCCGGTGGTGCCGGGCACAAAAGAGAATATTACTGATAAAAAGCAAGCTCTGAAAGCTACTGAGAATATCGGTTTTCCTGTCATGATTAAAGCAGCTGCAGGAGGTGGAGGAAAAGGAATGCGACTTGTGAGAAAGAAGGAAGAAGTTTGGGAAGCCGTACAGTCTGCAAAATCTGAAGCTCTGGACTCATTTGGGAATGATTCCATTTATGTAGAAAAGTATATTGATTCTCCCCATCATATTGAATTTCAAATATTGGCCGACAAACATGGAAATGTAATTCACCTTTTTGAGAGAGAGTGTTCGGTACAGAGGAGACATCAGAAAATTATTGAAGAGACCCCGAGTCCATTAATGACAGATAAACTCCGAAAGGAAATGGGCAGGTATGCTGTTGATGCGGCTAAGGCTGTTAATTACGAAGGTGCCGGAACAATTGAATTCCTTGTTGATAATGACCTGAACTATTACTTTCTTGAGATGAATACAAGGCTTCAGGTTGAACATCCGGTTACTGAAAACGTTACCGGAATTGACCTGGTGAAAGAACAAATAAGAATTGCCTGGGGACATAAACTTTCTTATAGGCAAAATGAGCTCACTCAAAATGGTCATTCTATTGAATGCCGTATATATGCTGAAGATTCGGATAATAATTTCATGCCAAGTCCGGGTTTGATAAAAAAAATGACTGAACCGAAAGGTATCGGCGTAAGGGTTGACGGCTATGTTTTTGAAGGATTTGAGGTGCCTGTTTATTACGATCCATTGATCTCAAAGCTTATTACATTTGGGAAAACCAGAACCGAAGCCATTAACAGAATGAAGAGGTGCCTTGAAGAATATAAACTGGGCGGCATAAAAACTTCTCTCCATTTCCTCAAACGAATAATGGAAACGCCCGACTTTGTAAAAGGTAAATATAATACTCACTTCATTGATCAAAATCATGATTTTCTTTTCAATAATATAGTGAAGGATGATACAATGGAAAATACTGAAGATATGGCAGCAATAGCAGCTTTGCTTGAATATCAATTAAATCTGAACCACACACCGGAGAACAATCATTCATCTTCCCGCAACGCCTGGAAAGAATTTGGAAGAAAAAAAGGAGTTACCAGATTATAACTGCAATGATTAACAAACAATAATTTAAAGGAACCTCATATGGAAATTATTGTAAATAAACAGAGTATAGAAGTTGAGATACTTGAACGACAAGCTAATGAATTATTAATAGCTGTTGGAAATAAAAAGTATCGTGTTGATGTTGAAAGGGTTGAAAACGGAACCTATTCTATACTGTGCAGAGGAAAATCGTACGATCTGAAAGTTATACCAGGGGATAATAAGAGGAATTTTACTGTTATCCATAAGTTTAACAATTACAATGTCGAAATCCTGGATGCGGAAGCCCGTTACAGAAAAAACAGGAATAATACGAATCTTGATGAGGATCAAAGTTCTATTTTTTCTCCTATGCCGGGTAAAGTTGTGAAGATCCCTATTAAAGTTGGTGATAGTATTGAGTCAGGCCAAACGCTGATAATAATCTCAGCAATGAAAATGGAAAGTGAATATAAGGCTGCTAAGGACTGTATAATTAAAGAAATTCTGACAACAGAGGGTGCCACTATAGAAGGTAATCAATCTTTAATTCTGCTTGAGTAACACGCAAGATTTGAAATTATTTTCCAGTTATCCGGTTAATTCGCATTGCCGGGCAACTTATCTTCTATCTCATTAATTACAAAATTTGAAAATATAAACACAATAAAGTTTATCCACCATGCCAACACACGAGGAGAAATTCCAGGAATTTGAAAAAAGAAAAAGTGCTGCAGAATTAGGCGGAGGAAAAGAAAGAATAGAGAAACAACATAATATAGGAAAGAAAACTGCAAGAGAAAGGATCGATATCTTACTTGATGCAGGAACCTTTGTTGAAACAGACCGGATGGTGATACACCGAACCACTGATTTCGATATGGACAAGAAAAAAATTCCAGGTGATGGTGTAGTAACAGGATACGGAAAAATTGATAGCCGGCTGATATATGTTTTTGCACAGGATTTTACTGTTTTTGGCGGGACTCTTTCAAGAACAAATGCTGATAAAGTTGTTAAACTTATGGACCTTGCCTTAAGAATGGGTGCGCCAATAATTGGTCTCAATGATTCCGGCGGTGCCAGAATACAGGAAGGTGTACAAAGCCTGGGAGGATACGCTGATATTTTCTATCGTAATGTGATGAGTTCAGGTGTTATTCCCCAGATATCTGCTATTATGGGTCCATGTGCCGGTGGAGCGGTATACTCCCCTGCTCTTACCGACTTCATTTTTATGGTGAATAAAACAAGTTATATGTTCGTTACCGGTCCTGATGTTATCAAAACAGTTACTCATGAAGAAGTTACGAAGGAGGAGTTGGGTGGAGCAATGACCCATAATTCAAGAAGTGGAGTGGCACATTTTGTTGCCGAAGACGATGAAGAGGTTTTGATGATGATCAGAGAATTGATTGGGTTTATACCTTCAAACAACATAGATGATCCACCCAGGAAGGAATGTCTTGACGATATTCGCAGAGAAGATGAATTTCTCCAGAAACTTGTGCCGGTTGATCCCAATAAGCCTTATAACATGAAGGAGATCATTACCACAATAGCAGACGACAAGCATTTTTTTGAAGTAATGCTCCATTATGCACAAAATATTATTTGCGGATTTATCAGACTTAATGGTAAGCCGGTAGGTATAGTTGCCAACCAGCCGGAGGTGCAGGCAGGTGTCCTGGACATTAATGCTTCAATAAAGGGAGCACGTTTTGTCCGGTTTTGTGATGCATTTAATATCCCGTTGGTTACTTTAGAGGATGTTCCCGGTTTTCTGCCGGGTACGACGCAGGAATTTGGAGGAATTATACGTCACGGGGCGAAGCTGCTTTATGCTTTTTCCGAGGCAACTGTCCCTAAAGTTACTGTTATTACAAGAAAAGCATATGGCGGGGCCTATTGCGTAATGTCAAGTAAACACCTCGGGGCTGATGTAAATTATGCATATCCAATGGCGGAGATTGCAGTAATGGGTCCTGAAGGTGCAGTTAATATCCTGTACCGTGGCAAAACAGAAGGGATGGAAAAATCCGATCTTGTTGAAGATTACAAAACAAATTTTGCTAATCCTTATAAAGCAGCTGAGCTTGGATATATTGACGAGATAATTTATCCCAGACAAACAAGATTTAAGTTAATACAGGCGCTTGAAATGGCTGAAAATAAAGTGAAATCCAACCCTCCGAAAAAACATGGTAATATCCCGTTGTAACCAGTACTGCCGTGTTGCTATGATCCGGATTGCTATCAGGAGTGAATCGTGAAACGTTGAGTATGAGAGTTGGTGATTCGTGCTGCCCGCCCCGCGATCGAAAAAAATCATAAAATATCAACTACTTCCACAATAGCTGAAGATAACGACAAATGACTGAAAAAAAAAGATAGATTTTGTTGGTTTAAAAAGAGAAAATGAGGTTCACAATCCTGGAAACTAAGCACCCTTATTTAAGATGCAATGAAAGTGAATTAAATGAAGATAATAAACCAACAACTAAACCTAAAATTAAGAGAAGAGTAACGGATCAGAACCTCATTTTCTTTTCAAATATATGAAATTTATTATTTAAAAAAAAGATTTTTTTATTTTTTTTTCATTAAATGTAAAATATATTAAAATAATACCGGAAGTCAATGGTTTTGATTAACTTAATGAATCATTAATTTTATAAAATAAAATTTACAGAGTTAAAAAATGATTCGGAAATGAGAAAATTTTGCGAATTTTCAGGTTTAAAAATGTGACAGTATCATTTTTCCGTTATTTTTGTTTGTAAGAAAGCATACAGTATATGGTTTGTTTTTTATTTCGAAAAAGTTATATTCTTCTGGCGCTCCTTATAGTATCTTTCCCTGTTATTGCTCAGACTAAGGATACCATCAACATTTCAAGGGAAGGCAAGTCTGTTGAAGAGCTAAACAAAAAACTTCTTAGGCATTCCAAACTTAAGGCACTGAATAGCTGCGATTAAGGAATTTGTCTCACAACAAGCTTATTTAATAAAGCGGTCCAAGAATTCTTGCCAATGATGCAAATATTTTCTGATTTAAGGGTCGCCTTTTCCACTCCCCGGGAATTATCAGATGGCTGTTTTCAAGATCCCTGCGAAAATCATTTTCCAGGTTTATTGTATGTGTTTCATTGTATATTAAGGCAATAACTTCAAAGTTAAGGTCAAAACTCCGATAATCAACATTCGCAGATCCGATCGATGAGAAAACCCCGTCAACCATAATTAATTTTGCATGATTAAATCCTTTCTCATAAAGGTAAACCCGGATTCCTGCATCGAGCATTTCCCCTATGTATGAAATTGAGTTCCAATAGGCAATTGTTGAATCGGAATGTGAAGGTAAAATAATTCTAACATCAACACCGCTAAGCGAAGCTGTTTTCAAGGCAGTAAGAATGCTGGCATTAGGAGAGAAATATGGCGTTGAAATAAAAACATTCTCTTTGGCAGTACTGATAGATGCAAAATAAGCCTGCATTATACTTGACCAGTCAGAATCAGGACCACTTGAAGTGATTTGTACCAGGCACTGGTCTTTTACCCTGTGATCGGGAAAATACCTGGGTTGATTACCAATAATTATTTTAGAAACAAAGTGCCAGTCAACCAGGAAGATCATCTGCAATGAATGTACACTTTCCCCTTCCAATCTCAAATGAGCATCCCGCCAGAAGCTTCCTTTTGGATCTCCATGAATGTACTTGTCTGCAATATTAAATCCACCGACAAAACCAATTTTTCCATCCACAACAATTATCTTACGATGATTTCTGAAATTTGCCTTACTGGTAAGGTATGGAAATCTCACCGGCATAAAGGCATAAGTTTCAATACCTTTTTTTTTAAGTTCCCTCAGATACTTTTTACTTATCTTCCAACTTCCAACATCATCATAAATAATACGGATCTTCACTCCTTCTCTGGCTTTCTTAACAAGAACTTCCTTAATTCTGTTCCCAATATTATCGGATTCCCATCGATAAAATTCCATATGAATATGGTCTTCAGCTTTATTGAGAGCTTTGATAATAGAATCGAATGTTTCTTCTCCATTATTAAAGATATTTATCTTATTATATAGAGTAAGGAGCGCTTTGCTGTTGTTTAATAACAATGTAATAATATTCCGTTTATCATTGATCTTTTTATTTTCCAGGAACTTTTGATAGGGTAATTCATGTACCTGGTCCCTGCTCAGACTGCTTATCCTTTCCAGGTCTACCAACTCTTTCCGGGAGAAGATTTTCACTTTCCTGTAGTTTTGCCCAAAAATAAGATAACCAATAATTCCAATCACCGGAATAAGAATAATGAATAAACCCCAGGAAATAGTCTTTACCGGATCACGGTTCTCAAGGATAACCATAAAAACAGTAAACAAGATAGTCCCACCGTAAAGGATAGTGATCACCAGAGCAACATTACTCCATAGGACGTCCCAATGAATGGCAGAGATCATATTTTCTTGAATTAAACGAATACTAAAATTATAAAAAACCCGGATAACTTCCTGTTTTTTTTACGGCCATCATATTAATCATTATCAGTGGTATCCCAAAGGCGACTAATAGATGCATTAGATTCAAGGCCTGTCAAGCGTTAATATTTTTAAATAGTCAGGATTATTTGTGCCCCCCGTCAGTTGGCGGGCTCAGCGAAGTTATTAATTCGGATTAAATACCCTGACTCTCTGAAAACATGCATAGCACATAAAAAAAGGGGGACCTGGGCCCCTCTTTTATCAATTTTGTTTTTAATAGTTTAGAAAAAGATACCGAGACTGAAAATAAACTGCGGGTTTCTTGAATCAAACTCAAAATCATTTCCTCTAACGTTTATACCCTCTCCAAGTTTGCTAAGATTGCCTTCGTACCGTACATCAAGTGAAATGGACAATATGTCAATTCCAAATCCTGCCTGGTATCCAAAAGTTGCTCCCTTTAGTTTTTCTTCATAACCTGCTTCTTCAATAAGATCGGCTTTACTGTCGATTATTATACTTGCCACGGGACCGGCATTTATCCGGACCGGTCCGAATTTAAAACCTACAAGTACCGGTATATCCAGTTTCTTGAATTCCATTTTCTTAATACTAACATCATTCGATATCAGGTTTGTAACTTCAACTTCACCACCTGTTGATGAGAACAGCAATTCTGGCTGTATGAAGGCTCCGAAAAAAGTAACCCTCGCCATAAGACCGGCATGGAATCCAACAGTGGCGGTTTTCAATCCTTCAAACGAATACTCCTCAACCCCCTGGATCACAGTAATCACATCATCCATTTTTATATATGATGAATTCACGCCACCCTTCACTCCGAATTTAAATTGAGCATTGGCAGCAATAAAAAACAATATTCCAGTTATTAATAAAAGTATTTTTTTCATACTTTTGTATATTAATTGATTTTAATACTGCAAATAAAAGAATATTTCAGTATTTCAACGAAATTTATTGTTTATTATTTTGGTCCGGGTAAAACTATTATAAGGTTATCTTATTCTGAAACGAATAAATACAGATAATTTTCACAATAGCTCACAGCCAAAAAAGAAACTAAAGCGCAGGGTTTTAAACCAAAAGATCAGACCAGTATACCATGTTGATAATAATAATAATATTGCTGATCACAGACCTTTATTTTTATAAAGGGATACGACACATAGCAAACCACAGGATATCCGGTAGGCAGCAAGGGATCCTTGCAATTCTTTTTTGGGTTCAAAGTATTGGATTTATTGCGGGTACATTGTTAATATCCAACTGGATGTATAACGACTATGATCCGGCAGTACAACACAGGATTTATGGTTTTGTTGGCATGCTCCTGGCTTTTTACATACCTAAATTCCTGTTTATCCCGTTTCATTTTTCTGAAGATATTATCCGCTATAGCTCTATGTTGATCATCAGAATTTTCGGAAGAAGAAAGATTACGGGAAACACTGGTAGCCTGAAAATATCGCGTATGACTTTTTTGTCGCAAACAGGTTTAATTCTTGCTGCAATACCTTTTGGTTCTATAATTTATGGAATGGCTGCCGGACGATTCAATTTCCGGATTGAGAAGATCAGCTTGAATTTTAAAAACCTCCCTGATGATTTTTCCGGACTTAGTATTGTACATATATCCGATCTGCACATTGGAAGTTTATACGGACATCAGGAAAAAATTTCACTGGCTGTCGAAATGATCAATTCCCTTTCTCCTGATATCATATGCTTTACCGGAGATCTCGTTAACGATTTTGCCAATGAACTGAACGGGTGGTTTGAAGTACTGGATAAGATGAAAGCCCGAATTGGAAAATACTCTGTTTTAGGCAATCATGACTATGGTGATTATCACTATTGGGAATCTGATGATGCGAAAAAAAAGAACCTGGAAAAAATAAAAGATGCTCATCACCGTCTTGGTTTCAGGTTGTTACAAAATGAATCTATCACCCTCACAGGAGAAAATAGTTCAATAGCAATAATTGGTGTCGAGAATTGGGGTAAACCTCCTTTTGCCCAGTATGGTGACCTTAATGCAGCTTATGGAAATGTGGAAAATATGCCTTTTAATATCCTTTTGTCTCATGATCCCAGTCATTGGGATGCTGAGGTGCTTAACAAGAAAAATATCCCTCTTACCCTTTCCGGGCATACGCATGGGATGCA
The DNA here is from genome assembly GCA_022561875.1 of Bacteroidota bacterium. Taxonomy (GTDB): domain Bacteria; phylum Bacteroidota; class Bacteroidia; order Bacteroidales; family VadinHA17; genus JADFUQ01. The sequence goes on along the minus strand of JADFQJ010000014.1, from coordinate 13,479 downwards.
GTTTGGTGTGAAAATCGGAAAGATGAAATGGAGTCCTGTACAGCTTAAATATCCCCGGTGGGCGGGGCTCTACACCGAAGGAGAACAACAGCTTTATGTAAATTGCGGACTTGGTTATATTGGATATCCGGGCAGAGTAGGAATGCCGCCTGAAATCACCTTTCTTGAACTTAAAAAGAAGGCTTCTCCAATAATGAAACAGCCTTTATCCCAATCAATATAAGTTACCGAAACAAATTACATATTCTTAATAATCTCACTTCCATACTCGGAGCACTTAAGTTTTGTGGCGCCTTCCATTAGTCTTTCAAAATCGTAAGTTACTCTTTTGCTGATAATTGTTTTCTCGATGCCATTAATTATCAGGCTGGCAACTTCATCCCATCCCATGTACTGAAACATCAGCACACCTGAAAGTATTAGTGAACCGGGGTTAACTTTATCCAGTCCTGCATATTTTGGAGCTGTTCCATGAGTAGCCTCAAAAATTGCATGACCGGTTTGATAATTAATATTCGCTCCGGGGGCAATTCCTATTCCACCTACACAGGCAGCAAGAGCATCTGAGATATAATCTCCATTCAGGTTCAATGTGGCAATAACCGAATATTCAGCAGGCCTTGTAAGGATCTGCTGCAAGAATGCATCAGCAATAACATCTTTGATCAAAACCTTTCCTTCTGCCTCAGCTTTCGACTGTGCCTGGTTTGCAGCATCAACTCCGTCTTTTTCCTTTATCCGGTCATATTGCTGCCAGGTAAAAACCTGATCGGAAAACTCGCGTTCTGCAAGGTCATAACTCCATTGTTTGAACATCCCTTCGGTGAATTTCATAATGTTTCCTTTATGAACGATAGTAACCGATGGTAGTTTATGCTCAATGGTATATCGAATTGCATCTCTAATGAGTCGTTCAGTTCCTTCACGCGAAACAGGCTTTATACCAATCGAGGAAGTTTCCGGGAAACGAATTTTTTTCACACCTAATTCAGATTGCATGAATTTAATAATCTTTTTTACTTCAGACGTACCCGCCATCCATTCAATTCCGGCATAAATATCTTCAGAATTTTCTCTGAAAATAACCATGTTTGTCAGTTCAGGCCTTTTTACGGGAGAAGGAACTCCTTTGTAATATTTTACAGGGCGCAAACAAACATAAAGATCTAACTTCTGCCTGAGGGCTACATTTAATGACCGGATACCTCCTCCTACCGGTGTTGTAAGCGGACCCTTTATTGCAATAAGATATTCTCTTATAGTATCAATGGTTTTGTCTGGCAGCCATTCGCCGCTCATATTATATGATTTTTCACCTGCAAATATCTCTTTCCATTCAATTTTTCGTTTTCCGTTGTATGCTTTTTCAACTGCTGCATTAAAAACCCGAATAGCTGCAGCCCATATATCAGGGCCGGTCCCATCACCCTCAATGAATGGTATTATTGGGTTAACAGGTACTTTAAGCGTGTCTCGTTCTTTGGTTATTTTACCGGGGTTCATCTGTTAATAATTTATTGCTTTGTTTATTGTTTTCTGTAAAAATAATAAAAGAACATAGCTTCGCAAATTAATTAGAAAGGTTAGTACTATTAAAATGGAACTGCTAAATTTGAATGATTATGGAATAAGAATGATATACCTTATTATTTATCAACGAATAATTTTTAAATTCCGATATATCTATATTAAGTGAAATCCAGGTTGAATTTTTGTTTTAACTTGTTGATATTAGGATTTTTTTCAGAAAGGTATTTGTATTTATCTTCGTCTGTATAAAGTGCTTTCTCCTGCTTTGTTTCCGAAACAAAAGTAACAATTTTTATATTGTCATTTTTTAGTTCTTTCTTAAGGTGGTTAGCGAGATCAGCTTTGATCATAAGTTTGAAATCGTCATGCTGGGCTGAGTTACTCATTTCAACGTCGATCACAAAATCTTCTTTAAGTACCGGCTCCCTGGCTTTTAATGTTATGGCCATACGGGGTTTATCTTTACGTATTTTTTCTGCGAATTGAATCCATTTCTCCATTAATTCTTTCATGGAGAAGTCTTCATTTTGATTTTCCCGTTTCTCACTGTCAACAGAACCCTGATTTTGTTCTGCCTCTTTTTGTTTGGCCGTAGAAGATACTTTACCGTTAATTAATCCGCCAATGGATGGTGTGGATGACTTGTATTTTGGTTTACCGTTCCTGACAACCTCTTGTGATGGAGATTGTAATTCTGTTTTTTCCTGTTCTGTTCTCTCTTTATGTTGAATCGTACTTTCCTTTTTTAATTCTTCTTTTTCAGGATTTTTTTTTTCAGAAGTTTCATTATCAGGCATCGTCAGCATACAAAGCTTTATAAGCGTAAGTTCCACATGCAGTCGCTGGTTTTTACTGCTTTTATAATTTATATCTGCCGAACTACAAATATCCAGGGCATTATACAAAAATTCAACAGGACAATTCCTGGTCTGTTCAAGATATTGATCCCTCACTGAAGCGCCCATATCAAACAAAGGCAGGGTTACTTCATCTTTACAAACCAGGAGATCCCTGAAATGATTGCTTAATCCATTAATAAAATTATGTCCGTCAAATCCTTTGTTCAATATTTCATTAAAAATCATCAGGCTTGAGGGAATGTTATGCTGGATAAAAGTCTGTGTTAGCTTAAAATAGTAGTCATAGTCAAGGACATTGAGGTTTTCAAGTACTGTTTTATGCTCAATGTCTTTACCTGAAAAACTAACCATCTGGTCAAAAATTGATAAGGCATCACGCATTGCGCCATCAGCTTTTCTGGCTATGATATTTAGTGATTCAGGCTTGATATTTACTTTTTCTTCTTTTGCAACGTATGATAAATGTTTAACTATATCTTCGGTTTTTATCCTGTTGAAGTCAAATATCTGGCATCGTGAAAGAATCGTGGGAAGGATTTTATGTTTTTCAGTAGTTGCCAAAATAAAAATGGCATGTGCAGGAGGTTCTTCAAGGGTTTTTAGAAAAGCATTAAATGCTGATGCAGATAACATATGAACTTCATCAATAATATAGGTGGAATACTTTCCTACCTGCGGAGGGATCCTCACCTGTTCTATCAAACTACGTATATCATCTACCGAGTTGTTTGAAGCGGCATCCAGTTCATGAATATTATAAGAACGGGATTCATTGAAAGATTTACATGACTCACACTCGTTACATGCTTTTGTTTTGTCAACGGGATTTTGACAATTGATGGTTTTTGCGAATATCCTGGCACAGGTTGTTTTCCCAATCCCCCTTGGTCCGCAGAATAAGTATGCGTGTGCAATTTGTTTGCTTCTTATTGCATTTTTTAATGTATTCGTAGTTGAAGCCTGCCCTACAACTGAATCAAAATTTACTGGTCTGTATTTCCGGGCTGAAACAATAAAATTATCCATACAAAAACAATCTAATAAACTGACAATTAGCTGCCTGGGTCAGATTCTACGAACTGTACCCAAGCAAATACAAAGATAAGAGAGTTTAAATAAACCAATGATGAATTTATCATTTTTTTAAAATTGGTGATGAATATTGTCACTAATTCAAATATTTAAACCGTGTATTTATTTTTCTTTCAAATAAAATTTATTATTTTTGCGACCCGTAAAACAGTTTTTATTAACTAAACAAAACTAAGTAAATTTATGTTAAACCAGTACGAAACCGTTTTCATTGCAACTCCCGTTTTGTCTGAGACCCAGATGAAGGAAGCGGTAAAAAAAGTTAAGCGCATCATTACAGGTGGTGATGGTGAGATTGTGCACGAGGAAAACTGGGGGCTGAGGAAACTTGCCTATCCTATCAAGAAAAAGTCCACCGGATTTTACTACCTTATTGAATTTCGCTCAGAAGGTACGCTGATCGATAAGCTGGAAACTGAATATTGTCGCGATGAGAAGATAATCCGGTTCCTGACTTTTAAAATGGACAAGTACGCAATCGCTTACAGTGAGAAGAAAAGGAAGCAAAAAGAAATCGAGAAAAAAGAGGAGGAATAAGTCATGGCTAATGAATCAGAAATAAGGTATTTAACACCTCCGACAATAGAAGTTAAAAAGGAAAAATACTGTCGTTTTAAGAAGAGCAGGATCAAATATATAGACTATAAAGATCCTGAATTCTTAAAAAGATTCCTTAATGAACAGGGAAAGATCCTGCCAAGGAGATTAACCGGGACTTCACTAAAGTATCAAAGAAAAGTGGCACGATCCATTAAAAGAGCGCGCCATCTTGCACTATTGCCTTATGTTACAGATATGCTAAAATAGAAGAGGGTTATCGATGGAAATTATATTATTAGAGAACCGGCCGGATTTGGGTCATAAAGACGAAATCATTAATGTAAAAGACGGTTATGCCAGGAATTTTCTAATTCCAAAAGGTTACGCCATAATGGCTACCAAATCAGCACGCAAGGTGCATGATGAAAATCAAAGGCAAAGAGCGCATAAAGAAGAAAAGATCAGGAATGAAGCCGAAAAAATGGCTGCGAAGATGGATGGCATTGCACTTTCTATTGGAGCTAAAACAAGCTCAAAAGGTAAAATATTCGGTTCGGTAAATACTATTCAAATAGCTGAAGCTCTTACTGCTAAAGGATTTGAGATAGATCGAAAGGATATTTCCCTGAAGGAAGATGCTATAAAAGAAGTTGGAAAATATTCTGCAATTATCAACTTACACAAGGAAGTTTCAGTAGAAATTGATTTTGAGATTGTCGGTGAATAATTCAATTTCTGACCATAAAATAGAAACCCGGTAATGCCGGGGTTTTTTATGATACTTTAAATTAGTCAGCTATATTTCTAAAATCATCAATCTTTACCTTTTTAGCTAACATGGATATTTGATCATAGGTCAGCTTCCCAACAAGACTGATTCCCAGAAACGAATCTTTTTCTTTTATCAGCATCATGATCTCATCAATAAAGCCATCTTCATTTTCATATCTCCAAATAATTCCATCAAGCTGGTCTCACCTGATTTGTCAAGGAGAATATTTACAATCCCCGGTGGAATGCGAAAAATATAAATACCTTCTGTCCTTCATATTTCTCGAAAATGTCTCTGGTAGCTTTACCCCGGCCGTTCTGACATGAGGAAGTGATAACCAGGAAAACGGCTGTTATCATGAAGAAAAAAAGACCAGACACTTTCCTGACATCGGTTAATTTCCGGTCCATTTTTTATATATTTTTCCAGATTGGTTTTATTTAAATAACCTAATGATCTTTTTCATCAATTTTTTCCAGTTTATCAAGCCCTTGTACATTCATGGATTTTGAGAGTCTGGAAATATTTTTAAGATCAATAATGCCTCTTATTGAAATCAGTGCATTATTTCTTTTCCCGCCCACAACCAGCAACAATTCAACAATCTTATCTCCTTCCTCTTTTACAAGAAATTTTACGTTCTGATCCTTTTCTGTCACCACCATAAGTTCCTCATATTCTTTCATCGAAAGCTCTGCCATGATCTCGTCATAAAAATTGATATCAGGATCGAGTAATGATTCATTATCAGTTGCCAGGATTTTAATGCTTTCGATATTGTTTATCATCTTGTTAAATTCATCATCGCCGGCTTCCATATCAGAAAACAAACTGAACATTTTGCTGGATATCGATATCGTAGTGAATCCATCCTTGCCGGCATATTTTTCAAAAAGCTTATCAACCGGATTCTTTTGTGCTATTGTATTCAATGATATTAGAATCAGGATAAGCGTTACAATTCCTTTTTTTGTTTTCATATCATTTAATTAATTAAGTAGTTAAATATTTTATCCAATATCAGTTACTGTTAATCATCGTATTCAAAAGGATTATTTATTCTTGATAAATTTTCCAATCCTTTAATCCCTGATCCAAAAAGAGAGAAAGTGTAGATACTTCTGGTGCCATGTTCTATCTTGGAAATATTGCTTAATTGACTGGTTGCTTTATCGAATTCAGACAGTGCCTGTAGATTTTCGGTTCCCTCATTAAGTTTTGCCGACACATAAAATAGAGTTTCTTTTGCCTGCAGATAGGCAATTTCCGGATTATTATAAGTATCCTGCATGGAAGGACTGAAAATAAAAGCAAAATATGAGACTATAAGTATTGCCACTACAGCAGCAGCGCTGCTTACTATATACAGGATCTTTTTCCGGCCGGCAAATCGTTTTACTGCTTCCTGTTCTGCTCCCTCAACAGCATTCATAATCTTGCTTTCAAGTCTCTGGTCAGGTATCTCATTCTTGCCACCGGCATGGAAATAGGTAAACATCTCCTGCTCAGTGTGTGTTGTCCTGATCTTATCCAGGCAATGGTTCCTTGTGACAGTCATTGCAAAAGCTTCCAGACTCCTGTACTCTTCAAGCTTATCTATCAGTTCATCTGTATCAGGATCATCCAGGTTCATTTCTCCAATCATTTTAAAAAGGTTCTTGGAAATATAGACCGTTGTAAAACCTTCTTTTCCGGCATACTTTTCAAATAATTTATTTACCGTTTGATGCTGTGAAAAGACAAGCAGCGGAAAAACAAAAACCAAAACAATTAAGCTTAACTTTTTCATGATTCATTAATTTAAAATGTACAACAGTTTTAATCACATTACTATCATACAGACGAATCATGATATGATCCATTACAGACTTTGTTGGAAAAAGGGTTTAATTTTTTCGATAAAATCTTCCGGTGGTCGTGTAGGTCTTCTTGTCTTGTCATTCATAAAAACCAGTACCGTATTCCCTGTAACAACCAGCTTTCCGTCATCGTTAAAGATTTCATAATTAAAAAGTATTTTTACTGAAGGCATTACCGGAATAGTAGTTTTTATTGTTAGAAGATCGTCGTAACCGGCCGGATAGTGATATTTAATACTCAGTTCAGTAACCGGGAGTACAATTCCGTTATTCTCGATCGAACGGTATGTTAAATTGAGGTCCCTCATCAGGTTGGTACGTCCTACTTCAAAATAAAGCGGATAATTTCCATAGTATACCATACCCATTTTGTCTGTTTCGCCATACCTTACCCTTAATTGAGTTTCTGCTGAATACATAAGATGGAGATATTAAATTATTGTTACTATTCGGTGCCTCAAGTTTGAAATGCCTAAAATGCCTGATAAAAGAAATGCCTAAAGTGCCTTCTCCTTACTCACCAACTCACCTTACTTTGTTTTCCTTAATATACTTAATATATCCGTCCTTAATATTTTCAGGCACTCTTAACTTTAGTTCACTTTAAGAACTGATTAGTTACAAATTATTTGTTGTTTGAATAACTGGTTTCCGGGATTTAAAAAATACTATTCAAAGGGGGAATCGGGTTCTTTTGCCAGGTGATAATAAAAAAGCCAGTCAAGGTATGAGGGATACCATTTTTGCATAATTGCAGAACCCTTTCCTAAAAAAGTAAGAAGTACCTTTTTTTTCTTTCTTCGTATCCCTTTTAAAATAGCTTTTGCAACTTCCTCAGGCATCATCATTTTACCTTCCTTCCGGGGAGACTCACACTGAACTGATCCGTCGGCAACCAGAGCAGACTTTCTAACATTTGATGCTGTGAACCCCGGGATTACCAACATAACATGAAGGCCGGTTTTTAGATTTTCAATTCGAAGGGAATTCATGAATCCATGCATTGCATGTTTTGATGCTGAGTAACCTATTCGTCCCGGCATACCATGAAACCCTGCAACTGACGACACTCCTATGACAGATCCTTTTGCCTCCATCAGGTAAGGGAGAGCGTATTTGGTACAATATACAGTGCCGAAAAAATTTACTTCCATTAATGTACGGATCACTCCCAGGTCAACATCCTTGAACAATGCCCTCATAGAAATTCCCGCGTTATTGATGAGAATATCAATAGCTTTGTAATGGTTAACGGTTTCTTCGATCAGATTTTTACAGTCTTGCTCTGAACTTACATCAGTTTTAACAGCAAAAACATTTGTCCCATTTTCTTTGAGTTCTTTTACAATCTCGTCCAGTTTCTCTTTATTTCTTGCAGCCAGCACAACCTTTGCACCTTTCTCAGCCAGGAGGCGTGCGGTAGCGAGTCCTATTCCCGAAGAAGATCCTGTTACGATAGCAACTTTATTCTTAAAAAGATACTTCATTGTCTGGATATTAACTGACAATACAAAGCTAAAAATATTCAGGAAAAACATGTTAGAAAAAAACCATATAAACCTTTTGCATATAAAAATAATGGTATTACTTTTGCGGACAATCTAACGATTCAGTAGCTCAGTTGGTAGAGCACATCCCTTTTAAGGATGGGGTCCTGGGTTCGAGACCCAGCTGAATCACACTTAAAGCCCTGATAATCACCGGGGCTTTTGTTCTCAATAATAATAGCAATTATTTAATGGATGCAGAAGTTACAATTATTGGTGCCGGTGTAATTGGTCTGGCTGTATCTGCAGCTCTGTGTGATTGCAACGGTCCTGTGTTTGTTATTGAGCGGAACAGTACATTCGGACAGGAAACCAGCAGCAGGAACAGTGAAGTGGTACATTCAGGTATTTATTACCAGCCAGGATCACTTAAAGGGACGCTGTGCCTGGAAGGAAAAGAAAAGATATATGCATATTGCAACAAACATGATATTCCTTACCGAAAATGTGGAAAACTTATTGTAGCAACAAACTTAGGTGAAGAGCAGCGGCTGTTCGAAATTCTGAAGAGGTCGCAGGACAATGGTGTAATGGATGGAAGGATTATTGAGCAGGATGAAGTCAGTGAGCTTGAACCTTATGTAAATACAAACATGGCATTATACTTTCCAACATCAGGAATAATTGATTCTCATCGCCTGATGAAACAGCTTGAAGCAGATGCGGTTATTGGTGGTTCGCAGATGGTCTACGGGACTGAAGTTGTTGGTATTAAGAGAATTGAAGACGGTTACAAGGTTGAACTAATTGATGCTGACAAACAAAAATTTGATTTCTCGACAAAAAAAATCGTAAACGCAGCCGGACTTGAAGCCGGTAAAATTGCCGTCTGTTTTGGAATTGATCATCCTGATTACAGGGTATATTACTGGAAAGGTGAATATTTTGGTGTAGGAAATGGTAAAAATAAATATGTAAATGGTCTGATCTATCCTGTTCCTGAACAAAACACGGTTGGTTTGGGGATCCATACTACAGTTGATCTGGGTGGTGGACTAAAACTCGGGCCTAATGCAATATACCTAGCTGATGACAACTGTGACTTGCTTGTTGACCCCACTCATGCCAAAGACTTCTTTGAAACAGTAAAACCATTCCTCCCGTTCCTTGAGCCGGAAGACCTTACACCTGATCAGGCAGGGATCAGGACTAAGTTGCAAAAACCGGGTGATCCGGTCAGGGATTTTCTCATTCGTGAAGAAAGCAGCAGGAACCTGCCGGGACTGGTAAACCTGTTGGGTATTGAATCGCCGGGACTTACTGCATGTATTGCCATTGCTGACTACGTTAAAGGTTTGTTGAAATTATAAGGTTCTACCGATAATATATACCAGGAATATTCCAATTGCGAATTTCACCGGGCTTGCACGGAGCTTGTTCTAGTTGAGTAAGTTGAGTGGTTAAGTGAGTTTTGAACACCCTCTTCTCTCTAATGCACCCAAGTAACCGACAACTGCAATACAATTTCTCAATCCTTTTTCTTCCACCCTTCGACCTTTAGACATTTCGACTCTTCGACTTTTTCACTATTGTCAGTCCTCTTTTAAACGGGATTTAAGCCTTTCCATGTCTTGCTTTAATCCTGCAACAGTTGAAATCAGATGGCTTTCCGGAATCATAGGATCAGGAACTTCGTTACTGATATAATTCACAAATTTCCATATTTCTTTCACCTCGTTAATATGAACATCATATGGCTCGTAAATAGGGTTCAGTGAATATAATCTCAGGACTTGTTTTTCTTTTACCAAATCCTCGATGATTTTAAATACAATTCCATCATCAATAGTAAAAACAATGTATGCATGTCCGCTAACAATATCTCTCCAGTCCTGTATATACTCTCCTGTAACCCAGGAACCGTCAGGTATAGGCAGCATAGAATCACCTTTCAGATGAAATGTTCTGTACTTACGTTCCTTTGATAGAAATGGTAGTTTGAATGTAGGCAGCTCTGAGATAAATTCAGGATCCGCATATCCTGTCCGGTATCCTGCCTTGGCTTTTTCGGGTACAAGTTCAATATTTTCATTGTTTTCAGGGTCAACAGTTGTAGCCAATACCCGCAATTTACTTCCTTTAATATAAACATCATATCCTCCTTCAAGCTGCCTTAGCTGACTTTCCGAAAGGTTACCAATATCCACCCTGATAAGTGTATCGATTGAGATATTGAAATATTTGGAAAAAACCAGCAGGGTAGCAATGTTCGGGTATGCAACTCCATTCTCATAACCGCTGAGGGTTGAACGCTTTATAGTAAGAGTATGTGCAACGTCATCCTGAGTGCGGCCACGCCGTTTCCTTAAGAATTTAATATTATTACTGAAATGCATGATAATTGTTTTTTGTTTGTTATTAATAATTTACTAACTTTTTTCCTCCCCCTAAATCCCCCTCAAGAGGGGGACAACTAATGTTTTTCCCTGTGCCTCCCTGCAAAAAACGGAACAACTATGTCTCCCCCTGGGGGGAGATTAAGAGGGGGAATATTTACTAATCGCCATTTCTTTCCATATTTTTTGCAATATAATGAGAAATGATTATATTATAATCAAAAAAATGATTATATTCTAATCAAAAATATATTAAAGAACTTGAAAATACAAATTTTTGAGAATGTTTTTTTAATGGAAACAGGAAGCAGGAATATTGTGCATTTTGACCTGGATACCTTTTTTGTATCAGTCGAGAGGCTGAAGAACAGCAAACTGAAAGGAAAGCCTGTGGTTATCGGAGGCGCTTCCGATCGTGGTGTAGTATCCGGTTGCAGCTATGAAGCAAGGGAATTCGGTATACATTCGGCTATGCCCATGAAAATGGTCCGAAATCTGTGCCCTGATGCACTGGTAATTCGTGGCGATATGGAACTATACAGCCGGTATTCACATATGGTTACAGACATTATTGCAGAGAAAGCGCCGGTGTACGAAAAAGCTTCAATTGATGAGCATTATATTGATATTACGGGGATGGATCGCTTTTTTGGATGTCTGACATGGACAAAAGAATTGCGTAATGATATTATCAGGAATACCGGGCTTCCTGTTTCATTCGGATTATCAATAAACAAGACAGTTTCGAAGATCGCTGCCGGCGAAGCCAAACCCAACGGAGAACTTGAAATACCCGGCGAAAGGGTGAAACCATTTCTTTTCCCATTGTCCATCAGGAAGATACCCATGATAGGAAATAAAACGTTTCACATGTTGCGTTCCATGGGAGTATCTACCATAGAAATACTGAGCAGAATACCCTTAGATATGATGGAACGTCTGCTTGGGAAAAATGGGATCACCATCTGGAAAAAGGCCAATGGGGTTGACACAACTCCGGTAATCCGTTACTCCGAGCGAAAAGCTATAAGCACAGAACGTACTTTTGAAAAAGACAGCACAGATATTGTCAAATTGAATCAGACATTGGTGACTATGGTAGAAAAAATTGGGTATGAACTGAGGAAAAAACAAAAACTCACATCATGCGTAACAGTGAAGATCAGGTACTCCAACTTCGATACGCACACCCTTCAGAAATGGATACCGTACACCTCATTCGATCATGTATTGATAGAAACTGCCAGGGAACTGTTCAGGAGGTTGTACCATCGCAGAATGTTGATACGCCTTATCGGTGTGCGTTTCAGCCACCTGGTGAACGGAGCTCAGCAACTTAATATGTTCGAAGATACGCCCGAAATGGTGAGCCTGTACCTGACTATGGACAAATTGCGCAACAGGTTCGGGAAACATGCAATCAGAAGAGCTGTAGGGATAAAAACCCCGGCTGAAGCTGAAACTTTTCTGAAAGCAAAAGCACAGGCTGATGCGGAAGAAAAAATCCGTATGGAACAATGGTTTACCAATAAAATACTAAACAGGAGATTCCAAACTTAAGGCACTGAACAGTTATGATGACTTAATTAAGTAATAAAAATGTATCTAAATGCACATTCATATTACAGTCTGCGTTACGGAACGCTTTCGGTAGAGGATCTTGTAAAAGAATCGGCCCGGAGAGGAATTCAGGCTATAGCCCTCACTGATATCAACAATTCCACTGGGATACCTGACTTCGTGAAGGCATGCTGGAAAGAAGAGATACATCCCATTCCCGGTATTGATTTCCGTAACAGAGACCAACAGCTATATATTGGTTTGGCTAAAAATAATGAAGGTTTCAGAGAACTCAACAGCTTTCTGAGCCGGCATAATCTATCGGGCACTCCCCTACCCCGGTTTGCTCCGGTTTTTGAGCATGTATGGGTTATTTATCAGCTTGGTTCAAAATTACCTGACAATTTGAGAGACAATGAATTTATAGGCATCCCTCCTCATGATGTACGAAAGTTATTTTCTTCAAGGCTTCCCCGGCCGAAGATGGTCATTCTGCAAAATGCAACTTTTACAGATGAAGAAGGTTATGAGATGCATCGTCATCTACGGGCAATTGACCATAATACACTGCTCAGCAAGCTTGAGCCGCACCAGTGCGCACATCCTGAAGATGAACTTTTGCAAATCGACCAATTGGTAAAACCTTTTGATGATTATCCGGATATCATTCGAAACACCGAAAAGATCATAGCCGAATGCTCATTTGATTTTGACTACAGATCAAATAAAAACAAAAAGACCTTTACAGGAAGTGCGGAAGATGACCGCTTGTTGTTAGAGAAGCTGGCAACGGATGGACTGGACTACCGGTACGGAAAAGAAAATACTGAAGCTGCAATGCGTATAAAACATGAACTTAAGATTATTAATAAGCTCGGTTTTTCCTCTTACTTCCTTATCACATGGGACATTATCCGCTATTCAATGAACCGGGGGTTTTATCATGTCGGACGTGGCAGCGGCGCTAACTCAATTGTGGCTTATTGCCTGAAGATCACCAATGTCGACCCCATTGAACTGGACCTGTATTTCGAACGTTTTCTCAATCCCGAACGTGTCTCGATGCCCGACTTCGACATCGATTTCTGCTATGTCCGGCGTGAGGAAATCATCGACTACTGCCGGGAGAAGTATGGCGAAGACAACGTAAGCCAGATCATCACCTTCGGCCGGATGCTGGCCAAAAATGTGGTGCGCAACGTCGGCCGCGTAATGGGCATGCCCTATGCCGAAGTGGATCGGCTGGCGAAACTAATTCCCGACGAACTCAAGATAACGCTTGAAGCCGCCTACAATAAAGTGCCCGAGTTGAAGAAGCTTGTCGACACCGATCCGCAAGTTCAGCGTTTGTGGAAACTGGCAACTCGCCTGGAGGGAACAGTC
>JADFQJ010000085.1 GCA_022561875.1 Bacteroidota bacterium | reverse complement strand
GTGTGCCAAAAAGTGCAGTAATAAATGTCATCGCAAATGCGGATGCAATTTCCCCGTCCTCTATGGATTCCAAGTGTTCGGTAAGAGCATCGATAGCTGAGATAGATTCAAGATTTATCCAAATGGCAAAGCCGATTGCTTTCCTAGTGGCATTTTCATTTTCAATAGCGAGCGCTTTTGCAACATTTACGACGTCGCGATCATCAATAACAGAATGTGATTTTAGAATGATGTCTAGGCAATATTCAAAAAGATGTGAATCGCTTATTGTGGATTCAGATACTGCAGTCAAAACAGCAGGAGCAATTGCTAGCTTCAATGGTTTCATACTTTCAATATGCTTAATTCGAGATATTATGTAGTTTGAGCTTTTCTCATGGGAGCAGTTAGCTATTTCCCAGTTCAGTTCTTGTACAAGTATGTCGAGAACAACAGTAGGATATTGTTCATACAAAATATCTAGCCAGGCAGGGAAGGCATTCATTTCCCAAGGTGCATACCTGCATATTTTTTCAGCATCTTCTTTACTTAATCCCCAACCAATACATTCCATAGGATCGGCTTTTAGTTCGTCAATATTTTCAGGAAGTTCATTGGGAATATTCTCACAATTCCAAAACCACCATTGATCACTTCGCCCCAGCCAACTCCGCCTCCGTTATGTAGAGAGACCCATGTAGCGCCCCGAAAAGCATCACCAATAACATTCTGAACTGCCATATCTGCAGTAAAACCGGAACCGTCATAAATATTGGAAGTTTCACGGTAAGGTGAATCCGTGCCGGAAACATCATGATGATCACGTCCAAGGACAATTGGGGCTGACACTCTCCCATCACGTATCGCCTGGTTGAACCTCAATGCGATATTGGTCCTGCCCTCACAGTCGGCATAAAGGATCCGTGCCTGAGAACCAACTACCAGGTTATTTCGATCTGCTTCCTTTATCCAGTGAATATTATCCATCATCTGCCTTTTTATCTCGTCAGGCGCAGCAGATGCTAATTCCTCAAGCACCTCCCTGGCAATCATATCAGTCAGTTCAAGGTCTTTCGGATCGGAAGATGTGCAAACCCACCGGAAAGGGCCAAATCCGTAATCAAAGAACATGGGACCCATAATATCCTGAACATATGAATTATATCGGTACGAGCCGTTCTGCTTAAAAATTTCAGCGCCTGCCCTGCCCGATTCAAGCAGGAACGCATTTCCGTAATCCCAGAAATACATACCTTTTTCAGTCATTATATTGATTGCGTCTACCTGCCGGCGTAGTGATTCCTGTACTTTTGCTTTAAATTTCCCGGGATTGGTTAACATCATTTCATTCGATTCCTCAAATGTAAGCCCAACCGGATAATAGCCTCCTGCCCAGGGATTATGCAACGATGTCTGGTCCGATCCAAGTTCAACCCCGATACCCTCCTTGATTAACTTCTCCCAAAGATCAACAACATTCCCATGATATGCCAGGGAGACCTGTTCTTTTAATTCCTTTGCTTTCTTCAGTCTCACAATCAGCTTATCAAGATCGTCAAATACCTCATCTACCCAGCCCTGCGATCTTCTTTTTTCAATAGCTTTTTCGTTCACTTCTGCCACAACACAAATCGCTCCGGCAATTACAGCAGCTTTTGGCTGAGCTCCCGACATTCCGCCAAGTCCGGATGTAACAAAGACTTTCCCGTCCAGATTACTGTTTCCGGAACCTCCGGTCATGCGCCCGGCATTCAGAATTGTAATTACAGTCCCGTGAACAATTCCCTGCGGTCCGATATACATAAACGAACCGGCTGTCATCTGTCCATATTGGGATACTCCCAGAGCATTGAATTTTTCAAAATGTTCGGGACTGGAATAATTCGGGACAACCATGCCGTTTGTTATCACAACCCTGGGCGCTTCACCATGTGAGGGGAATAATCCCAACGGATGCCCGGAATATAGCACAAGAGTCTGTTCATCTGTTATTTTAGCCAGATATTTCATTGTTAGTAAATACTGAGCCCAGTTTTGAAAAACAGCTCCATTACCACCGTATGTTATCAGTTCATGCGGATACTGGGCAACAGCATGGTCGAGATTGTTACTAAGCATTAGCATAATAGCAGCCGCATGCACCGATTTATGTGGGAAATCATTTATGCTACGTGCCGAAATCCGGTAGTCGGGACGGAAACGGTACATATAAATCCGGCCGTAGGTATTAAGTTCTTCTGCAAACTCCGGTGCAAGAATTTCATGATGTTTCTCCGGAAAATATCGCAAAGCATTTTTAAGTGCCAGCTTTTTTTCGCCGGTGGTTAAAATATCCTTCCGCTTTGGAGCATGGCTAACAGTGGCGTCATATGATTTTCGCTCCGGAAGTTCATCAGGAATTCCTTGCAATACTAATTTCTTAAATTCTTTCTTATCCATATGAAATTATTATTTTTGTTTTCCGTTTTTTCCGGTAAAATTACAATTTTGAACACGGAAAAACCTCGTAATCCTGGTTTTGTTAATACATATCGCAAGAAACTAATGATTTTCAGTCTGAAAAAGATAATGATGAAAAGAACCCTCTGGATTTATTGTTCAATAATTATCCTGGCAGTAACAGGATTCCTTCTTGCAGTTGATACCAAAAATAAAATAAACCATAAAAGTGAACTGGCTGATAAAGCATTTGAACAAATTTGCAGATCATATGAAAAAAGGCTCTCACTGGCAAAACAAATTTTTCCGGATACACTTAAATCAGAAGAGGCGCCTCTTCCGGTTGTTCAACCTGCATCATCCGGTTCTGACGGGAATGATGAACACTTTATTTATAGTTTTGTCAGGTCTAATATGCTCTTTCAGAGAAAGCTTGACAGCATGATCATGCTGGCATCCGACAGTGAAGAATCATATGGATTAATCGAGGTTAAGCTCAAAAATAATGCAAAAGAGATTTACCGGTTAAAAGCAAGCTATCATAAATACGCAAAAGATTATAACACATTCATAAAACAATTTCCCAGGAATTATTATGCCAACATCCTGAGTTTCCCGCCGAAGGTATACTATGATATAGATTAAGCTTGAGGAAAAACCTTAAGCTTTTATGTTTCTTCGGGATAATGGGATTGGAATAATGGAATGATGGAATGATGGAATATTGGAAGAATGCCTGCCCTGTGAAATGCGACGCAGGAGCTATTTCTACAGGGGAATAATGCCCGTCTGCCGGACGGACAGGGAATATAAGTTTGAAATTTAAAATGAATTTCTAACAAATTGTCCTTAAATGTGAAATTCTTGAAAAACCGTCAAAAAATATGTACATTTATATTTAAAATTTCGTCAGGATACTGTATGAGATTTTGAAGATTTTAAATAAACAACAATGATCACAAAAGAACAAGCATATAAAACCCTTGAAAAGCTTATTGAACGTTTTGATGATCATATTGAAGAATACAAGAGAGGTCACTATAACGAAACACAAACCCGGGTAGATTACATAAATCCATTTTTTAAAGCGCTGGGCTGGGATATTGACAATGAACAGGGCCTTGCAGAAGCATACCGCGAAGTAATACACGAAGACAAGATAAAAATTGGCAAAACAACAAAAGCGCCCGACTACTGCTTTACCGTTTACGGACAGAGAAAATTCTTTGTTGATGCGAAAAAACCATCAATCAATATAAAAGACGACATATCCCCTGCATACCAGGTAAGAAGGTACGGCTGGAGCGCCAGGTTGCCTATTGCTATCGTCACTGATTTTGAGGAATTCTCTATCTACGACTGCTCAAAAAAACCAAACCAAAACGACAGATCCTCGGTTGCCCGTATTCAATACCTGACATACAAGGATTACCTGAAAGAGTTTGATTTTATCTGGGAAACATTTTCAAAAGATCGTATCCTTAAAGGCAGCTTTGACAAGTTTGTACAAAGCGACACGAAAAAAAGAGGAACAGCAACTGTTGACAATGAGTTTCTGAAGGAAATTGATGAGTGGAGGAAATACCTTGCCACTACCATTGCACTCAGAAATGCAACACTTAGCGAAGATGAAATAAACTATGCGGTACAAAAGATCATCGACCGTATTCTTTTCCTTCGTATATGCGAAGACAGAGGCGTTGAACAATATGGCAACCTTAATAACGCCATTAAGAAAGGTGATTTGTACAAAAACCTCTTTGAATTATTCCATATAGCTGACAAAAAATACAATTCCGGGCTTTTTGACTTCAATGAAGATAAAATCACTCCTAACCTCATTATTGACAACAAGGTGATAAAAAACATTATCCAGGAATTGTATTATCCCCGTTCACCTTTTGAGTTTTCAGTACTGCCTGCCGACATCTTAGGGAGTGTCTACGAACAGTTTTTGGGTAAAACCATTCGCCTTACCAAAGCCCATCACGCCAAGATTGAAGAAAAACCGGAGGTTCGGAAAGCAGGCGGAGTGTATTATACCCCCAAATATATTGTAGATTACATAGTTGAAAACACAGTAGGCAAACTCATTGAAGGCAAAACTCCAAAACAGATAGAAAAAATAAAAATTTGCGATCCTGCCTGTGGTTCCGGTTCTTTTCTTATTGGCGCATATCAATATCTGCTCGACTGGCATTTGAAATACTACATCGATAATCCTCCGAGAAAGAAAAAAGATAACCCGGTAACGCCTGACGGTAATCTAACCACAGCCGAGAAAAAAAGAATTCTGGTCAACAATATCTTTGGAGTGGACATTGACGCACAAGCCGTTGAAGTAACCAAGCTAAACCTGTTGCTCAAAGCATTGGAAGGCGAAACACAGGCTTCAATAAGCAAGCAGCTAACTTTCTTCAATGAAAGGGTATTGCCTAACCTTGGCGATAACATCAAATGCGGGAACTCCCTTATCGGCAACGACTTTTACGACAACCAGCTTGACTTGTTTCCAAACCAAATCAAAAAGATCAATGCATTTGATTGGGAAACAGCATTTCTTGACATATTTAAAAATGGTGGCTTTGATGTTGTGATTGGGAATCCGCCATATATTAGAATCCAAACCTTAAATGAGTTTTCTCCAGATTCTGTTGATTTTTATCGCATAAATTATAATAGTGCAAGTAAAGGGAATTATGATATATATGTTCTTTTTATTGAAAAAGGGCTACAACTATTAAATAAAAAAGGGAAACTTGGATATATTTTGCCGCATAAATTTTTTAACTCTCAATACGGCGAACCAATAAGAAAGCTATTAACTGATGGTAAACATCTTGATAGTGTTGTACATTTTGGCTCTGAACAAATATTTAAAGAAGCCTCCACATATACTTGTCTGCTTTTTTTAACAAAATCAGCAAATGAATTAATAGATATTTCAAAAGTCTCAGATATTGATAATTGGCAAAAAGGTACAGTAAGTGAAAGAGGAAATTTGAAAATCAAAATCCTTAACCATAAACCTTGGACCTTTATAATTGGAAATAAGGCAAATGTTTTTGAAAGAATAAATAATTTCTTTAGTTTTGTCAGTTGAAGCGTTGTCAACAACAATAACTTCAAAATCAATATTCTTCTTTGTCGTCATCTACCTTGTCATATTCAATATTATTATTACCTTTCAAATCTGATACTATTGTGTAAGAAACCTAACTTTCTTTCGATTTCTTTGTACACTCTGATAATAACAGCATTTCTAACAATAATAAACAATAATAACATTAATAA
>JADFQJ010000045.1 GCA_022561875.1 Bacteroidota bacterium | reverse complement strand
ATCAAGATAAGTTGTTGATCCGGGAGGCATAGAATCAATGAATGAGAAAGGTCCGCTATTGGTATTCCTGTAAATGAAGTAGTTTTTCAGACTATCTTCCCATCCAATGTACGGTGTCCATGATAGTATCAACTGTGCATTACACGAGTCGAACTCTAGAGAAGTAAATATTGTTGCATGTTTTTTTGTAAAAGGACTTTCTTTATAATCCGGAGCAGTTGGTGCAAGTGCTGAGATAACATATGATTCGGAAAAAACCGTAGCGTTTGAATTGATATTCTGGTAATAAGTTGCACCGGCGTCAAATATAGTATCAAACTTCATCCATATAGTATCCGCCGGAAATGGGGGCAGTATTATAATCTTTTCGATATGAATTATATATGCTGTAACTTCTGGTGAAGGACTGAGAGACCAAAATATCCATGCATGTCCGGTGGTTGTATCTACTGTCACTCTTTTCAGATCAGGACTTTCCGGGCGATCACCATTCTGTGCAGCTACAAGGGAGATTATCAGGTAATAAAAAACAAAGTATGTAAGGATTTTTTTATTCAATTTTTTTGCATTTATACATATGATATCTTAAAACCTTTTCTCTTCTTTAGCCTTTGGGTACATCCAAAATTAGTATTAAATATCAATCAAATATTGCTTTTTTAATTAATTTTCGAAGCTATATTCTATATTTGTCCTCTTTATGAAAAGGAACAGATTTATAATAAAGCTTTTCAGATGGCGGATTAAGCATATTAAAGACCGGCAATTTATTTTGATTTTAAGCATGATCGTGGGAATTGCCTCCGGTTTTGCTGTTGTGATCATTAAGAATGCAGTACATCTGATCCAAAATATGCTGACAGCTGGATTTTCAAGCAGTGGGTTCAATTACCTGTATATTGTTTTTCCGGCCATTGGTATTCTCATAGTGGTTGTCTTTGTCAAGTTCATACTTAAAAGGAGTGTCGGTCATGGTATTCCTATTGTTTTGTATGCAATTTCACGGGAAAATGGGATTCTTCGTTCTCATAACCTGTTTTCGTCGATTATTACAAGTGTCATTACCGTTGGTTTTGGAGGATCAGTGGGGCTTGAAGGACCAACAGTTGCAACAGGTGCCGCTATTGGTTCCAATCTTGGTAAATGGTTAAGATTAAACTATAGCCAGGTAGTTCTGATGCTGGGTTGTGCTTCGGCAGGAGCGATGGCAGCCATATTTAAAGCCCCTATTGCTGCTATTATTTTTGTCCTTGAGGTGATAATGCTTAACCTTACAATGTCATCACTGGTGCCTTTGTTAATTTCTTCGGTTACCGCCGTGTTAACCTCATATCTCTTTCTCGGGCAGGATACTCTTTATACTTTTACACTGACTGAAAATTTCAGTCTGAGCGAAACCCCATTCTATATTTTACTTGGTTTATTTGCCGGACTTGTATCTGTTTATTTTACAGAGGCATATATTTTCATAACTGCCATGTTTGAGAAAATAAAAGCGTGGTATAACAAGCTTATTATTGGTGGGTTTATCCTGGGATTATTGATTTTTCTTGTGCCGTCACTTTATGGTGAGGGATACGAGGGTATTAACAATGCACTGAATGGTGATTACGGATACCTGTTTAACAATTCCGTCTATCTTGGACTTAAAGATAATATCCTGGCATTTTTTAGTATCCTGGTAATAATAATAATTTTTAAAGTTATTGCCACTTCTGTTACATTCGGTAGTGGAGGTGTAGGTGGGATGTTTGCTCCGACATTATTCACCGGTGCAACTTCAGGTCTTTTGTTTGTGAAGGTAATGAACCAGTTTGGCTTTAATCTTCATGAGGCTAATTTTGTTCTTGCCGGAATGGCAGGTCTAATAGCAGGTGTGATTCATGCTCCGTTAACTGCCATCTTCCTGATCGCGGAGATTACTCATGGTTATGAATTATTTATGCCTTTAATGATAACTGCTACCATCTCATATGCAACTATTAAATTATTTGAATCAAACTCGGTTTATACCATACAGCTTGCAAAACGGGGAGAGTTGATTACCCATGATAAGGATAAGGGCGCTCTATCACTGATGAGTGTTAAGAACCTTATAGAGAATAATTTCAGCACTATCGGACCCGATGCAACATTGGGTGATCTTGTCAAAGTAATATCAAAATCTCAACGGAATATATTCCCTGTAATTGACAAAGACAACCATTTACTTGGTATCGTATGGGTAAATGATATCAGACATATAGTTTTCAAAACGGAGCTTTATGATAAAACGTATGTCAGGGACCTGATGTTTATGCCAACACCATCGGTTTCACCGGATGAATCGATGGAAGATATTGCCCGGAAATTCCAAACCTCCTCTCATTACAATTTACCTGTACTCAAGGAAGGTAAATACATTGGTTTTGTTTCAAGAGCCAATGTGTTTTCCCGCTACCGTACAATAATCCGGCAATTTATGCAGGAGTAAATCTGATGTAACTATTCAGTGTCTTCGCTTCGACTGCGCTCGGCATAAAAAGTTTGGAATGCTTAAAATGGCTAATCTCATTATACTTTGCATTATTAAGTCGACAATCTTCAGTCTGCAGCCGGCAATCTGAAGACCAAGCTATTTATACTTTTCAGTCCCGATTTATCGGGAATGTGATTAAGTAATCGTCCGATTTCTTCAGATCATTTATTAAAATCATCAAAAATTTCTTGCTGACGTGATAAATATCCATTACAAAAGCAACTGCCGACTGCCGACTGTGGACCGTTGACTGCCGACTATTAACTAATTATTTATGAAACTATGTTCTTTATTATCCATCTTTAATATCTTTAGACACTCTTAACTTTAGTTCACTTTAAGTACTTCTTTAAATTGAAGATTTTGTTACTTTTGCGGCCGCAATGGAAAGATTAAAAATAATAAGACGGTTCCTTGTTTGGCGGTTTAAGCATTTAAACCAGCGTCAGTTCCTTTATATCCTGAGCTTTATTGTCGGGATATTGAGCGGACTTGCTGCTGTATTGCTGAAAAACACAATCCATTATACACATCTTCTTCTGACAAAAGGATTTGACGTTGAGTCGGAAAGTTTGTGGTATCTGGCCTACCCTTTGATAGGAATTTTTCTGACTGTTTTATTTGTCAGGTATTTTGTTAAAGAAAATATTAGTCATGGTGTAGCCAGGATATTATATGCCATTTCGAAGAAAAACAGCATTATCAAGAGTCATAATAATTATTCATCAATTCTTGCCAGTACACTTACTATCGGGTTTGGAGGGTCGGTTGGTGCAGAAGCCCCGATTGTTTTAACCGGGGCCTCTATAGGTTCCGCGATAGGCAGGCTTCTGAAGTTGAATTATAAATCAGTTACTTTACTTGTAGGATGTGGAGCTGCCGGAGCCATTGCCGGAATATTTAAGGCTCCTATTGCCGGACTGGTTTTTACACTTGAAGTTTTAATGCTGGATCTTACCATTACTTCCATTATCCCGTTGCTTATTTCATCTGTAACAGGTGCAACCATAGCTTATTTTTTAATGGGAAAGGGAGTATTGTTTTCATATGTGATACTGGAGCCTTTCGAGTTGGTAAATATCCCGTTTTTTATCCTTTTAGGGATAATTTCAGGATTGGTTTCTTTGTATTTTACAAAAGCAACCATACGGATTGAGTCGTGGTTTAAGAATATCAACAGTCCTTATCACAGGCTTTTCATAGGCGGAACTATTCTCGGGTTACTGATATTTATTTTTCCTCCTTTATTTGGTGAAGGTTATGATACTATTTCGTCACTTTTAAATGGTAATACTTCTGAATTAGTTGAGAACAGTCTTTTTTATTTTATTCACGATAATTACTGGATGATATTAGGTTATCTGGCTTTGGTACTAATCTTAAAAGTGGTTGCTATGGCGGCAACAACCGGTGGAGGAGGAGTTGGAGGGATTTTTGCTCCTGCTTTATTTATGGGAGGGATAACAGGATTTTTTACAGCCCGTCTCATTAATGGTTTAAACTGGATACAGGTTTCTGAGAGTAATTTTGCTCTTGTTGGTATGGCCGGTCTGATGGCGGGTGTGATGCATGCCCCTTTAACAGCCATATTTCTGATCGCAGAAATTACCGGGGGCTACGGATTGTTAATACCTCTTATTATTACTTCCACCTTTTCATTTATTACTATAATCTATTTTGAACCCCATTCGATATATACGAAGCGGCTGGCAAAAAGGGGGGAACTGATAACCCATCACAAAGATCGTACAGTACTAAGGTTAATGAATTGGAAAAAAGAGATTGAAAAAGATCTGATAAAGATTCATCCTGAAGAGACACTGGGTGAATTGGTTAAGAACATCTCCCGTTCAAAAAGGAATATTTTTCCGGTAGTTGATGATGAGGGTGTATTGCAGGGAGTTGTGTTACTTGACAATGTAAGAGAGATAATGTTTAATTCTGATATGTATGATTCTACTTATGTCAGGGATCTGATGATCACGCCGCCTGATCAAATTTCTATAGGCGATACAATGGAGATGGTGATGAAGAGATTTGAAGAAACAGGTGCATGGAACCTGCCTGTTACAGAGAATGGGAAATATATCGGGTTTATTTCAAAATCAAAAATATTTACAGCATACAGAAAACTCCTGATCCAGGTATCGGAGGATTAAAAAAACACCGGGCTAACTCCCCGGTGTTTAATAGATCATTCTTTCCTCTTATATTATTCGAGATGCTTGAGATTTAATGCATAGAGGAAAATAAACAAGGCTGTGATAATTAGCCCGAAAACAGGGAATTTGCCGGCAGCCAAAACCATGGGCACGAAAAGTGCAAGGACATTAGCTCCGGAATAAAGGTAAAAACCCATTTTCTTCAGCTTCCACATCATTATGGCACCATAAAGCGAGACAAATGCAAATAACAATGTGATCAGAAAATAACCAGTTCCCATACCGCCAATATCTCCCATGCCGGGTATATTGCTTAGCATTTCGGATAAAGCTCCTGCAAGTAAGATGACGGCAAGCATAGATAAAGCGGACAATCCACTTCCGATGAAAGTTAAGATACACAGGACAGTCAGAAATGTCGGTCTGCCTTCCTGTTGTGGTTTTTGTTCACTGGCATCTGCGGTAGGGGCTTCTGCCATGTTTTCATTTTTTTCTTCCATAATAATTTAATTTTGTGATGAAAAGTTATTCAAAGCCAAAATAAACAGAATTCCGGAATAAAAAAACATTAAAGAATTAATAATTTTAACAATTTACACCTAAGTGTATTGGTAATCAGAAATTTATATATTAAACAAGAAAATTAATAAATTTGAGTAAACACACATATTGTGTTATAAATGGCTGTTAAACAGTTTTTATTTCTTAAGTAAAGAGTTAATTTTGAATCTGTTTTCGATCTAAAAGAAAAATAGAAAATGAAAAAAGATCAACAAATATTCGATCTGCTTGAAAAAGAAAGACAAAGACAAATAAATGGTATTGAGCTTATTGCATCAGAGAATTTTGTAAGTCCGCAAGTGTTAGAGGCTATGGGATCGGTAATGACCAATAAATATGCTGAAGGATATCCGGGAAAACGCTATTATGGAGGATGTGAAGTTGTTGACCAATCGGAGCAGTTAGCTATCGACAGGCTTAAAGAATTGTTTGATGCGGAATATGTCAATGTGCAACCACATTCAGGTGCACAGGCAAATGCAGCAGTTTATCTGGCAGTTCTTGAACCGGGAGATACTATTCTTGGGCTTGATCTTTCTCATGGTGGACACCTGACTCATGGGTCACCGGTAAACTTATCAGGAATATTATACCACACTGTTGCATATGGTGTTAAAGAAGAGACAGGCAGGGTTGACTATGATAAAATGGAGGAGATTGCTCTTAAAGAAAAACCAAAGCTTATTATTGGAGGTGCATCAGCTTATTCGCGGGAGTGGGATTATCAAAGGATGAGGGATATCGCCGATAAAACAGGGGCTATGCTGATGATCGACATGGCTCATCCGGCAGGGTTGATCGCAGCAGGGCTATTAATGAATCCCCTCGAATATGCCCATATTGTTACATCCACTACCCATAAAACACTTCGCGGACCGAGAGGTGGTGTGATCCTCCTGGGAAAAGATTTTGAGAATCCAATGGGTAAAAAAACTAAAAAAGGAGTTGTCAGGAATATGTCAGGTATCCTTAATTCCGGTGTTTTCCCAGGGACACAAGGAGGACCGCTGGAGCATATTATTGCTGCGAAAGCAGTTTCTTTTGCTGAAGCACTTACTGATGAGTTTAAGGAATACCAGGAACAGGTTCTGAAAAATGCAAAAGTGATGGCACAGGCTTTTATTGACAAAGGATATAAGGTTATTTCAGATGGTACCGATAACCATTCAATGCTTATCGACCTGCGGACAAAAAATCAGGAAATTACCGGTAAAGAGGTAGAGGATGCATTAGTGAAAGCTGATATAACAGTTAATAAGAACATGGTGCCTTTCGACTCACGAACACCTTTTAAGACATCAGGACTTAGAGTAGGAACACCTGCCGTTACCACCCGGGGACTGAAGGAAGAACATATGTTTCCCATTGTTAATATGATTGATGAAGTGATCATGAATATAGATAATGAAGGCATTATTTCGGATGTAGGAAAGAAAGTAAATAAGATGATGGGAACTTATCCTTTATTTGCAGGCTGGGAGGAATAAAAAAACGTTAGTGAAAATGAAGAATTTGTTAGATTTTCAAATATAAGGTTCAATCCGTTAATATGAGTGAGAAAAGATTGGTGTTTGTAGTGGATGATGATATTTTTATCCAAAATCTTGTTAAAAAAAGGTTTGATGGGGATGATATAAATGTTATAACGTTTACTTATGGTGAAGAATGCCTCGAGCAACTGGACCAGAACCCTGAACTTATTATTCTGGATTATCTTTTTTATAAGAAGGATGAAGAAGTGATGGGAGGTATGGAGATCTTTAACAAGATTAAGGAGCTCAATGAAAGTATCCCGGTGATAATGTTATCAGGGCAGGACAGGGGAGATGTTGTTCTTGAACTTGCACGGAAGGGGATCGAGGACTATGTGATTAAAGATGAGTCACTTATCGACAACCTGGAGGTGGCTATGAAAGATGTTTTCTCACGAAATTATTAATCTGTTCCGGCCATTCCTTCTTTATTTTATCGTATTTGAATACCAATAATTATTTGAAAAGAATTGACATGGAATGGTATATTTATTTTGCTGTAATTTTTGTTGGTTTTGTTGCCGGATTTATCAATACTTTGGCCGGAAGCGGTTCACTTCTTACACTTCCTTTGCTAATATTCCTTGGATTGCCTGCCAATGTTGCCAATGGCACTAACCGGATTGCACTGTTACTGCAAAATATTGTGGGGGTCAGTACTTTCAAAAAACAGAAAGTCTTTGAGTTTAAGGAAGGTTACCGTCTTGCCATTCCTGCTATTCTGGGTTCTGTTATAGGTGCACAATTAGCTGTGGGGTTTAATGAAGACATGATGAGAAAGACTATTGGCGGACTATTACTGTTCATGTTCTTTATTATCCTGTATAAACCGGAAAAGTGGATTAAAGGAAAGGTTGGCAAAATAATTGGCAAGCCTACCTTATTGCAAATTATAATCTTTTTTTTCATTGGTATTTATGGGGGATTTATCCAGGCAGGTGTGGGATTTTTCCTTCTTGCAGGTCTTGTCCTTGGTGCAGGCGCTGACCTGGTTAAAGCAAATGCATTAAAAGTATTCATTGTTCTGGCATATACAATCTTTGCTCTTACGATTTTCATGATAAATCACCAGGTTAACTACGAGATTGGTCTCGTTTTGGCAGTGGGTAATATGGCAGGGGCTTTTATTGCTGCTAAATTTGCCATGAACTGGGGGGCGAAATTTGTAAGATATGTACTGCTGGTAGTTGTTATAATTTCATCAGCAAAATTACTGGGTCTTTTTGAATATATTTCGCGGTTGTTTTAGCTACTGGAGCAGAAAATAGTATGTTATTGTACCTTTTTGAAATGCGGGAGCGTTGGGTTTCCTGTCAAATTTTGCGGATAGCGCAGCTTTTTCTGCTTCACGGAGAAGATATTCGTCAAGTGTAGTAGATCCTTTTACACCGGCTGTAGCTTTGGTTACATTGCCTTTGCGGTCAACTGTAACTTCCACCACAACTTTACCCTCAACCTGGTAGTTATATTCCGGCTTAGGCAATGATTGGGGAGTTCGGCCTTCCAGGCTGTAGGATATCCCTTTATCACCAGGGCCACTTAATCCCGGAGAATGATTATCTGTATCTACTGATCCCGATTCACTTCCCTGATTTCCTTGTCCGGTGGTTTCCCCTTCACTTGTAGCTGTGTTGTCAGCTTTATTAAGAGCATTCCGTATGCGGTCAGTGATTTCCTGAGTAAGTTTTTGTTCTTCAAGTCTTTCACGATCAATTTTTTCCAACCGTTGTCTTTCAAGTTCTTCCTCTTTTTTCCGTTCTTTCTCAAGCGCTTCTAATTCTTCCTGGTTTTCAGAAGTCTCTTTATCAGATTCAATTGCAGGAGCTTCTTCGAAATCCTGTGTCATAATTTCTTCTTCAGATTCTTCAGGTTGGCTTACGGTTTCAGGTGGTGTAGTTTGGGGTTGTGCAACCGGTTCGGATAGTAATTCTGCTTCGGGTTCAATTAATCCTTCTCCTTCAGGCCCGGCGCCAAAATTTATTAAAATACCTTCTTCTTCCGGTAATGGAAGAGGAGTGGTTAAGCCTGAAAAAATAAAAAGAAGAACCAGCCCTACATGAAAAAGCAGGGTGCCGGTAATACCCTTTTTATGTTTTATTAAAAAACCTGACATATTATTCAGGGGTTGTCGCCAAAATCAATTTATAATTATTGTTTTTAGCAATGTTCATTATTTTAACAGCATATTCAAGCGGCACAGACTTATCAGCATGCAATGAAATGTATACTTCGGGATTATTCCCAATCTTTTGCTGCAAAATCCGTTCCAGATCATTAATATCAACAGGCTGGTCCTCGATGTAATATTGAAGGTCGCGAGTGATTGACACGGTAGTAAGTGGTTTGGCAGATGTTTGATGACTGCTTTCAGGCAGCAGGAGCTTCAGAGCAGTGGGATGAATAAGTGTCGAAGTGATCATGAAGAAAATAAGTAACAAAAATACAATGTCGGTCATCCCTGACATGCTGAAAGCCGGGCTGACCTTATTTCTGGTGTTAAGTGCCATAATTGTTGTAACTTTTAAAGTTTAAATCAGCTAACGGGCTCATTCAGTAAGTCCATAAATTCCGAAGTCCTTGCTTCAAGATTATATACGATCTTCTCTACTTTGGCTACCAGGATATTGTATGCAAAATAGGCGATAATTCCAACGATCAATCCGGCTACTGTTGTGACCATAGCAGTGTAGATCCCGTTGGAAAGAAGTGCGACATTGATATTGCTTCCGGCGTTTGACATATCGTAAAAAGCAATTATCATTCCCATAACAGTACCAAGAAACCCGATCATCGGGGCAGCTCCGGCAACTGTTGCAAGTGTAGGCAGGCCTTTCTCAAGTTTGTAGATCTCAAGTTTCCCTACATTTTCAATAGCAGCATTAATGTCATTCAGTGGCCGTCCAATTCTCTGGATTCCCTTTTCAATCATCCTGGAAATGGGAGAATTAATTGATTGACAAAGTGTTTGGGCTGACTCAATCTTTCCGTCATGAATAAAATCCTTTATTCTGTCCATAAAATTGACATCTTCTTTTGTCAATTTACGGATTACAAAATACCGTTCAATAAAAATATAAACAGCAATCAGTGATAAAAGGATAATGGGTATCATAACCCAACCGCCTTTAAATGCCAAATCCCAGTAGGACAAGGATAATTCTTCTGCCACTCCGGCCTGATTTGAAACTGTGTCCTGAAGAGTGATCTGTAAAAATTGAATTAAGAGCAGATTGTTCATTGTTATCAGATTAATTTATTGCAAAATTATAAAAAAAACGAGATATAGATGAAAAATATTATGTCAAGTTTGCAAAACGGAAATTCCAGAGTGATAATAATGAAAAAAAAATCTTACAGTGAAGCAATGTTGAGAATGAGATCAAGGTTAAGTGATTTTTCTTATTCGTCTTCATTTTTTTTCCGGAATATTTTATCCCAGTACCTTTGCATCAACTGATCGAATTGATCAAATTCTTCCCTGTAGAAAACTCCAACACCCTGTGTGTATAGCGCCCATTCATACAGCAATTTGTCATTTGCTCTTGTGAAAGCCTTAACCCTGAGTTTTCCGCTTTTATTGATCTTTATGTCAACAGTGAAATCTCCAACGATATTACTTGTAGTCTTATTACCCCCCATATCTACATTGCCGTTAATGCTTACACGGTCATTGAGCAATTGAGTTGACAGAGCAACTTCAACTTCATCACTGGATATTTCGTCGCCCGGTCTGTATCTGAATCCTATGTCAAAATCATTGCTGATCTGCGAGAGCCAATTACTTAACTGATTGGACAGGAGCTCGCTTGTCGTTACACCTACTGCCGGTGCATAGCTTGATGTCAGTGATTGAGATGTTGGTGGAACGTAATTGGCATTTGGAAGGAAACTATTAATGACAATCAATGACAGGAATTGTTTGCTCATTTCTTCCTGAGTGTTTATAGCATTCTCCAGATTTATCCTGGTTTCCTGATCAGCAGTAGGCAGGTCAATCCCGAAGTCAATTGTTGGATTTCGAATCTTCCCCGTAAGATACAGTTGGCATTCTACCGGTATTCTCCTTCTGTATGCCTCATTCAGGAAAAGTTCGTATAATGAAGCCTTGGTTTTATAAACAGCTTCCATATCCATTTCGGCTTCCATGGGATCGCCATTCCAGGTTATTGTACCACCATTCCTGACTTCAAATTTCTTGGTAATTATGTTTCGTAAAGAAAACAGATATTCACCGCGTTCGATGGTATAGGTGCCGAAAATATTTAGTTCGCCCGGACTATTAATTTGAAGGTTCAGATTTCCGGTTCCTCTTCCCTTAATATTATCGCCTATGTTCGGGTTAAAAATAAGTTGTACTTCAGCATCAGGTGTAATCTCAAGGTCGAGATTTATTTTTGGTCCGGAAGCTCTGATTTTATAGGTTTCTGTTTTTTCTTCATCAATCTGACTACTGTTATCCACAAAATTTACAAAATTAAACTCATCAAGTTCTTCCCCGGAAGACAGAGGTAGAAAGAAACGGGTATTTTTCTCTGTTCTTAAAGATACCTGTATATTAAGATCTTTCGGTGGTCCGCTCATATCAACGATCCCAGAACCATATGCAGTACCGTAAAACCGGTTATTATCCTGTTCTCTCGTGTTCATAAGAAGAAAATTGTTTGCATCTATTTTAAGGTTTATATCGAAATTCCTGTAATAGTCATGTTTAATATTCCCGTTAATAATCGCCTGATTTCCTTTGTTGTCAAATATCCGGATATCCTGAAATTTTATAATATTATCTTCAATTATTATCTGATCAGTAAATGTGTACCGGGTATTGAAAAAATCAATAAGAAAAGATGTCTTTTGCAGTTTTATAACTCCATTTGCTACCGGTTGTGATATAGTTCCGTTTAGAATTATTTTACCGGTAGCAATTCCGTTTAGTTCAGAAGAGATTTTGCTTATAAACGGCTTAAAGATATTTAATCTGAGTTTATTCAGGGTGAGAGAAAATGCAATATTTTTATTTTGCGGTTTATAATCGCCCTTAATTTCAAATGTCCGGAGCTTTCCCCTGTCTGAGTATGCTTCCATGTGCAGTTGTTCATGGACAGTGTCCCAGGCGCTGGTTATTACGATACTACCAAGTGGTTCATTGTTAATAAGAAGATCTTCTATCTTTATGTTT
The DNA here is from genome assembly GCA_022561875.1 of Bacteroidota bacterium. GTDB lineage: Bacteria > Bacteroidota > Bacteroidia > Bacteroidales > VadinHA17 > JADFUQ01. The sequence goes on along the minus strand of JADFQJ010000045.1, from coordinate 10,281 downwards.
GTCCGGAACAAGGGGTTGTTGTATAAATCTGACAAACTGGCGTTACCGTTTATAATGCCGTTTATTTGAAGCTTCTCACCCGTAGTAAAAAAATTTAATGTTGAAAGGTTTAATCCTTTGAATTGTACCGACAGGGTGTCTTCATGTTTTTCTGAAACAGCTCCCTGCACTTTTAACCATTGATCATTATTATTGATTGAGAAGTTTCGGACGAGCAGTGAGGTTGTGTCAATAGTAATTGTGCCCGGATTGATTTTCCAAATACTATCCCGTATGTACAGATTGGTTGGTAAAAAAGAGATATTGACAATAGGTTTCAGACTCTCATTGGTATTATGGAAACCGGCAATGGCTTTTATTTGACTCAGTAAATTATGGGTACCCCGGTTAATCCAGTTGATTTCAAAATTAACTGTGTCATTTTTCGCCTGACTTGTTATTGAAAAATTATCCAGACCCAGTTGATCGTTAATAACAAGCCTGTTCGCTACTAGTTTGAGAGAAAACAGGGAGTCAACACATTCAGCATTCAATTGCATCTTGTTAAGCTCAATTCCTTTATAAGTAAATTTTTCCGCCTCTCCTTCAAACAGGAAGTAATTATAAAAGGGGTAGAATTTTCCTGTAAAGTTTGAATTAGGCGAAACAGCAAATGACGGAAATAAGAATTTACTAAGTTTCCGGGTATCTTTCAATGCAATGCTGAAGTCGAAGTTATTATCCTGTTTTTTAATGACATCCTGTTCAGTTAATGGAAATGAAGGTATTATTTTATGGAGCAAAGTTTTGAAAGAACTTTTCAGTTGGGTAAAGTTGTACTTACCTTCAATATATGCATCAACAAAGTCAGTCCTGAGCTCCAACTTGTTTGTATCACTATGGTTCAAAGCAGAAAGCGAAAAATCATATACCTGGAGTTCATCATCATTTTTTCGGTAAATGGAATTAATCAGGTTTATTCTTCCTTCAAGCTCGTCAAGGTTTTTGCCTTTAAAATTTGCGGTCAGAAGGAAGGAAAGAAACGAAGTAGTATCGGAAGGTTCGATATGTAAGTTATACAGGTTGACTTTGGGTACGTTAGCAGTAAAGTCAAACTCAGGTACGTCACTCGAAAAATCAAGGCTGCCGAGAAAATTGAGTTCAATATTCGGGTCTTTAATAAACACCGAGCCATCATAAGCTTTTGGTGTAAATTCACCGGAAAGGCTAATATTTTTATAATGATATTTATTCAATAGTACATTTGAAATATTACCTTCCAGAGTTGCTTCATATCTGTTTTTGCTACTAAAACCGTCAACTTGAATATCCATAGTGATATTGCCAATCCTGTCAACATTGTCAAATAATTCACCGAGGTTGAAGTTCTCGGTTCTCATTTTTCCATGATACCTGATAAGCCGGGCTGTGTCAGGTTCAATTGTCAGATCGGTGGATATTGAACCCAGGTCAGAACTAAACTTCCCATATGTAACAAAGTCATCGATAAAACCGGTAAAATTACCGGCATAAGTGATCTTCCCGAGTTTCTCCAACTGATCGGGCAATGATAAAGGTTTCCCGTTTTCAAGTGCGCTTAATTTTATGATATCCTGTACGTCAGTTTGAAGAGAATCAATATCAATAAATATAAAAGTTCTGTTGATGTCAGGAAGACCATTTAATGAAAAGTCACAAAAAACATGTGTGTTTTCACTCAAATCTATTTTTATTTGCTTTCCCTTTAAGTTAGCAATGGAACCAAGAAGGCGCCCGGAAAAATTGATCTTTTCAGGCATTTTGTTAAGTAGCGGGGCGAAAAAGCCAAGATCAGTGGAGGCAATACTGGATTCATAAATATTTATGTCAAGTTTAACATTATTAATAAAGTCTTTTAAGCTTTCATATCCGTTAAAATGGAGGTCGGTTTTTTTAGCTAACAAATATGAATGAGGGGTTACATATTCAACACTGTGGAAATAGAAATGGCGCGGACAAATTTGTACCCGGGATTTCAGGTTCCTGATCACTAATCCGCTTTTTTCCCTGCATGATAAGTTCTCAACCATAAAGTTAATGCTATCATTATGTATTATCAGGTTTGTGAGTTCAAAGTTAAGATCGGAAAACCGCAGGTTTCCCGGATCAAAACCTTTACGGCCCGGACCGGTTTTGGGATTGTGTCTTTTATAGGAGAAAACAGTGTTTTTGCATTGGATCGAATGCATCCGGATTTTCCATCTGACCCTGGTTGTATCTTTTCTATTAAGCCGGTCGGTAATGAACTTAATATTTATTGTATTTGCAGAGTCGGTTTTAAAGTTTATGATGGCATCGTAGATTTCAATTTTTTTAATGTTTATTTCCCGTTTTCGGCGGTTGAGCGATTTAAAATTAACTATTAACAGTTCGGAATATAGAAGTGTGTCTTTTTGTTGGTCTTCAATATATATCTTTCTGAACCATATTTTATTAAAGTAGCCAATTTCGATCTTATCAAAAGTTATTTTAGTATCAATTTTTTCCGCAATTTTTTCCGTTACTTTTCTTACTATATAATTTTGACCTGCCGTACTGTTAAGTAATACAAAAACAGAAACAAGTAATACAATGATTACCAGAAAGAAGATAATTAATATTTTGTATATTTTTTTAATACTTTTGACTTTATAATTATAACACAAAAAAACGAAAAAAAGTTCAGAAACCTTCAATAAAACATCAATGAAATGAGTATTACTATCCTGGGTATAGAATCTTCATGTGACGATACCTCTGCAGCAGTAATTCAGGATGGTTATTTGTTATCTAACCTGGTTGCCAACCAGGATGTCCACAGGAAATATGGAGGAGTGGTTCCTGAGCTTGCTTCACGGGCTCATCAGCAAAACATAATACCGGTTGTGGATCAGGCGCTAAAGTCAGCCGGGATTAGTCGTTATGATATTGATGCTGTAGCATTTACGAGAGGTCCCGGTTTGTTGGGATCATTGCTGGTCGGAACATCTTTTGCTAAAGGATTCGCATTGTCAGGAAATATTCCACTCATTGAAGTAAATCATCTTCAGGCTCACGTGCTTACCCATTTTATCAGGGAAAAAGAAAAATCTGCCAGCCTTCCATCCTTTCCATTTTTGAGTCTGCTTGTTTCGGGAGGGCATACACAGTTGATTATTATCAGAGACCATTTAGATATGGAAACTATTGGCCGCACCATTGATGATGCTGCCGGTGAAGCTTTTGACAAATGTGGTAAAGTTATTGGGTTGCCTTATCCTGCTGGCCCTGCAATAGATAAACATTCTGTCCGGGGTGATCCGGAAGCATTTCAGTTTAACAAGCCCAGGATAAAAGACCTGGATTTCAGCTTTAGCGGCTTAAAAACATCTTTTCTGTATTTTGTCCGTGATAAGGTAAAAGAGAATCAGGATTTTGTGCGAAAAAGAAAAGCAGATCTGTGTGCATCCATTCAGAAAGCAATTATTGATATTTTACTGGATAAGCTTATTAAAGCTTCGGAAAAAACAGGAATTAATTCAATAGGAGTTGCAGGAGGAGTATCAGCTAATTCATCATTACGAAAAACACTGGCAAATGAAGCACGGAAAAGAGAATGGGATGTGTATGTTCCGGAATTAAGATTTACCACAGATAATGCTGCTATGATAGCTATTACAGGATATTTTAAATTTAAGAAAAAATTATTTGCCACACTGGATATCGCTCCGGTGGCAAGAATGGATATTTAATCAAACTTTTCATAAAATTTTCTATCTTTACCGGCAGTGGATATTTAACTAGTTTTTCGGATTCGTTAATACAATTAAATCCTGAAGATTTCGATTTTTTAATGCAAATATGTATATTTACGTTTAGAGATAAATTCTGTTTTTATGGAGGTCATTGTCAGAGAAGGATCACAGATCACTCCGGATATAATTCTTGATCCGGCAGGCAAGATCGATATTCGCGGGCGGTCAATTCATGAAGATCCCTCAAAATTCTATGATCCTCTGTGTAAGTGGATTGAAAATTATTGTCAGGAACCAGCAGAAACCACCGTTGTAGATATAGAATTGGAATATTTTAACAGCGGATCGGCAAGATATATTCTTAAAATTCTTAAACGTCTCGGACTGATGATGAAAGATGGGCATAAACTTGTTGTTAACTGGCATTATGAAGAAGGAGATGATGATATTCTGGAACGTGGTGAGTATTATGCTTCTATCATGAAGATTAATTTTAATTTTATTGAGTGCTAAAATCTTTGATTTAAAAAACAAACTCCGACTTTGCTTTATCGCTGGTTATATCCATGAATGACAATATTTTTTTATCCAGTCAGGTGTGGAAACCGGTGACTTACCCGTAAGTTCTGCTAAATGTAGATGAATTCTTGAAATCATCAGCTGTTAAAACGTTCAAAGTACCCTGCACAATAATATTAAATGCATGAATAAGATTTCCCTCTTCAGCCAGCTTTTTGGTCGAAGCTGAACCAATAAATCCGGTTGCTTCTGTGATAAAAATCTTCATTTTTTGACTGATATTTGTTTTTCGAATTGCGCCATTATTTTCCGGCGTCAGAATAATACAAAATATTCAAAGTTAACGAAAAAAAAAGATCGTATATTTGAACCTTATTTTATGAATTTATCAGTCTAAATATGGAAGGCAATAAATTGGTTGGTGAGTTGAATGAAAAATTCCGTAATTCTTCACCTGAAGAAGTAATTGGATACTTCCTGAAAGATTTTGAGGGGAAGACCATATTTGGGACGAGCTTAGGAGCGGAGGATCAGGTATTAACTAAAATGATCGCTGATATCGATCACGGTGCATATATTTTTACTCTTGATACAGGGAGGTTATTCCGGGAGACTTATGATTTACTTAAAAAAACAATGGAGAAGTATACTGTGAAAATCAATATATTTTTCCCTGATACAAGTAAAGTAGAGGAGATGGTAAATAAACATGGTATCAATCTGTTCTATGATAGTGTTGAGAACAGGGAGCTTTGTTGTCAGATCAGGAAAGTTGAACCTTCAAAAAGAGCTTTTTCCGGTATAGACGCATGGATTTGTGGATTACGGAGAGACCAGTCGGTTACCCGTTTTGCTACACAAGTTGTGGAATGGGATGACGGGAATGATCTGATCAAAGTGAATCCAATTTTTAAATGGACAGAAAACCAGGTATGGGAATATATTATAAAGAACAACATCCCGTATAATCTATTGCATGATAAGGGATACCCGAGTATTTCATGCCAGCCATGTACAAGAGCTGTAAAACCCGGAGAGGATGTGAGAGCAGGCAGATGGTGGTGGGAAGAACCTGAGAAAAAGGAATGTGGATTGCATAGCAGCAAGGAGAAATAAGATCGTATCACCCAATCTGTAACCCGAACCCCGAACCCCGGCTACTGAGTCTGCAATATTTCAACAACTTTGGAGTGGTTAAGAATATTTGCTACGATCCGCAGTACAGATTCACTATCCAGATTTGATAAGAATTCTGTTATTTTGCCTTCTCTTTCCTTTTTGTTTTTTATGCTGCTGATATTTATTAAATTTTTAAATTGAGATACTTTGAGTTCATTCTCAAGGCTTGCCAGTAATACTTTAAATGACAGGGATTTGGGTTTGGTGCTTTTCGTTTCATTATCGGATATACCTAATGTTTCGAGTTCCATAATACATGCCTCAAGTATCTCTTTCCCGTACTTTTTTAATGCTTCATAACCACTTGAAGTTCCCAGGGTGTCACGTAATGACCAGCTGCTGAGATCCTGGTGGATACTTTTGATTTTTGCGATTTTGGGCGAATCATACCCAAATATCCTTTCAAAAATAATAATAGTGGAGATTTTCCATGATTCCAGATCAAAATCTTTAACGTTCAGTTTTTCGATCTGTTTTCTGATTAATTCAATTTCTTTTTCTTTCATATTGTGTTTGATTAGAACATTTGTCAGTATTTGTTACCATTCATGAAAGGAAATATCCTAATAAGCAATAATAAAATTACAGTTTTTTTTTGAGAAGCAGGAACAGGAACAACAAAAAATTCAACTTTATTCATAAAGATTGTCTGGAATGGAATTTCCGGCGTTTTTTAAATGCTTCCTTCCTGTTTTGGATGCTCATCAGGGAAAAATAGGTAAATAACCCTCCGATCATTATCATAAGAACACCTGCAACAATAGAAGCAACATTATAACCTTCTTCAAAATCTTTCTGAATATACAATCCGAATCCTGCAGCAAAAATTATTAATAAACCAACAGCCAGTGAAAAATAATCATAAATTGAATAAAGAAGGTTTGCAGTTATGTATAGTTTCGAATTTCTGTATTTTTCAAATTGTCTACGTGCTTGGCGTGCTGCATAAACTCTTGCTTTCGCTTTTTCCTTTTCCACCCAGTCACGGTATCTTTCTTCATCAGTTTTTTCTGACCTGAATCCGGGCTGGTTATAATATTTCATTAAAAACTCATATGCTTCATTTACCAGAATAAATCTACCCTGTGCTCCGGGATCCTTATTCAGGTCAGGATGAAACTTTTTTGCTTTTTTCCTGAAAGCTCTTTTAATTTCAAGTATCCCCGAATTCGGAGAAACTTCGAGTATGTTAAAATATTGCCGGATCATTGAAAGTCCTTTTCAAAATAGAACATAGCTTCGCAAATTAATTAAAAAATGTAATAATTGTTCACATAATTATTATTACAGAAAAAATTGGTTTTAGTTTTATTATTGTGTAAATTATTTGAAAATTGCAATTAATGAAAAAGATACTGCACAGTGAGCGGATTCCTATAAAATTGTGGCTGCATGATATCGAGAGTGGAGCCATGAATCAGGCGGTTAACCTGGCAAATCTCCCCTTTGCATTCAAACATATTGTTATCCTGCCTGATTGCCACCAGGGTTATGGTATGCCGATAGGTGGTGTACTGGCAACGCAGGGAGTTGTAATTCCCAATGCTGTAGGTGTTGATATAGGTTGCGGGATGTCGGCTGTAAGGACATCTTTGCATAATATTGAGATGAATAAACTCAGCGTAATTATGTCTGATATCAGGAATCTTGTGCCTCTCGGATTTAAGCATCATAGCAAGGCACAGGATCCTGAACGGATGCCTGCGGTAGCCGGAGAGAACCTTCGTATTGCTGAATTGACTGTTGTTTCACGCGAGTATGCCAGCGCACTTCATCAGCTTGGAACATTGGGTGGTGGGAACCATTTTATCGAGATACAAAAAGGATCAGACGGATTTATTTGGATAATGGTGCACTCCGGTAGCCGGAATATTGGCAAACAGGTGGCAGACCATTACAATAGGTTGGCAATGAGACTGAACGATAAGTGGGGAGAGCCGGAATTCAGAAAGAAACAACTGGCATACCTGCCGGAAAATAGCGATGAGGGAATTATCTATTGGTATGAAATGCAGTTTTGTATTGATTTTGCCTTTGCAAACCGGCAGTTAATGATTGAGAATATCATATCGGTATTCAGGAATGAGTTTGGTGAAAAGATTGAATTTGCTCCAATGATCAATATCGCTCATAATTATGCTTCGCGGGAAAATCATTTTGGCGAACAAGTTATTGTTCATCGGAAAGGAGCCACCCAGGCGAAAAAGGATCAAACGGGAATCATCCCCGGCTCGCAGGGTACAAGGAGCTATATTGTACGAGGGAAAGGTAATAAGGAGAGCTTTGAAAGTTGTTCACATGGAGCAGGTCGTGTTATGGGACGCAAACAGGCGCAAAGGAGCCTCGACCTTGCCGGTGAAATAAAAGCGCTTGATATGAAAAATATTCTTCATTCTCTCCGGTCGAAAAAAGATCTGGATGAAGCGCCCACTGCTTACAAGGATATCAACGAGGTTATGAGAAACCAGGCCGACCTGGTTGAAATTGTTGTTGAACTGTCACCCCTGGCTGTAATTAAAGGATAAGTGCTATGGAACCGGCATATATTAAAGCATATGAAAAGGGTGTTTTAGACAAAAGGATCAACATGGCAAAAGAATTACTGGCTAACTGTTCCATGTGTCCAAGGATGTGTGAAGTAAACCGGTTGAAAGAAAAGAGCGGAGTATGTAAAACCGGTTCTGCAGCCCGGGTCTCAAGTTATCATGCCCATTTCGGGGAGGAGTCGCCCCTGGTTGGATTACATGGATCAGGTACCATTTTCTTTACAAACTGTAACCTGTTGTGTGATTTTTGTCAGAATTCCGATATAAGTCATGAGGGAAGAGGTAGTGAGGTTTCTGATGAAGAATTAGCCTTGATGATGTTACAATTGCAGAACCGTGGGTGCCACAATATTAATTTTGTTACACCTTCACATATTGTGCCTCAGATATTATCAGCCCTGCGACAGGCTGCCAGGGAAGGATTAAATGTTCCCCTGGTATATAATTCCGGGGGATATGACAGGGTTGAAACCCTGGAACTGCTGGATGGAATTATTGATATCTATATGCCTGATTTTAAGTTCTGGGATAGCTGTATATCCGGAAGAACCTGTAAAGCTGTAGATTATCCGGAGATTGCAAGGCTGGCCATTAAGGAGATGCAGCGGCAGGTGGGCGATCTGGTTATTAATAAAAACGGTATTGCTGAACGGGGATTGCTGGTCAGGCACCTGGTGTTACCGGATGAAGCTGCCGGGACAAGAGAAATAATGAATTTCATTTCGAAGGAGATTTCATCCCGAACTTACGTGAATGTTATGTCGCAATATTATCCTTGCAGAAGTGCATATAAACATCCCGGGCTTAGTCGCAGGATAACCTCCGAAGAACATTACCAGGCACTTATGTATGCGAAAGAAGCGGGGATTACCCGGTTGGATAATCTCCTTTAAGAAAAAATAGCACATGTTAAGATTATCTGCTATATTTATAGCTTAGGTAATAGGTAACCCGTAACCACAGTGAAATATGCTCCTACCCCAGTGAAATACTTTCGTGCCTCAAATTTCACGGGGCAGGCGTCGCATTTCACATGGCAAGCCCGTAACCCGTTGTCCCTGAAAAATGTTTGCACAATATTAAACACTAATACATTTATGAAAGAAAAAGTACGTACAGGTTTAGCTTCTTATGGAATGTCAGGCAGGGTTTTTCATGCGCCATTTCTGGAAACCCATCCGAATTTTGTTTTGAAGAAGATTGTTGAAAGGAGACCAAAAGGCTCAAAAGAAAAATATCCGGAAGTGGAGATTGTGCAAAGCTATAAGGAGCTTATAGATGATGAAAATATTGATCTCGTTATTGTCAATACCCCGGACCAAACCCATTGGGAATTAACGAAGAAAGCCCTTGAAGCAGGTAAACATGTTATTGTAGAGAAACCTTTTGTAGTGGAATCTGCGAAAGGAGAAGAACTTATAAAAATTGCTGAAGAAAAAAGTCTGATGCTTAGTGTTTATCAAAACCGCAGGTGGGATGGTGATTTTTTGACAGTAAAAAAAGTAATAGAAAAGGGTTGGCTGGGAAGATTAGTTGAATATGAAGCTCATTTCGACCGGTTCAGGAATTTTATCAAAGAGAATACCTGGAAGGAAGATGAAGAAAAAGGCACAGGAGTATTATATAACCTGGGTTCACATTTAATTGATCAGGCGCTTGTCCTGTTCGGATTACCTGAAGTTGTAAATGCAAGCATCCGTGCATTTCGCGATGGAGGCAAAGTAAATGATTATTTTGATATCCGGCTTGAGTATGAAACTTTCAGGGTGATATTAAAGGCATCATATTTGGTTCGCGAACCGGGACCAAAATTCATATTGCATGGAACCAACGGGTCGTTTGTGAAATCCGGTACCGATCCGCAGGAGGAATTGCTAAATAAAAACGTTCTGCCGGTTGGTGATGATTGGGCAAAAGAAGATGAAGAACAGTGGGGGGTGCTAAATACAAATATTGACGGTAATGATGTAAGGAATAGGATTAAAACCTTGCAGGGAAATTATAACGAGTTCTATAATAATGTATATAAGGCGATTAAGGAAGGTGAAGAGTTGGCAGTCAAACCCGGTGAGGCTTTAGATGTTATCAGAATTATTGAAATGGCAATCAAAAGCAACCGGGAGGGGAGAAGTATTGGTTTTTGAGTTTTGAAAATAATATTAGGTCTTGCTTCACTAAAGTCCGGTTAACAAAGATATAAAAGTTCTGGAAGACTGAATATATAAGCGATAGAAGTTCTTTGAAATATTTTTCGATTTGAAATCAAAATCCTCATATAAAACGCAATCTCTCTTCGTCCCGGTAGG
>JADFQJ010000044.1 GCA_022561875.1 Bacteroidota bacterium | reverse complement strand
CAAGACCTTTGGACGGGGAGAAAAGCAGGACTGCGATAAAAATCTGTGGCAAGACAATTCAACTGAAGGATTTGTTCCACATTGGTTTCCCGGATAATAGAACCAAAAATACCAACATGAGCCGATCCATAGATGCTAAACATGGAGACAGGCGGTTGTCCGATTACCCAGTTAGGACCATCACCAAGAGCTACAGGTGAAATGCCTTTGAGTTCATCCTTATTGTAAGGATCGGTTTTTTTTAATCCTTCATAAGCGATCACATTTCTGGTAACAGCCTTCTCACCGGGAAGCCATTGGTTTTCATCAGGTATTTCATAAGGATAGAAAAGCCTTGCCGAATTGGCGGCATTAAGCATCCATTTGGCAATAACTTTTGCATACCGGGGCTCATAGCGTACCATGGGAACCAACGGCCACGCCATATCATAAGTATTCATAAGAAAACCATAGCCACCCTCCTGAATAATGCTGCCCTGTATACCACTTACGTCATAATCACCCCAGCGGTCATTAATGATCCCCCAGCCTGTACGTCCGTCCTCTGCATTACATCCATCAAAAGTCCATGACAGCAATGTTGAAATGTCGTAGCGGGTGTCAAACTCTGCATTCAGCCTGGCGGCAGTATAAGCTCCAAAAGGCATTAATATTTCGTAAAACCGGCTTTCATTCTGAGAATAGAGAGCATCCATGGCAGAAATTGCTCCCTCGAGGTACCTGTGATCCCCGAATTTTTGGTATGCTGCATATAATACCCAGGCATGACCTGCTGCGGCATCCTGCTGATATGGAATCTGATTGCGCTTTCCTTCCATTGTACTGTAATCGAAGTATGAGTAATCGTAGTTACCATCAAGTACAGAATCTGCCTTTAAAAACTGTTCTGCGATAATTATTTGCAGACTATCGGCACGCTCTACTCCCGTAAAAAGATCAGAAACCGCATAGTACAGTACATTGGGAAAAACATCGTACCACCAGTCACGCCCATATCCTCCACCAAGCATGGCGATTTCTGCAGAAGTATTGTTCATCATAATGTTCCAGCCATTGTCACGGTTGAAGTAATTCTGAACCATTTTCACGTAGTTATATTCACTCTGATTTGTTTTGTCGATACCCACAAGCCCTGCACTCAACAATGCTCCCAGTGAATTAATAGCTTCGTGAAATTCACCGTTGTTTACATCCGGTCCCTGGCGCACATCACCAATAGCAGTGAACAATCCAAAAGTGACCTGGGGGAAATTTTTTTCTGCAGAATCCAGCCATATCAATGGTTCTCCAGGTGAATCAGCCTGATGATTAAAGATTATTTCATCGAAATTCATTGCTTTCTCATTCCAATCAAGCATCTTGTAGGGAGTTGGATGATTAGGCATTTCATTCACTTTTGCCAAACCAACCTGTTCTATTTTATTGTCATAGTAATTGCAGGCAGTGAGAATGGACAATGCTGACAGGATGCATATAAGGGGTGTCACTTTCATCAGTTTATAATTATTTTAATTTGACTGATTAAACTTTTTGTTTTCAAAATTTATTATCATTATTGCTTGTATTCGGATGAACCATGAACTTTTCATGACCGCTAATTTAAGCTATTTTAGATTCTTTGTCAAGTAAAGTTACCGGTTTTGATAAATATCTGCTAGATTTCCTGATCAGGATCTTCGCAACAGGTATGGAAATTAACTGCAAAGTTGCAATAATGATCAGCGAATATTTAAGGGCAAAGGATTCTGAAACATAATAAATGAGCACAATGAACAAGCCCTTAGCGCCGACCATCTTTCCGGTCACATAGCCATGAGCAAAACCCAGCTCTACCGGAAAATCAAAGCTTTGACAGGCTTAACCCCCCACGGATTGATCAAATACCTTCGTCTGAAAAAGGCCGCAAATGAATTGAAACAAAGTGAAAAAACCGTCTCTGAAGTCTTCTATGAAACCGGCTTCAACAACCGCTCCTATTTCTACCGCTCCTTTAAGGAAGCTTTCGGGGTTCCCCCGGGTGATTATGGGAATGATGGTTAACTCAAAAAAGAATCATGTCTGCAATAAAATGAGATTCGAATATCTCAGGTCAAACATCAAAAAGGTTCATTTATGAGAAAACAATTCGCACAATGAGATGAAAAATATGATGAGGGCCGTGGGCATACGTTTATTCTACACAGGAAATTTTAACCTATAAATAGCGGATTGTTTTATTGTGGTATAATTAGTTTAGTGTATAAAATTTAATACGGACTTACCCGATCTGACTTATTTCAAGAAGCTTTTTTTTGTCAAGAACAGTAATAATCTGTGCATCACATTTAATAAGTTTTTCTTGTTGAAATTCTTTTAGAATCCTGATAGCGCCTTCTTTTGACATGCCTGTTATATCGGCAATTTCCTGCCTGGATAGTAAAACATCAAATTTTTCACTTTTAAATATGGTGTTTGAAAGGTATAATAAAATTTCAGCAATTCGACCATGAGATTGCTTTACAGACACATTAACCAGTCTTTCCATTAACCTTACATCTTTCAGGCTAATGTCACGTATCATTAATTCGGCAAATTTTGAATTATTCCTGAAAATTTCTTTAAATGCATCAACATCAATAAAACATACAAGCGAATCTTTAAGTGCGGATAATGAATATTTATGCCTGCCATCAAGATAAATACCAGGACCTCCTACAAGTGTTGTCGGTTGTACAATTGAAATAATAACTTCTCTTTGGTTATTAACTTCAATATACATCTTCGCAAGACCATATGAAAATGAAACTATATGTGAAGTAGGGCTGCCTTGTTTAAAAATGATTTCACCTGTTTTAAATTTTGCTTCGTACCGGTGGTCGTTAATATAATTTAACTCATTTTCTGAAAGTTGTAAAAAGGGCTCACATTTCTCAAAGCAATCCGCACATATATTTCCATTAACAAAGTTTTCTTCAAACATTACTTATCTTTTTAAGGTCCAATTATATTCCAAAAGTAAAAAATTATCAGATAAAAATATCATAATTACATTGACAAATATCGTATTACCATATAAATAAATCGATTTGAATCTAAAAACAATCAATTTAAAAGATGTTTTAAATAAATTCTTTGGTGCATTGTGTATTGTAGCTATTGTTACTTTTTCCGCTTGTAAGAAAGACGAACCTGATCCTGTTCCGACAGTGAAAGAGTATATTGGTTCAGCTGAATGTGCAACTTGTCATGCAGAAACCTATGCCAGCTTTATGAAGACAGGTCACCCGTATAAGCTTAATGAAGTAGATGGCGCTGCACCAGCATATCCTTATTCTTCAGTACCTGAGGTGCCAACAGGCTATTCATGGAGTGACATTTCATATGTAATTGGAGGCTATAACCGGAAGGCAAGATTCGTTGACCAAGATGGATATATAATTACAGGAGATGATGTTCAGTATAATTTAGCTAATCAGGGCTGGGTAGGATACCATTCTGATGAAGCTCCCGGAACAAAACCATATGATTGCGGAAAATGTCACACTACCGGTTGGAAACATATAGATGATGGAGGTACTCCGCAAAATGGAATGGAAGGAATGTACGGTCAATTCTCAGAAGGTGGTATTCATTGTGAGGCTTGCAATGGTGAAGGAAATATTCATGCCGTTACAGAATCTGCAAGCGATATAAACGTTGATACATCATCTGAACTATGTGGTTCGTGCCATTATAGAAATGAAGATCATTCAATTGGCATCAAAATCTGCAATTAATACTGATGGAAATGCACATATTGGAGATGTTAAGACACATATCTTTAAAATCAATACTGCTGCTGATGGGGACATGTTTAATGCTGATGGAAATCTTGCAAATACAGACGGAGCAGGGGTAACCCTCGACTATGTATGTTATCGTTGTCATAAAGATGATGCAGGTGTTGGCGGTACTGCTTCCACAAAAACAATGATAGCCTTATCAAATAAGGCTACAGGCTTTCATACTGCTCCAAAATAAGTTGTTTCAGATTAATTGACACATTAAATATTTTTTAAATTGAGAGATGATTTAAATCGTCTCTCTTTTTTTTTACCTATCACATGTAAAGAAGTGAAAAACACACATGGAAATACTAAATCCTGCTGAAGAGGTGTTTGAATCTTAATAAAAATAGCAGATACCTTTATTAAGTATAACGTGGGAAACGAATTAAATTCTGTTAATACGTTCACATTTGAATGTTATCTAACATAGTTATCTAACATAGTTATCTAACATAGTTATCTAACATAGTTATGAAACATGAATAACGAATATTTTTTTTTTATTTAGCAGTTTTAGTAAGTTCTCATCCAGTTGGTTTTTATGATATAAAAGTTTTTCAAATGATATTATGCCGGTCTTTTCATCCTGTTGTACGGTTCACCATCCTGGAAGCCATTCGCTCGACTTATCTCAACAGAGCGCCTATAATCAATTATGGACTGATGGACCCAACGCTCCTTATATGGATACTGCTAATGGAATAATTAACCAAAGAAATGTAGCGTATGATACTAATGATTTTACATAGGGAGAAATGACGCCGGGGTTTAATATTCCGCGTCATTGGAACTTCTAAATCTTGATCAGGTGCATGGTTAAGCTTAGTATAATTTTTTGAAATAATAATTATCAAATTCACTAATATTTTCTAAATGACAAACAGGAGGATGTAATTATGAAACAATTAAAAGCAATAATTTTACTTTCGGTAGCCGTAATTGCCATTACAGGTTTTAAAACAAAACATACTGTAATTTCTATTAGCGTTGTGGAAGAAACAATTAAGACTGCACAACCAATTCCCTTTAGCATGCAAACACAAATTATAGATACTTCAAAATGGGTGGCTCCTTCATTTGCAGATAGTTTAGTAAATCCAATTCCCGTTAACGAAGAAACCATAGCCGAAGGTTTACTTATCTACAAGAAAACTTGTCGTTCCTGTCATGGCAGAAAGGGTGATGGAAAAGGAGTAGAAGCTGCAGATTTATCAACGCCAACTACCGATTTTACAAATTCCGTAATTTTTGAGCAAAGTGATGGTTCATTGTTTTGGAAAACCTCGGAAGGAAGGAATGATATGGATCCTATGAAGGATGATTTATCTGAAGAAGAAATTTGGAAGGTGATTAATTATATTAAAACTTTTTCTCAGCCTTCTGAAGAGTAACGTAAAGACAGAGAACACTTAATTTTTAAAATACTTCAAGCTCAATATGTTGAATAGCTTTACAGCCAGAAATGTTTTTGTATCCAGAGTTCTGTCAATAATCATTTTATTCCTGGGTTTAACATCATTAGGGTTGAATGTTCAAACTGTTTTTGCCCAGAATGATCCTGCAGAACTTTTTGATGAATTGTGTGCAGACTGCCATTCAATTGGTGAAGGTGATATGAAAGGACCTGATCTTCTGGGAGTTGAACAAAATTTTTCTGAAGATTGGTTGATAAGGTTTATCCTTTCGGCAAAAACCATGATTAACAGTGGGGATCCGCAAGCAGTGGCTTCATTTGAAAAATATAAAAAGAGTAATATGCCCGATACAGATCTTACTGTATCTGAAATTAAGGCTGTGCTTGCATATATAAAAAGTTTTAATAAAAGTACAGCAAAAGAGACTTCAATAATTAATGATTCACTGGATATTGGAAATATCCAAGACATAAAGAGCACAATCCTGGCTACCGTAGAGGAAGCTTTAGAAGCCGGAGAGTATGAGGAAAGGCTTGAATCTATTGAGAAAAAACTGGATGTGATATTGGAATTTCATAAGAAATCACTTTCTGCGAGAATTACTGACGAAGAGATAGAAAAAGGCAGGAAATTATTTGAAGGAATAATTCCTTTCACCGAGAACGTTCCGGCATGTGTTACATGTCATAATACTTTCAAAATCGATTCTTTGAACTGGAATCCGTCGGCCTTTGATATTGCAACCGCTTTCTCTCAAAAGAATGATGCTGATATAGCCAATTTAATAATCAATCCGGTTTCTGATAAAATGAGGGTAGTTCTGAATGGCCACAGATTAACTGATGATGAGACATTTTATATCACTGCTTATTTACAATCTATTGAGCGGACCGGTATGAAAGAACATAAAAAACTACCGGTTAAACTTCTTGTTTTTATAGGCATTTGCCTGGTAATGATGTTCTCGTTATTTGATTTGCTGTTTACAAAAATAATCAAATATAAACTGGTAAATATTATATTAATTCTTTTGACCGGGATATTGATAAGTAATACACTTGTCATCAATGCTAAAAATATCGGTTTGAGTCAAAATTATGCACCAGACCAACCTATAAAATTCTCTCATAAAATCCATGGAAAAGAAAATAAAATTGACTGTTTGTTTTGTCATAACAGCCCGGAATTTAGCAGAGAATCAGGTATTCCAACAACAAATATTTGCATGATTTGTCATAACAAAATTAAAACCGGCGTCATGACCGGCCAATTTGAGATCAACAAAATCAGAAAATCTTTTGAAAACAAAAAACCGATAGAATGGGTTAAAGTCCATAATCTGCCTGATCATGTTTTTTTTAGTCATGCTCAACATGTTAGTGTTGGAAAAATTGAATGCCGGACTTGTCATGGAGATATTGAAGAAATGCATATTACCCGGCAATATGCTACCCTCTCGATGGGCTGGTGTGTTAAATGCCATAGAGAAAGCAAAGTTCAATTTGAAGAAAACGAGTTTTATTCAGAACACAATGAACTCCATAATGATCTGAAACGTGGTAAAATAAGAATGATTACAGCAGACAAAATCGGAGCGAACGATTGCCAGGCATGCCATTATTAAGATTTTAAACTGGAAATCAGGAAAAGTTACACTGAAAGTTTACATGATTTTGATTTTAAAACAGACATAATCTCATTTAAGAATATGAAAAAATACTGGAAAAGTATTGAAGAAAAAGATAAACAACCTGGTTTCGATGATGGTGAGAAAATGAATGAATCTCAAAAAGATTTTTTTGGAGAAACGGGAAAGGATTTGTCATCTGGTAATAATGTTACGAGGAGAGACTTCTTAAAAGTCTGTGGATATAGCGTAACTGCTGTCACTCTTGTGGCAAGTTGTGAAGCACCTGTCAATAAAGCTATTCCCTTTTTAATCAGACCTGAAGAAGTTATTTCAGGTGTTGCAAATTATTATGCTTCTTCCTATGTTGACGGAAATGATTATTGCAGCATTTTAGTTAAAACGAGGGAAGGCAGGCCAATAAAAATTGAAGGAAACATAAAATCCAGCGTAACCAAAGGTGGAACAACCGCCAGGGTTCAGGCATCAATTTTAAGCCTGTATGACGAATCGGAACGATTAAAAGGCCCTTTACATAAAAAAAATAAAACAACATGGGAACATATTGACGAGATTGTGACACCGCTATTACTGTCCGTTAATGCTCAGTCAGGAAAAATAGTAATTTTATCTTCCACTATTATTAGCCCGTCAACTAAAAAAGTTTATGAGGATTTCGTTAAAACCTACCCAAATACAAGGATCGTTTATTATGATGCAATATCTGCTTCAGCAATGTTAATGGCAAATAAAAATTCTTTTGGACAGATGGTCATTCCGGGCTACAGATTTGAATGTGCCGAGATTATTGTCAGTTTTGGTGCAGATTTTCTTGGCACATGGCTTTCTCCTATTGAATTCACCCGGCAATATGTGCAAAATAGAAAACTTGACGGCAAGAAAAATATGTCAAGGCATATTCAGTTTGAAACGGGATTATCCTTAACGGGAGGTAATGCAGATGAAAGATTTCCTATTAAACCATCCGAGGAAGGAATGATTCTTATTAACCTGTACAATGAGTTGTTAAAATTCTCAGGAACCTCTGCTGAAAGCGTTCCAACCTCACCAGATAACATTAAGCTTCTTGCCAGGGATTTATGGGCAGCAAGAAGCAAATCGCTTGTATTATCCGGCAGCAATGATGTAAGTATTCAAACCCTGGTAAATGCTATCAATGTATTGCTTGGAAATTATGGAAAAACAATTGATTTGAGTGTACCTCTGTACATAAAGCAAGGCATTGATAAAGATATGGAGGATTTGGTCCGGGACATGGAAGAAAGTAACATTGATGTATTGATCATAAATAATGTTAATCCTGCATATGATTATCCGGAAGCTGACAAATTTGTTAACGGGTTAAGGAACCTAAAGCTATCAATATCATTTTCAGGGACAATGGACGAAACAACATCTTTAGTTAATTATGTTTGTCCCGATAATCATTATCTGGAATCCTGGAATGATGCAGAGCCTAAGAAAGGGTTTTTCAGTTTGGTTCAACCAGCCATTAACCGGTTATTCGACACACGTGCCTCTCAGGAAAGCTTGCTTAGATGGGCCGGTAAGGATATTGGTTTTTTCGATTATATTCAACAACATTGGGAGAATAATATTTATCCTTTACAAAATGAGTTTACGGCAAAGGAATCCGGGTTCAGACAATTCTGGATAAAAAGTTTACAGAATGGTGTATTTGAAGTTCCTTCGGCTCCGTCTGCTGAAATCCAGCATGAGTTCAATGTTTCAATTGTACAACCTGCAATAAATAAGATAGTCAATCAGAAGATTGAGGCAGGTGAATTTGAATTGCAACTTTATGAAAACATTGCTTTAGGCAATGGGAAACAAGCAAATAATCCATGGTTACAGGAACTGCCAGACCCTATTTCAAAAGTTTGCTGGGATAATTATGTCTCTATTTCACCTCGTCATGCTGCTGAAACAGGGCTTGATAACGGTGATATGGTAGTTGTTAGTTCAAATCTTGAGCGAATAGAGCTGCCGGTATTGTTACAGCCTGGACAGGCCTATAAAACGATTTCCATTCCATTGGGTTATGGAAGGGAAAATGCAGGTAAAGTGGGTAATAATGTTGGAAAGAATGCTTTTCGATTTTGTAAAATTAAATACGGGAATATTCAATATAATAATAGTATCAATCTTATTAAGACCGGTGAAAAACATTTGCTGGCTTTAACACAAACGCATCATTCAATGGAAGGCAGGCCAATTGTCAGGGAGACGACTTTGGATAAGTATATTATAAATCCCTCCTCAGGTAATGAAATGCACGAAAAACAGCAAAAAGGGGCTGTATCCCTTTATAATGCGCCCGTTCACGTTGGTTACCACTGGGGTTTATCAATTGACCTTAATGCCTGCACCGGCTGTGGCGCTTGTATCATTGCTTGCCAGGCAGAAAACAATATTCCGGTTATAGGTAAGGAAGAGGTTCGGAAACGCCGAATTATGCATTGGATGCGTATCGACAGGTACTATTCAGATTCCGTAGACAATCCTCAGGTTTATCAAATACCCATCATGTGTCAGCATTGCGATAATGCACCATGTGAAAATGTTTGTCCGGTCGCAGCCACTATGCATAGTTATGAAGGTCTTAATCATATGACTTACAATCGTTGTATCGGCACCAGGTATTGTATGACTAATTGTCCGTATAAGGTCCGGAGGTTTAACTGGTATGCATATACCGAAGCCACAAAATTTGATTCTTACCTTAATTCTGATTTCGGTAGAATGGTTCTTAACCCGGATGTAGTTGTAAGATCGAGGGGCGTGGTGGAAAAATGCTCTTTATGTGTTCAAAGGATCCAGGAAAGTAAAGCAAAAGCTAAGCTTGAAAATCGTCTGTTGGCAGATGATGAAATAAAACCCGCTTGTATGCAATCCTGTCCGGCAAAAGCAATAACATTCGGAAATCTTAATAATAAAAACAGCAACGTATCAAAGAAATTCGAGGATAAAAGAAATTACCATTTACTTGAAGAAATACACGTATTACCGTCTGTGGGCTATCTTTTAAAGGTTCGAAACCAACCTAACGGAAGGACGTAACAGGAGTTTCCAACAAACGGTTATTTAAATATCGAAAAATGTATAATACTGAAATCAGAGGACCATTAATCACTGGAGATAAAACCTTTCATCAGGTAACTGAGGATATTTGTCATCCTATCGACAGGAAACCCGGTTATTGGTGGTATTTTGTTTTATTATTATGCCTTGGGGCTTTAGTTTACGGAAGCTGGGCTTTAAAAATCACTGTAAAAGATGGTATTGGATCATGGGGATTAAATAATTCAGTTAGCTGGGGTTGGGGTATTATAAACTTTGTTTGGTGGATAGGGATAGGCCACGCAGGTACGGCTTTTTCAATTTTTTTATTGATCTTAGAACAAAAATGGAGAACCTCAATAAACCGGGCTGCCGAATTAATGACTGTGGTGGCAGTGATCTGTGCGGTTCATTTTCCAATTCTGCATATTGGCAGATTATGGGATGGATTTTTCATTTTTCCTTATCCCAATACCAGAGGCCCTTTATGGTTAAACTTTAATTCTCCGTTATTTTGGGATGTTATAGCCATTTTTGCTTACTTCGTGGCTTCCTCACTTTTCTGGTATGTTGGGATGATCCCGGATTTGGCTACTATTCGGGACCGGACAACTTCAAAAATCAAAAAAGCTATATATGGTTTCTTTAGTTTTGGCTGGGTTGGCTCATCTCAGGATTGGTTGCGACTTGAAACGCTAAATTGGCTTATTGGAGGTTTGATTGCAGCATTGGTTGTCTCGGTTCATTCGATTGTTGCCCTGGACTTCGCAACATCAATCTTGCCCGGATGGCACAGTACCATTTTCCCACCATATTTTGTTGTCGGAGCAATCCTGTCCGGTTTTGCTATGGTAATAACTTTAATGATAATAATAAGAAAAATTTATAAATTAAATGATTATATAACTGATTCACATCTTAACGCTATCTGTAAAATCCTTATTTTCATTAGTTTGATAATGGGGACTGCGTATGCTACCGAGATATTTATTGCCTGGTATTCTGATAACGAGTATGAAATGTTCACTTTTTTCCACAATAGGGTTACAGGAGATTATAACAAGGCGTTCTGGGTAATGATATTAAGCAATGCGATCCTGCCGCAACTTTTCTGGTTTAAAAAAATAAGAAAAAATTTAACAATTGTATTCATTATTTCAATATGCATCAACATCGGAATGTGGTTTGAACGGTACGTTATTGTTGTTACTTCTCTGACCAAAGATTTTTTTCCTTCCAATTGGACTGACTACTCGCCAACAGGTGTAGAAGTCGGCTTATTTGTAGGAACATTTGGGTTCTTCATACTGTGTATATTATTGTTTTTCAGATATCTGCCTATGATCTCAATACATGAAGTAAAAGGGGTTTTGAAATATAAAATAAATAAATGATTTTTAAATGATATAAGACAATGAATACAGCAATTTTAGGTATATACGAGGATGAGGATTTAATGATATCAGCACTGAAAAGAATCCGGGATGAAAAGATGGAAATAAGTGAAGTGTTTACTCCTTATCCCGTCCATGAGGTTTTTAAAATTTTGAAGAGAAAAACCAGGCTTCCTCTTGCAACTTTCCTGTTTTCTTCATTAGGAGCAATTTTAACCTACTTGTTTTTATATTGGGCTTCCGTTCTGAGCTACCCTCTGATTTTCGGAGGCAAACCACTCCATTCCATTCCTTCTTTTATCCTAATTAGTTTTGTAATGATGATATTTTTCGGTGTGTTTTTGTCTGTTATTGCTTTTTTAGTAAGATCAAAATTATATCCCGGTAAAAAAGTTAAAATTCATGATCTTAGAATAACGGACAATGCTTTTGTCATACTGATTGATAAAAAGCCGGAAATGTCATCCGATGACATTAAACTACTTAATTCCATCTTAAAAGAACATGGAGCCATTGAAGTTCTGGAAAAATAGAAAAAGACTAAAATGATTAAAAATAGATCTCTGCAAATAAAAAATATATTTTTACCGACATTTACAATGAGGATGAAGAAAAAGTTAATACAGAATCTTGTTATCTCTTTGATCATTGTTTTGAGCCAATTTCAATTTTCCTGCGAAACGGATAGAAACTCAAGGGGATATGAATATTTCCCTGAAATGGTTTACTCAAAAGCATATGAGACTTATGCTCCCAACCCGGTTTTCCCTGATGGAAAAACAGCCCAACCACCTGTTAAGGGGACAATTCCTGCCAACATGGTTCCTTATCAATATCCAAACACTCCTGAAGGTATGAGACTGGCCGGTCTGGAGCTAATTAATCCTTTTGAGCCAAATAAGGAAAATCTTGCTCGTGGCAAATTTGAATATGATATTTTTTGTGCCAATTGTCATGGATTTGATGGTAGAGGCGATGGAAATCTATACGCAAATGGTACATATCCCTCGGAACCTCCTTCTTTAATAACAGAAGAAATATTGAACATACCCGCTGGTGAATTGTTTCATATTATGATTTTTGGATCAGCCATTATGGGACCCTTTGCTTCTCTAATACGCAGTGAAGACAAGTGGAAAGTGATTCTTTATATGAAACAGGAACTTTCAAGAAAAAATTTAAATACTGCACAATAATGGATGAAAATTATTCTGTTTCACCAACATTTAAATTTATAATTCTGGGAATTGTTTTTGTTGGCATTATCACTATTGGTTTAGGACTTTATATTAACCCTGAGAAAACATGGGCTAACTTTTTATTAAGCAACTATTACTTTATTTCAATTATAGTTGGTGCAACTTTTTTTTTAGCAATACAGTATATAACGCAATCAGGATGGTCTGCAATGTTTATTAGAATTCCTCATGCCATTGGTATGTATATGCCTGTAGCTGCTATTACCATTCTGTTTTTAATCTTTGGAATGCACTCAATTTATCATTGGTCAATTCCCGGTGTGGCCGAGCATAGTCCGGAAATAGAACATAAATCTCCATACTTAAACATTCCATTTTTCTTTATCAGGTTAGTCATCATTTTTGCATTATGGATATTAATGACCTGGCTATTAAGAAAAACTTCTTTAAAGGAGGATCATGAAAGCAATCTGAAATATTTTTACAAAAGTGAATATTACTCAAAGATATATATATTCATCCTGGCAATTACCTTCTCATTGCTAACATTTGATTTAATCATGTCCATCGACGTGTATTGGTTTAGTACTGTTTTCGCAGTGAAGAATTTTGTTTCAGGATTTTACCATGCGGTTTCAGTTATTACTCTAATTGTAATATTGCTTAATAGAAATGGGTATTTCAGGGATCTAAACAAGACTCATTTACGCTATTTTTCCAGATATATTTTTATATTAGGCATCATATGGGCATATTTATGGTTTATTCAATATTTATTAATCTGGTTTGCAAATATTCAAGAAGAGACAATATATTACGTTATACGAACTGAAGGAAAATGGAAAACATTTTTCTTTCTGAATATTATTTTAAATTGGGCTATACCCTTTTCAATTTTGTTGCCAGCAAGAACAAACGCGAACAAATTAGTATTAATATTTATAAGCATCATCCTGATAATTGGGCATTGGGTGGATCTTTATTTGCAGATTATGCCCGGATCAGTGGGTGAATTTAATATAGGATACATTGAAATTGGAGTTTTTGCCGGTTTCTCCGGATTGTTTATTTTTATTGTCAGCAGAGCCTTAGGCAGAATTCCGCTTATTCCAAAAAACCACCCTTATTTGGGGGAGAGCATAAACCTTCATTAGGTATCGATTATTATCAAACCTCTTAGGCAAAATTCTAATCCTTTTGCGTTGTGCTGCTGTCTGAAGGATTCTATGGAAGAATTTCCAATGTTGGTAAAGAAAGTAATGCTGTAGTCGGGAATGCTTATTTTTCTGCAAATTGCGTGACATGCAATGATGCCGATCTGACTTATTTCAAGAAGCTTTTTTTGTTGAATTTTTTTAGAATCCTGATAGCACCTTCTTACTTATCTTTTTATTATCCATGAAGTAAAAATTATCAGAAAAATATCATAATTATATTGATATATATCATATTACTACATAAATAAATCAACTTAGATCTATAAACAATCACTTTAAAGCTATTATTTTTTAATTTATGTTTTGTTAAATATCAACGTATTTTATGCTGCATAGCAACCACAAAAACCGTAAAGAATGCGTAATGAACTTTACTTTTATAAAAAAAATAACTTTAAATTTATACTATGAAAAAAACATTATTTATATTATTTGCTTGTTGTGCAACTATTATGTTTATGTCCTGTGAAGGACCTATGGGACTTCCTGGTGCTGATGGTCTTGATGGTCTTGATGGTAGTGATGGTACTCCCGGTGTAGATGGTAATGTAACTTGTCTGACATGTCACTCAACCGGAACTATACAAGACATAAAAGAACAATTTCAGCAATCTGTTCATAGGTCAGGCCATGTAGCAGTGGATTATGCCGGCGCCCGTGCAAGTTGTGCCAGATGTCACTCGAGTGAAGGGTTCATAGAGTTTGCTACGAATGGCTCGGTGGAGGAGAATATTTCTTCTCCAAGCGCATGGGAATGTAAAACATGTCATACGATACATGAGACTTTCGAAGAAACAAATTTTGCATCGATATTACGACTTGCAGATCCTATTTCATTTATCTTTGATGCAACTGTTATAGCTGATTTCGGTAATAGTAATTTATGTGCGAACTGTCATCAGCAACGCAGGGCAGAACCAAATACTGCGAGTCCGGGAACAAACTTTGAAATTACCAGTACACATTACGGACCTCATTCTGGTTTACAATCAAATGTTTTATATGGTGCTGGGTTAGCTGAAATTGCAGGCTCAATGTCCTATCAAACAGCAGGTTCTGGAGACCACATGACTACAGCAAGTTGCACAGGTTGCCACATGGCTCCATATGGTAACGGACAAGGTGGTCACACCTGGAATCCAGCCCTAGACGCTTGTAATAGTTGTCATGGTGCTTCTGAAACTAACTTTGATTATGGTGGAGTTCAGACTACAGTTCAAGCTCAACTTGATGAAATAAGAGATACATTACTCGCACGAGGAGTTGTTGCAGAAGGAATTGATACTTTATGGGTATTAGACGAAGAAACTGGATTACATGTACAAGAAATTACTTCAGATGGATATCATCCTGTACCTGGCACATACCCAATGGAAGATGTCCAAGCTTTCTTCAACTGGACTGGTCTTGAAGATGACCGCAGTTTGGGAGTCCATAACCCAAAATATGTAAAAGCTATATTAACTAATACACTTGAAGCTCTAAAAGCTCCAAAATAAAATTAGTTGGTCATGGTTTGAAGGCAATGGGTAATTTCCCCATTGCCTTTTTTTAACACATCATAAAGAAAATAATTTCAATATCATCAGTTTGATTACCTTAATGATTAAAGGGTGAAACTTCGTCACTTTTTCTTGTTTTTATTTTCCTGGAAAAAAATAAAAAGATTAACTTGAGTACTGTATTAATTTTATGCAGGATGCAAAATAGCCACAAAGTGTTTTTTGAAACGATAATAAATGGAATATTCTTTGTTTAATCGATAATAAAATAAGATAAAATGGATATAAAAAATGGAATTTTGAAACGTACATTGTTTTGTGCTTTATGCTTTTCTGTCTTTTTTATTAATTCTTGTGAATGGGTAACCATCGAACCAATAGTTCCTGATTTACCACCACCTGATGAGGAAATTAGCTTTTCGGCAGAAATTCAACCAATTTTTACAAGTAAATGTGTTGGGTGTCATCCATCAATCAAGGGCTTGGATCTTACTGATGGGAATGCTTACAATAGTATTAATAATGAGAACTATATTAACTCGACGACACCTTCGGAAAGTTTAATTTATAAAAAGCCGGATCCGAATGGGAATCATTCAGCAAAATATTCCATTACTGAATCAGCACTAGTATTAAGATGGATAGAAGAAGGTTCTCAAAACAATTAAAACATGACGATTATGAATGAAAGGAATAAAATATACCAGTCTAGAACAGTTATATTAGCAATAATCTTTTTGGTTATCGCCAATTTTGGATTTGCACAGGATGCAGTTACTGATAAATTGCCTGTTCGTTCACCCTGGACGACCAGTATTTTAATCGATAACCAAACTACAACTGTCCCGAATAAAAAAGCATTTGATTTTAGAATCCACCACAGGTTTGGAAAAATAAAAAACATGGCAGACTTAATGGGAATTTATGCTGCATCGAATATTCGTTTGGGTATTTCTTACGGCATCACTAAAAAAATATCGATTGGCTTTGGTACGGAAAAGTATAATAAAATGCAAGAATTCCAGGGAAAGTACAATATAATTTCGCAAACAAGAGACGGAAAAATACCTGTTGCTATTACTTATTTTGGTAATATAGTTATTGATTCACGAGATGAAGAAGTATTTGGTCAAAATTATAAATTCACTAACCGACTATCATTTTTTAATCAAATTATTGTTTCACGTAAGTTCACAAGAGCCCTGACATTACAGGTGGCTGGAAGCTATTCACACTTTAACGCGGTTACCGATTTGGTTGAAAACTCAGATGGAAAAACTATTGGTAAGTGGAAGAATGATTATATTGGTGTTATGGCAGGTGGCAGGTATAAATTTTATAATAATATTTCTGCAATATTTGAGTATAGTCATCCATTTGCAGTTTACGCCGCATGGGAAGGGCAAAATAAGCCATTGCCAAATCTCGGTTTAGGTGTTGAGTTTGGCACAAGTACACATGCCTTCCAGGTGTTTGTAGCCCAGTATGATAATATTATTGCACAGAAAAATTACTCGAATAATCTCAATGATATGGCCTCTGAAGGCTGGCGTTTTGGATTCAATATTACTGTAAGATTTTAATTATTGTCTGTCCATAAAGTCGGTGAGTTTTAGTTAAACTGAATATCGAACAAGGATTACTTCGTGAGATCGCTACGCTAAGTTAACGATTTTAGATTTCAGATTTTCAACCACTTCGCAAATCGTTAATCGGGGTTCTTTGTTCTTAAATCAATTTTTACTTACGTTATAGACGGACTCTAATTAAAGCAATTGTAATTACAGGAGTTGTGATTTTAATGATTGATAAAACCAACTTATCAAATTTGATCGCTTTGATGGATTTTGTAAAACTGCAGAACAGTATTTAACACTAATTTACTGAGTGTAAACGCTCTTTGAAATATCAGGGATATTTTGCGGGTAATTAAAATGTTTCAATGTTAAAAACTTCGCTGGTTTTTAAATAATGGAACTAAATATATTTTATTAAAACTAAAAAAGAAATGATTGAGAAAAATGGAACAAATAAAAACTGCCGGAGGGGCTTTTTAAAGAATAGTTTTGCTTTGGGCATTGGAGCTTTAGCTTGTAACGAAATATTTTCATCATGTTCAAATGAAAAAACTGATGATACTGACGACAAAGTAAAAATGCTTACAACCGATGGGGAACTTGTAGAAGTTGATTCCACTCATTGTCAACACATATCGCCGGAAGAAGCACGAAAAGGAATTCCCAACAAGAAATTTGTAATGGTCATTGACCTTTCCAGATGCAGGAATGCAAGAAAGTGTATTACCAAATGCCAGGACATGCATTTCCTCCCACCTGAAGATGAATGGATCAAAGTTTTTTTAATGCGTGATAGCGATGATACAGCGCCCTATTGGTTCCCTAAACCATGTTTTCACTGCAACCAGCCGCCTTGCGTAAAAGTTTGTCCGGTTGGGGCAACTTATAAACGCTCAGATGGCCTGGTACTGATTGATAACCAGCGTTGTATTGGCTGTAAGTTTTGTATGGTTGCTTGTCCATACTCTTCAAGGGTTTTTCATTGGAAAGAACCTGAATACGACGAAGAAATAAGAAAAAAAGCATACTCTCCCGAAACAAGCGTTCCTGCTCTGGTCGGAACTGTAGGAAAATGTGACTTTTGCCCTGACATGGCCAGAAAAGGCAAATTGCCGGATTGCGTTACCGGTTGCCCCAATGGTGTAATATTCTTCGGAAACAAAAATGAAGACATCATTACAAATGGAACGGAAACATATCGATTCAGTGAATTAGTTCATGATCGTGCAGGCTATCATTATATGGCTGAATTAGGCACAGAACCTAATGTATATTATTTACCTCCGGTCGATAGATTATTTGATTACGAAGATGGACTAAAAAACTTAACTGAAGAACAAAAGGAATTTTATTTAAAAACAATCGTAAAAAAGCATTAATATAAGAACATAACTTCGTAAATTAAATAAAAAAAATGTAAACCAGAATTGATGAAACTTGAACAAAGATCTTTAAAAGCTTTAAATGCGTTTGCCCCTCAAATGGAATCCGTAAGCAAGACCGGACTTTTCGGATTAGCAATAGTTATTTTTCTTATTATTCTTGGAGTTTACGCCTTAGTAATACAAATCGTTAAAGGGCACATTGTTACAGGTATGCGTGATAATGTTGTATGGGGCTTATATATCGCAAATTTTATTTTTTTTATTGGAATCAGTTACGCGGGAGCATTAATTTCCGGGATATTACATTTACTTCGTGTAAAATGGCGGGCACCGGTTATCAGAATAGCTGAAAGCATTACGGTTATCTCAACTCTGATAGGACCAACATACATATTATTATGTATGGGGCGACTGGACAGGTTGCATTATTTAGTAATATTTGGACGGATCCAGTCACCAATTACCTGGGACATCCTGGCGATAACCACTTATCTTGTAGGTAGTATTATTTTGCTTTATCTGGCTATGATAAGGGACTTTGCAGTATTAAAAGATTATCCGTTTAAAAATAATTGGCGGAATAAAATTTACAAATTTTTAGCTGCTGGGTTTATTGATACGACCAAACAAAACCGGTTTTTAAACCGTTCACTTGATATTATGTCAGCCCTAATTATTCCTCTTGCAATACTCGTACACTCGGTTTTAGCCTGGATATTTGGGATGACTCTTCGGCCCGGCTGGCACAGTACTATTTTTGCACCATATTTTGTAGTTGCTGCCGTATATTCCGGTACAGGAGTATTAATCATTGCGCTATGGATATTCCGTAAATTTTATCATCTCGAATCTTATATTACAAAAATACATTTTAATTATCTTGGTATCATATTATTAGTCTTAGGTGCATTATACGGGTATTTCACATTTAGTGAATATTTAACCAGTTGGTATGGATCTGAAACATGGGATATGGAGTTGCTTAGCAAACTTTTTAGTGCTAATGAATATTGGTGGTGGTTTTTCTTTGCTGCGTTTATTGGCGTAATTGTACCGATAGTTATCATTATCGTTCCAAAGTTCAGGAATATAAACAGTATTACTTTTGCTTCCTTAATTGCTGTGCTTGCATTATGGGTGAAAAGATACCTGATTATTATCCCGACACTTGAAACACCTTTGTTGCCATTGCAAGATATGAGGGCTGAATACATACATTATACTCCAACTATAATTGAATGGTTACTGACATTTGCAGGTATTGCAATGTTTTGTTTGCTGTTTTTCCTCTTTTCTAAATTTGTACCATTAATTCCTATTGTTAGAGAGGATGAAAGCAAAAATTACGCTCAATTAAGAAAAACGGTTATTGAACGGAACATAAAAAGAAAAATAATGGAAGCTAAAAAGAAAGAAGCAAAAAAAATTGAAAATTTATAATATCAGAATAACCGGGATCAGTTTTAAATGAATATTATGTATAGAATTATTTTTTTTGTTAGTGTGTTTTTATGGAGTGCCTTAAGTCATATATCAGCACAAACACAAACGGTTCAAAAAACCCGGATCAAACTTGAATATTATAAAGATCATGATAAGACAAAAAACCTTATTGCCAAAATAACAGCAAAAAAGAAAAGGAATAATCCTTTGCAGGGAGTGATCATTAGCTTTTATAACATAAATGATACTACAAAAGTATTATTGGATAATATAAAAACAAACGACAAAGGAGAAGCGCTGCTAAAACTATCAGAACAGTTTGAAATATTTAAAGACTCAACCGGTTTAATGAGCTTTGAAGTAGAATTTGAAGGTAACGATTCCTGTACAAGTGCAAGAAAGGACCTAAACATTTGGGAAGCAGATCTGGAAGTTTCTTTTTTTCAGAAAAATGCAATAAAATTTATTGAAATACAGGCAAGCAAACCAGGTAATGATAATGGGAATATTCCCCTTGAAGATATTGAAGTTTTATTTTATGTAAAAGGAACTTTCAGCCTTTTAAAAATCGGTGAAAAAGATACTGATGGTTCAGGGAAAGCCACTATAGAATTTCCAACTGATATTCCTGGCGATACGGCAGGCGTCCTGGCAATTGTTACGAAGATTGAAGAAAACGATGATTATGGAACTGTTACTGCAAAAGGGGAAATAAACTGGGGCAAACCAATTCAGCCGGTCGATGAAGAAAAACGTGGTCTTGGTGATACGGATGCGCCTTTATGGATGGTTTATACTTTAATTATTCTTTTATCAGCAGTTTGGTTCCATTATTTTTATGTGATTTACCAGATTATAAAGATAAAATTAGAAGGGAAAAAACAATCAAGCTCAATAATACATCAAAATGAAAATCGATAAAAAAATTTTATGACTAAAAACGAAAAAAACAAAGAATCCTCACGCAGGAAATTCCTGAAGTCAGGGCTTGCGATTGGGGCCGGTACTGTAATTGGTGGCGGATTATTATCGTCTTGTTCAGCAACGAGTGCACAAGATATAACAAACGAAAAAAATGTTGAAAAAATCAAACTGTTAACCACAGACGGTAAAATTGTTGAAGTTGAGAAATCAAAACCTTGTCCAATAACTCCATGTGAACCAGCAGTTGGTGAAGATGCAAGAAAAGGGATACCAGGAAGAAAATTTGTTATGGTAATTGATCTTTCTAAATGTGCCAACGCCGGGAAATGTACTTCCGGGTGTCAAAAAGGACATAACCTTCAGCCTGACCAGGAATGGATGCATGTTTATTTGATGAAAGATCATCTCTATCGGGATCCTTATTGGTTTCCAAAAAACTGTTACCATTGTGATAATCCGCCTTGCGTAAAAGTTTGTCCGGTAGGGGCAACCTATAAACGATCCGATGGTTGCGTATTGGTGGATGTAGAGCGATGTATTGGTTGTAAATTTTGTATTTCCGCTTGTCCATACTCAGCAAGAATATTTAATTGGAGAGTGTCAGATTATAAAGTTAAAACAGAGGAGGAATATTCGCCAGAAACAAGTGTCCCGTCTCAACAAGGAACTGTTAGTAAATGTGACTTCTGCCCGGACAGGAGCAGGGAGGGGAAATTACCATATTGTGCATCAAGTTGTCCTATGGGAGCCATATACTTTGGAGATATAAATGAAGATGTTATATCAAACGGTGATGAAACTTTACGATTTAAACAAACAATCGAGGATAAAGCAGGTTATCGGTATTTAGAAGAACTGGGCACAAAACCAAGCGTCTACTATTTACCACCGGTAGACAGGATGTTCCCATTTAAAAGAGGTCTGAAAAATTTGAATGACGAACAAAAGCTAAAATATAAAAATGTTCTCGATAAATCATAAAAGAAACTAAAATGGATTCATTAAAAAAGACTAATATATTAGAAGATTTTATTCCGCATATTGAGAAACCTGGTAAAAGATGGTACACTACCGTAGTTATACTATTAGTCTTAATTGGAATAGGTCTGCTTGCTTTTGGTCATCAAATTGTAAAAGGGCAGATTGTAACCGGGATGCGCGATAATGTGGTTTTGGGAATTTACACAGTGAATTTTATATTTTTTATGGGCTTAAGTTATGCCGGAGCTTTAATTGCCGGTATTTTTCATTTGGGAAGGATAAATTGGGGGCGTCCTCTGCTCAGAATGCTTGAAATAGTTACTGTGACGACATTAATAATAGGTCCGATTTTTATAATAGTTTGTATCGGGCGTCCCGAACGGTTTTATCATCTGTTTATAAATGCCAGAATTCAATCGCCCATTATTTGGGATGTTATCGCTATCGTATCCGATTTGTTTTTCTGTATTGTTTATCTGCATTTTACCTTTGTAAAAGACTTTGCAAAACTACGCGACTATTCCGGATTAAATGTTGCCGCCTGGAGGAAAAAACTTTATACATTTCTTGCGTTGGGTTATAGAAATACCGAGGCACAGGCAAAATTGCTCAATCAGGCTCTTGATATAATGGCAGCTATCATCATTCCAACCTCAATAATTGCGTATTCTCTATTAGCATGGCTTTTTGGTATGAATCCGCGTCCCGGGTGGCACAACAGCATTTTTGCACCCTATTTTGTGCTTACAGCCGTTTTTTCCGGAATTGCCCTTTTAATAATTATTATGTGGACTTACAGGAGAATTTTCAAGCTTGAAAAATACATTACAAATGAACATTTTAATTACCTGGGATTCACTTTGCTTATTCTTGCACTTTTTTATGGTTATTTTTCTTTTAGCGAATATATTACGGAATGGTA
>JADFQJ010000013.1 GCA_022561875.1 Bacteroidota bacterium | reverse complement strand
GAATTTTGGGCATTATTTTTTTTCACTTTAAATTTCAGGAATTCCAGGTCTTTCAAATTTTAGGCACTTTAAACTTTAGGCACTTTAGGCACTTGAGGCAATTTAGGCACTTTAGGCATTTCTTTTATTAGGCATTTCAAACTTAAGGAACTGAATATTTACAAAAAAAATATAATTCCTTATAACAATTATTTTTCAATTATTTTTATTTCGTAAGTAATTTCCATCGCTTTTCTATATGAAGCTGTAACGCCACAATATTTGTTTTGTGAAAGATCCACGGCTTTTTCCAATTTCTTCAATGGCATATCTTTCCCTGTAAATTCATATGTTATATGCATTTTGTAGAAATGTTTGGGGTGTTCCTCCGTTAATTCACCATCAACTTTTACATTAACCCCCACGAAGCTGACTCTCATTTTTCTTAAAACCGAAACAACATCCATTGCAGTACACCCACCAAGCGCAGCCAGCATTAATGGTTTTGGCCTTGGGCCCTTGTTTTCACCTCCAACTTTTTCATTTGCATCAATTATTATTTTGTGGCCATTTACATCAACCTCAAAAGCCATTTTTTCCTTAAGAGATACATTTACTGTTTCTTTCATTATTTTTTTTAAAATTATATATCTCGACAAAATTAATATTTTAGCGCCTAATTAGTACTTAAAGTGAACTAAAGTTAAGAGTGCCTAAAGTTATTAAATATTGATATATTAATAAAAGCAAAGTAAGGTGAGTAAGGAGGAGTAAGAAGAAAACAATGTCACGACTCACGATTCTTCAAATTTAGGCACTTTAGGCACTTCTTTCATCAGGCACTCCAAGCTTAAGGCGCTGAAAAGTTGCATATTTTATTTTTTATATATTTATTTTCATCTTTGTAAATCTTTCATTTATTCATCAATGAAACAAAATTCATATATACCTGATTGTGACGATTGTTCATTAGAGTATAATTCTGTGTTCAAATATCTTACAAAAGATGAAATGGACCGTGTTAACTATGAAAAAAAATGCTGCCATTACAAAAGAGGAAAGATATTATACAATGAGGGGAGCCGGATTAATGGTTGTTATTGTATAAATAAAGGTATCATTAAAATTTACAAAACAGGTATTGACGGAAAGGGACAAATTATCCGTTTTGCAAAAAGCGGTGATATAATAGCTTACCGTTCCGTATTAAGTAATGAGACTGCATGTACTTCAGCGAAAATCATTGAAGATTCAGTATTTTGTTTTATCCCCGGCAATACCTTGGTTTCTCTTATAAAAAACAATGGTGAGTTTTCAATGGAAATGATAAAACTAATATGCAGGGAGCTTGGCGAAGCAAACTCTTACATTACCGATATTGCACAAAAAACAGTAAGAGGACGACTTGCCGAAATCCTTGTTCATCTTAAAAGTGAATTTGGTTTGAACGACAATGGGGTTTTAAAAATCTCTCTTACCAGGAAAGAACTTGCCAATATTATTGGAACAGCAACAGAATCTGTTATCAGATTATTATCAGAGTTTAAAAACGATTCGCTTATTGAATTAAACGCAAGACAAATTAAAATCCTTGATGAACAGGGGCTTATAAGAACATCGAATTTATTTTAACTAAGAATAAATTCTCCTGTTTTTGATTAGTTTATTCTATTATTAGCTGTTCTTAATCGAGTATGTTGTTAATAATTACATATAAAAGCAGACCAAATACGATCAACCCTCCGCTGATAATTAACATTTTGTTGCTTTCTATCTTGCTAAATTCAGTTATTGCAAGTGTTACCACGCCTGCGAAAATAAAAATAAGACCAAAACGCTTTAAAAACTCTTTCATTTGATAATTCTTTAATTTATTGTTTTTCTTGCTGTATCAAGTTCACAATCAGGTTATTATGATTAATATCATATCAATTTAAAAAGATTCAAATATATATAAAATTGACTGGTATATAACAAAGTCATTTGAATAACATTCCTGTTCTTCCAATATTTTCTTTTCCTAAATGTAAATATCCTCTCTCGGTAACTTCGCGTCCACGAGGAGTTCTTTTTATATAACCTTCTTTTATTAAGAACGGCTCGTATACCTCCTCAATAGTCCCACTATCTTCACCAACAGCTGTTGCAATAGTAGATAATCCTACAGGTCCACCCCCAAACTTTTCAATAATTGTAGTTAATATATTATTATCCATCTCATCCAATCCATACTTATCAATATTTAATTCTTTAAGAGAATATTTCGAAATATCCAGGTCAATATCACCATTTCCTTTTACCTGTGCAAAATCCCTTATCCTTCTAAGCAAAGCATTTGCTATCCGCGGTGTTCCCCTGCTTCTGGAAGCAATTTCCACTGTGGCTTTTTCTTCAATATTCAGATTAAGTATTTTTGCTGATCGTTTTACAATTGTTGTTAGCACCTCTTTGTCATAATATTCAAAATGAAAGCTGATTCCAAATCTTGCTCTTAGCGGGCTTGTAAGTAATCCTGTTCTTGTTGTTGCACCAATAAGAGTAAAAGGATTGAGTTCCAACTGAACAGATCTGGCGCCGGGACCTTTATCTATCATTATATCAATAAAATAGTCTTCCATTGCTGAATACAGGTATTCTTCAACAACAGGGCTTAAACGATGTATCTCATCAATGAAAAGTACATCTGATCCTTCAAGATTAGTTAGTAACCCCGCAAGATCACCAGGTTTATCAAGAACAGGGCCCGATGTAATTTTCATATTTACTTCCATCTCATTTGCAATTATGTAAGCCAATGTTGTTTTTCCAAGTCCCGGCGGACCGTGCAGCAAAACATGATCCAGGGCTTCTGATCGTTGCCTGGCAGCTTTAACGAACACTTTAAGATTACTAATTGTTTTTTTCTGTCCGTTGAAATCGCTAAATACCAAAGGACGAAGCCTATGTTCATATTCCCTTTCTCTCTGTGATAGTTTTTCTTTTCTTATATTAAGTTTTTCATCCATTGAAGATTTTTTTCACTACTAGTTTACTTTATAAGTTTAACCTCACTTTCGGGCAGTTTAAGTTTCACACCATTCACTCTGTATTCCTGATCATCTTTAAATGTAATGGTCAAAACCAGATAACCATCTTTATTGTATTTTTTCCATGTTTTTTCCCTGTATCCGTTTTCATAGTATCTCTCTTCTTTCATATTTCCATTTTCCCAGAAGACCTGGTGTCTGCCGTCCGGATTTCCATTTACAAATTTTCCTTTGTATTTCAACGATTCATCATCATAATAATATTTCCATATACCATTTTTCAATCCTACAATATATTTACCCTCTTCGCTATGGTCACCAACTTTTGTTTTCCAATTTCCATCCATCTCTCCTTCAAGAAAATAACCTTCTGATATAACATCTCCACTCTCTGAATATTCAATATAAATACCATCTCTCTTACCAATAAAATATTCCTCTTCTTTCCTTAGTTTTCCGTTATTGTAGTACCACTTCCATAATTCATCGGGTTTATCATTTCTATATTTTCCTGTCTGCTCGATATTTCTATTTTTAAAATAATACTTCCAGTTCCCGAATTTCTTATTATCCATATATTTTCCTTCCGAACGTAAGTTTCCATTTCCGTAATAATTTTTCCAGTTTTCTTGTTTTTCTCCTTTTTCATTTACAATTCCTATTGACACTACTCGCCCAAGATTATCATATATTTTTGAATTAATAACTTCACCATTCCTGGAATATTCACGGTGAATACCAATAGGAATGTTTTTTTTATATGGTCCGCTATATATCAGATTTCCATCCTTATCATATTTTTTCCTTAATTCAATATTTTCTTGCTCATCAATAACATCATTTTCAACCAATTTTCCTTTTTTATATCGTAACGTAAGTATTAAGTTCCCCTTTCTATCATATTTTTTGTAATATCCCTCCAGGTAATTACTCTCGTATACTTTCTCAATACTAACTTTACCATTTTCATAAAACTCTTTCCAAACTCCGTGTTTATTGTCTTTCTCATCTATTCTGTTTATTCTCTCCCTGCTAATAAGTCTGTCTTTATGATACTCCAGCAGTGTAATTATTTTACCATTTTCAGAATATTCAAATACCCTTCCGCTCTTTTCTCCATTTAGATAATTAATTTTCATCTTAACTTTTTTATTACCATAATAATAATATGCTTTCCCCTCTTTTTTATCGTTTAAAAAAAGTTCTTTTGAATAAATATATCCTTCGGGATAATTTTTGTTTTCGTAACTATAAGTATAATAAAAACCGTTTTTGTTTCCATACAAATAATTTATTTTCTGAAGAGTATCACCTGCCTGATTATAAAACACCCAAATACTATCTAAAAAATGATTTTTTCTGTTACCTTCTGATTTTGTAACACCTGTAACATAATATGTTCTCCAATACCCATCAGGTTTCCCCTTTTTCATATATCCCTCGCTTGATATCTGACCATTTGGATAAAAAAACCTGTTGAAACCATCCGGATTAATATAATTTTCCTGTCCTTTTAAAGATCCTGATATCATAAAATTAAATAATATGAAAAAAGTAATCGCTTTTTTCATCTTTTTACGTTATTAATAATAACAGTTATAATCCTAATTTTTCACTTATTTCCATCATTCTTATTATACTTTTCTCAGCTTTTTTTCTAATTTTTTCATCTATTTTTATTTCCGGCATTTCATACTTCAGAGTATTATAAATTTTCTCCACTGTAATGAGTTTCATAAAATTACAATCATTACATCCGCAAGTTGAATCTTTTGGAGGAGCAACTAAAAATAATTTTTCGGGGTTTTTCTTAATCATCTGGTGTATAATTCCTGGTTCAGTAACAACAATATATTCTTTAGAATTATCTTCAACAGTATAATTTAATAAGGATGACGTTGATCCTATATGATCAGCTACCAATAATATTGGTTTTTCACATTCAGGATGTGCAATTATTTTCGCTTTCGTATGCTCTTTTTTTAATTCAAGTATGCCTTCTAAAGAAAATTCTTCATGTACATGACAAGCTCCGTTCCATATAACCATTTCCCTTCCCGTTTTGCTTTTTATATAATTACCAAGGTTTTTGTCAGGTGCAAATATTATTTTTTCTTCAGGAGGTAATGACTCTATTATCTTAAAAATATTTGATGAAGTACATGCTATATCCGTTAAAGCCTTAATTTCTGTAGTTGTATTAACATACGATATAATTGTATGCTCAGGATGTTTTTTAATAAACTCAGCAAATTCATCCGCAGGACAAGATTCAGCCAATGAACAACCTGCATTTAAATCAGGTAATAATATCTTTTTATATGGCGATAATATTTTTGCTGTTTCAGCCATAAAATGTACGCCTGCAAGGACAATTATATCCGCATCTGTTTTTGCTGCTTTTTGTGATAAAGCCAAACTATCTCCAACAAAATCTGCAATATCCTGTACTTCACCATTTTGATAATAATGAGCGAGAATAATTGCATTTTTATTTTTTTTTATTTTTTTAATTTCATCTCTGATATTAATAGATTTATCAATTTTTTCATCAACAAACCCTTTTTCTTCAATACTATATTTATAAACATACATATTATTATTATTTATATAATTTATTATTAAATGATGTTAATAATATTCTGTTAATTATGTTAAAAAAAACATGTACAATAATTGTGTTTTTTGATATTAAGAATATAATAACAAAATTTTAACAATATTACAAAAAAACAAAGGTTTAAATTCAATGCTTTATTAGAAAAATTAACAATTGTTAAAAGGAAAAATATAGTTATCAGATGAAAAATATTTGTTGTAAAGTTTAAAAATTTTGTTCATTTTATGGTGTTATTTTTTTATATTTTATTTTTGATACTATATTATTTTTTTTAAGCAAAAACTTTTTAAGAATATTTATAGTTAGTTATCAATAATTTATTTTGTTTATTAAACAAATGATGAACAGAATATTGTTAACTTTATCAAAGTACCAATTAATGTAGAAAGATAATGAAAAATATAAGTATAGCTATTGTTTGTGATCATGCAGGATATTCAATAAAAGAAACCCTTGTAAAATATCTTATAAAAGAGGGATATAAGATAAAAGACTTTGGTACTGACTCTGATGAAAGTGTTGATTATCCCGATTATGCACATCCTATGGTAAGACATGTGGAAAATAAAAAATATGATTATGGAATAACTATTTGTGGTAGCGGAAATGGAATAAATATGGTTGCTAATAAATACCCGGGAATAAGATCAGCTCTGTGTTGGAATATTGAAATAGCGAAACTGGTAAGATCACACAACAATGCAAATATTTGTGCTCTTCCGGGAAGATTTATTAATTATGCTCAGGCAATTGCCATAATTAAAGTATTTCTGAATACTCGGTTCGATGGAGGAAGACATGAAAGGAGAATTAAAAAAATACCTGTAAAAAGTATATAATTAAGAAGTAATTATAGATGTTTAAAAAAATTGTTTCTGAAAATAATAAAGAAAGAATATTATCAATCACAAAAAACATAAAAGACCACCAATCCAACAAAAGAACCGGCGGCATTAGCTGAAATATCCAAAAAATCAGCACTTCGCATTACAAATACAAAATACTGCAAAACCTCCAGTAAAACCCCATAGAAGAAAGAAAGAAAAAAAGCAGAAAGAAAATGTCTGCTGTTTAATACGCTTTCGTGTTTACTTCGGAAGACAAGAAATCTATTATTTTTCAAATTGGCATGTAAAATAAGTATGACCAGCAAAAAATAGAAAAAAAAGTGGATGATTTTATCAAAAAACGGGATATTTAATAAAAATGTTCTGGGAATATCATCTCCCGGGAATGAACTCATAATGAAAATGAAAATTCCCCATACAATAGGCGGCCAGAAGTATTTTATGAACATTTAACAGAAAAATTATAAGAATAAAAAAACAATACAAAGCTAAAAAAACAAACAAAAGAAATTATTAGCTAATAATTTCTTATTTTTAGTAACATATTATATTGCTTAATAAATTATCATTAGAATTTAGAAAAGAAGGAATATGTAAATATATAATTATATGAAAAAAACAGCTGCAGAAATGATGAATTCTTTAAGGCAGGAAAAAATAAAAACCTGGTTTGACTTAGGTTTGTATTTAGATAAACTAAAAGAAAACAATTCAGTTCCAACAATTGAATACAACAAAGATTTCAATGATTTCAGGAATGAATTAAAAAAGGGAGGAATAGGATTTGTAACATTTAGTTATTCGATTGATGGTGTGACCATTGAAATAGAAAAATATGCAAAACTATACAGAAAAAATTTAGCTGGTATACCAATACATTATATCGGAGGTGGATTTAAGCCGGAAGCAGCAAAAATTATTGATCCGAAAACAAGTATATATGTGATAAAGGAAGCGAAAAGCTTTGATAGCTGGCCCTTGTATAATGATTTTTTTCATACCAAACTGGAAAGAGGAAGCAGGGAATATAACAATCTTATATTGAAATTTTGGAAGGAAGTTCTTGTAATTTCCGAAAAACTGGGGAAGTACATAGAAAAAAACAACATTAAATTACTGTTTATTGTTAATATATGTTCAAACCCGGGCAATGTATCTTTTACCCTGGCAAACGTGCTGGTGTCGGAAATTATGGGTATCCCGGTAATTTGTAATAATCATGATTTTTATTGGGAGGGAGGTAACAGAGAGATAGATATAAGAGAGAAAAGTCTGGAAAAAGGGCCAAGAGATTTTTTCTTCACTAACTCACATATTGGTGAATTTTTTAGCATTATTGAAATATTATTCCCCTGGGAATCAAGATCATGGCTTTCCGTAAATATTAACCAAAGACAAAGCGATCATCTTATTGAAAAAAACGGACATAATCCGGCAAATATAGATTTGATAGGAACAGCGGTTGATACGGAAGAGTATAAAAACCCAAGCAAACGAATAAAGATCAATACTTATTACCAATTTGAGAAGATATTAAGCAGGTATGAAAATACACTGATAGGTTATTCGGTAAAAGATGTTATTGAAAACAGACTGGTTATTCAGAGTAATCCCAGACCAATACTTATTGGAAACAAAACAAAGGCAGCAACAAATTTTCTTGCTGAAAACATTATTTTTCTGCAGCCTACAAGGATAATAGCCAGAAAAAGGATTGAAACCGGGTTTCGGCTAATCAATAAAATGCTTAACAATAAAGACATAATTGAAAAATTCCGTGAAACAAGACATCTTAAACTTACTTTACTGGTAACCGGTCCCATAGCAGATGGCCAGTTTAGCTATTTTAACAAAATATTACAGAAATTTTCAGACTTACTACGATCAATTGAAAAAGATTTGCAGGAGAAAATTTACCTGGCATTTTTATTTAGTGAACTGGATAAAGAAAAATTCCTAAAACGGTTTAAAAACCCTGTAGGAATACCGGAATTGTATAATATTGCGTCACTTGTTCTTCTCCCAAGCGAAACCGAAGGAAGGGGTTTGCCTATTATTGAAGCAGCAGCCTGTGGTGTTCCAATATTTTGCAGCAGGTATTACCCCGAAAATGTTTATTCAGATGTAATAGGAGAGGATCTGCCCGAGGAAGACAGACTAAAAGTAATTGAGTTTGACGGGAAGAATATTAATCAGGAACATGTTAAAAATATTTTTGAAAGAGTCTTTTTTCCTCACAATTTTAGTGATGAACACGAACAGAATATAAATGCGGTTGATAAAAGATACAGCCTGAAAACTCTTTACCAAAATATTAAAGACATTAACTTCAGGTTATACAATCAGTTGAAAGCAAATGCCCCATACATGAAAATAGTAAAGGATGGCTTCAATAAATACCGGGATTTGATAAATAATAATAACAAAGGCATTGAAAAGATTATTAATACTGAAAAAAGACATTATTTACCGGGATATG
The DNA here is from genome assembly GCA_022561875.1 of Bacteroidota bacterium. GTDB lineage: Bacteria > Bacteroidota > Bacteroidia > Bacteroidales > VadinHA17 > JADFUQ01. The sequence goes on along the minus strand of JADFQJ010000013.1, from coordinate 58,533 downwards.
GAAGACTGTTATTTATGCTTAAATTGAAATCGCTGATTGACCCCAGCTATTTCAGAGTGGAGGAACAGGAAACAAGAGGTATGGCCTTTAAGTTTGCAAGAGATCTGATTAGTGATAATCCGGATCACGCGTTTATTGAAGAAGAGAAAATAGTAAAATTTTATAACTCTGTTGATAACATTTTTCGCTATCACGAAGGTGAAATAGAAATAAGACATGACCATTCAATGTCATACCGGCACAGGAGCAAATACCATTATGTATACCGGGAATTTACAATACAGGAAATAACAGGTCTGATAAATCTTATTTACCATGAAATTATCCGGCCAACAACAATCTACCGGGTTGATACAGGCTCTCATTTTTTTACCGACTGGAACCTGGCTCTTTCACAACTAACCTCAAGCAAGTATCTTGCAATTGACGACAGGGAAGAACTTCTGGAAAAAATGCATGCAAATGTACCTATTGGAATTTTTTCCGGAAAACATATCATGTACGAACTTGAATTCTTCGCTCTTCAATCTGTAAGGTCAAGACTTAGCTTAAGAATTGAAGAAGAACTCACAAAAGAGAAACTGAATGGGCATAAAGCAGAAATTGAACCGGTTTTCCTTTTTGCACAGGAAAAAACAGTAAGACAGTGGGCCGACGCGGACGAGATAATAAAATATATTAAAAATAGTGGTGACAGAGAACTGAAACTGCTTTATGAAAAAAGAATTTTACGGATTATAAGAACAAAACAATTATGTGTGGGCATTCATTTTTCACAATTGGGAGAAAAAGCATTGAAAATTCTTGGGCAAATTAAAAATGGTAAAGGGTTTATAATTTCTAATCGCAGAAACGCGGTAGTAATGACAGATATTCTTGATATTGACTGCTTTCATATAGGAAGAGTCAGAGATGATATAACTGCAAACATAATGGGTATACCCAAAGAAACAGGGTATATACAATTTGTACCCGCGGGAATGCGCACCACGCTGGCTTATCCAACCCCAATTCAAACCGCAAACGATTTTAGCAGAGAACTTAAAGGAGACCTGTTTAAGAGTTTATGCAAGAAAAAAGGAAAAGAAAAAGTGCTTGAGGAATTAAAAAAAGATGCAGAACAAAACGGATCACCGGTGAGGTTTGTTTTGAATAATTTGAAAAGTGAAAAGCAGGATTTATTACAGACGGTTAAATATTCATATCTAACAGGTGTTTATAATGACGGACATCCATGGAACGGTGTGCTGGCAAGAATCGCAACAAACCTACAGGGAAAAAAATGGTCTTTTATTGCAGTTCTAACTAAAAACCATCCGAAAAAAGTGACAGATTTTATTAAGGAATTTGAAAAGAATGTAAAGAAAAAAGTACGGGTTGGATGGAATGGAGGATATATTTTAAATGCTGAACTGGTTGGAAAACTTGGATTATCGGAATCATACATAGGTTCACCCCTGGGCCTTCTGATTAAAAATGGGATAATAAAATGCCCGCCGCTATTTAATAAACCGGCTTTTCTGGTGAAGAAGGATGGAAAACTTGATATACGAAGGGTAAATTGCTCAGAGGGTTTGGAAATAAACTGTAAAGACAAAATAATTGATTTTACAGAAAAACAATATAATATGACAACACCGGGAAATAAGGTATGCTACTATGACCTGAATTTTGACAGAGAATATATTCCAGGAAACGGACGGGTTATAATACGGCTTGCGGGAAATATTATTAAGGATGTTGTTCACACAAAGAAAGGAGAAAAAGTAAAAATAATCCCGGTAGGACTTACTCTTTCATTTCCGGCAGGATTAATTCCCGGGGTAATGAAAGAAAAAGGGAGGGAATTGAACATAAAAATAAAAGGACTGGAAAAATATATGCATGGTGTGGAAGCCGGCCCATTGCTGATTAGCGAAAACAAACCATGTATCGACATGAAAATAGAAGGATGGAAAACAAAAAATTCAATTAAAACGCAAGCCGCAAGAATTGATTACATCGATATGCGAGGACCGAAAATTGCTGCCGGATTGGATAAAAACGGAAATATGTATATTCTTGCAGTAAATGGCAGGATCAGGGAATCGGTCGGGGCGACACATCTTGATATGGCTGAAATTTTAATTGAGCAAGGAATAGAGAAAGCTATGGGATTTGACCCCGGAGGAAGCAGCACACTGGTAGTTGATGGAAAACCTCTGAATATTTCTCCGTATAACAGTAAGTATGAAAAAAATGTTTATTCATTACCGCCCGAACCAAGGGCAGTATCAAATGCCGTGTTGGCTATACTGGAAGTTTGTAAAAATAAAAGGGAAGAGAAGAAAAGTTGAAAGTCATGAAAATACAAAGATTTGAAGATATAATATCGTGGCAAAAATCAAAAGAATTATTAGTTTCAATATACTATTAACTTTCAACATATAATCTTATATCAATGGCCGGTATTTACATACATATTCCTTTTTGTAAAAAATTATGTCACTATTGTGATTTCCATAAATCATTATCCCTGGAGGATAAATCACTAATGATAAATGCTTTAGTGAAGGAGATGGAGATGCAAAATGAATTTCTTGGTACTGAACAGGTTGACACAATTTATTTTGGTGGAGGAACCCCGTCTGTTCTTAGTTATGAAGAAACAGAGATATTATTTGAAGGTTTGTACAGGAATTTTAAAATTTCAAAAAATGCTGAAATTACTATTGAAGCTAATCCTGATGACCTGACAGTAAAATACTTAGCAAAACTCAGGAAAACTAAAGTAAACAGGTTAAGCATTGGGGTGCAGTCCTTCTCTGATCGTGACCTGAAGTTAATGAACAGAAGGCACCAAAGTAAAACAGGGCTAAAAGCTGTGTACAATAGTCAAAATACTGGTTTTCGAAATATCAGCATAGACCTGATATATGGAATTCCTGGAATGAGCCTGGAAACATGGGAAAATAATCTTGATATTGCTTTTAAAATGGATATCCAGCATATTTCTGCATACCATCTCACATTAGAGCCGGATACAGTGTTTTCCCGTCGAATAAAAGAGGGCAATATGAAAATGCCGGACGAGGAAATTAGTATTGAACAGTTTAGAATTTTAATAAAAAAAGCCGGTGAAAATAAATTTCTTCATTATGAAATTTCAAATTTTTGCCTTGATGATTTTTTTTCAAAGCATAACACTAATTACTGGAAGCAGGTAAAATATCTTGGATTAGGACCATCTGCCCACTCATATAACGGGAATATACGCCGGTGGAATGTATCGGATAATAAAATATATATTGATGCGATTAGTAAAAATAAGATACCATTTGAAAAAGAATACCTGGATAACAGGAAAAAATATAATGAATACATATTAACATCACTACGTACAATGTGGGGGATTGATCTTAAGTTTCTTGAAGAAAATTACAGTAAAGAAGCAATGGATTATTGCCTGGGTCTTTCAAAACGGTTTTTCGATTATGGAATGATTGAAAAAAAAGAAGACAATCTCGTACTTACCAACCAGGGGAAATTAATAGCGGATAACATCATATCTGAATTAATGATGTAAGAAAAAAGGTAAAAGGCAGAAGGCAGAAGGCAGAGGGTTATGAATTATGAGTTTCGCCTCATCATCTCATCACCTCATTACCGTTTCTTCGCTCTTCGCTCACCTCTTACTACCTGCTATTTACTACCTGCTTCTTACTTCTTACCGGTCGCTATATCAAGCAATTCCACCAGTTTTTGTTCAAGGGTATCATATGAAAAATATTTCTTGCCAAGAGTATAATTAAATTCCGAAATTTCACGGTTTAGTTTTTTATTAGTTATCACTTCCCTTATTTGCTCAACAGCATCATCAGTAAGCTCATTATCTTTCAGCATAACTATCTTAAATCCTTTACTACCAATATCAGGCCAGAATACAGGTTTGTAATTATTAACAAAAACAGGTCGTTTTGCAAGAACCGCCTCAATAAAAGCATTGCCAAAACCCTCATAAGTACTAAAATAGGTACAGGAGGATGCATTTGCATAAGCATCGGATAAAGAATAACTGGTTTCACTGCCATCTCCTGAAAGACCCTTGTTGTGTATAATATGTGAAGCGAAAATAATTTGCTTGCTTAATTTCAATTCGTGGATCTGGTTGACAAGCTTATTATAGTACAAACTCCCCTCATCGTCTTTGTAGCTTCCGGTAATAACAAGCTTGGTATTTTTGTTATCCAGCTTGTGGATAAGCTCTATCGCCACCTCAATACCTTTTCTCTCTACGATACGGGTTATCTGGAATAATAACAGATCTTCTTCATCAAGACCAAGGTCGGCACGTAAGTGTTTATTCTTTTTAGATTTGACCCCAAAGCTCATGTTGAAGTCCATAACATTTGGAACAACCACAGAATCTCTGTTATATTTCTCCTTCAGGGTTGTCTGCGCGTGTATATTTATAACAGCATGATATGCATTGGGAAGACGGAGGGGAAAAGCCTCCTCAACAAACCGGTTAATTTCCTTATGCGGAGAATGATATCTGTCGCCCCTTTCCCAGGCAAAATCATGATCATGGGTGATGGTGGGAAGTCCCAGGATCTCGACAGCAAGCTTTATTCCCAATCCCATTTCAAGATGGGAGGGAAGCGACGAAGCGTTTTCCGAGATGAGTAAATCAATCTTATTGCTAATTCCCCACTTGACTATCTTTTCAGAGATAATTCTGGAGTAAAGTGAAACATGCTCAATCAAATCTGTAGTATTGGTATCAGGATGAAAAAAAGCCTTTTTTTGACCCCAATAACTTTCAGGTGAGAAAAACGACATTTCAGGAACAAGTGTATCATGTTCACGGTCAATTTTCCAATCCTGATACTGACCGGAAAGAATGAATATTTCATGCCCCATCTTTTTAAGAACCTGAATCCATTTTTCAGCTTCAAGCGCTACTCCGTCAACGCCGCCAATTCTACCTATAATAAATCCTATTTTCATTTTGCTGATAATTCATGAAAAACAAAGAAAATCAATAATTTGCTTAAAACCAACCCGACTCCCTGAGAGTAAATGAGGTTGTTCCTATTTGATTGTTTTCAAGGAAAAGTTCTATAGTATATTTTCCAGTAATAAAGTGTTCGTTTTGATTGAAATAAATGCACATATCAACATCTTTATTCAGATATTCAATTGTTCTCATGGCTGAGTAAATCATTTGTTTTTCCTGAAAGGAGAAAATATTTTCAGGTGTAAGGGCCAGCACCAGGGAATCGGGGCGTATAATTCGCATGTACACATCTTTCTTTCCGGCGTTAACAATCGGATTTTCCCTGAGAGTAAAACAAACACGGATTTTTTCGATCTTGTCAATTCTGTCTTTTTCTTTTCCCCTGTTGTTCAATGGAGCCGCATGAATATTTTTAGCTACGATAACAGAGGCTTTTTTAACCTTAAATGAAAGCTCATCTTTTATTGCAGATAACTCTTTATTGGTTTTCTGCGCAACTTCAAGCCTGATCTGGAATTCGGCATTCCTGGCTATCAGCATTTTATTTTTAGTGTTAAGTGAGTCGATTTGTACTATATAGCTTTTCATAACCTTACGAAGAGTGCTCAGTTCTTTTTTATACAAAAGTATTTTCTGCGCAGTCGAAGCCTGGATCTGGAGAAGCTTTTGTATCTTATTCTGCTCCTCTTCAAGTTTTATATTAAGAGTATCATTGGAGGTTTTCAGGGTGTCGTAGCCGAATATCAAATCCTGCAATTCATTTGTAAGTGAATCTTTTTCTGCTGTAAGAACAGCCTCCATTTCAACCATTGCTTCCTTCTGGTGGAAATACATGAAAATAAGCCCGCTAAGCCCGAGGGAAAGAATTACAACAAAAACTGTGAGTATAATAATTCCGGCTTTTGCAGATTTCTTTTTTTCAAAAGGCTGTTTGTTCTCTATTTCCATTATTGCTTAATATAAAATCGGTTCGCTGCAAATATATTTAATTAAACTTAAATAAACCGGCCTTTATAGCGAGGTACTGTTTTTATGGACTATACCATTAGTGTAAAACTACAAAAAAACAATAACCCGAAAATTATTATCGGATACCGAAAGTAAGCGTACTCCAGTGTGAAAGATAATCTGTGTTTTCTTCTGTGGTTTTTGTCATATGAATAGTGCGCAGATACCATTCTCCGGCACAGTTAATTTCGACCCGTATAATTCCCTCGTTGTTGGTGATCAATTGCTGCTCACCAGTTTCCTCATTTACAGATGAGTGTACATAAACATATTTACCAGCCAGCGGTTTTCCTTCAGATAAAAGTTTTACATCCAGAAAATCACCCGGCTTCAACTCATACGGATTCCGGAGCGGAATAAATTCAAGAGGGTATCCCAGTTCGTGTAAATAATTATTTGTGCGTAATTCTCCCACCTGGAAAATGGCTTTTACATGCTTGGCATACTTTTCATTTACCGGTTTATCCGTTTGTTTCTCAGCTTTACGTTTTTCAAGGATATCAAGTACGCCATCGTGTTCAAGATATTCATTAAAATCGGCTGCATTAAGATAGATAGTTCTTGGTCTGGTTGAAATACCGGCAACATATGTTCCTGGTTCTCCGGTATTAAAGTTTAAAATGGTTTCATTTCCTGAATCATACCATTGAGTTGTATCCGGATGGTTCAAAAAAGAGGGACCTGTTATAACTACATCATCCATTCGGTTGCGTGTAATTATATTTTCACTTTGGCTGAAAGTCCCGTTAAACAACATAAGGGTAGATTTGCTGTGTGGCTTCAAATAATATGAACTCATACGGATAAAAAGATCATGACTGCTGCATAATAAAAGAATAAAAAGCAGAACGAAACTTTTTGCAAGAAATTGTTTGTTTTTCATATGTTTAAGAATTTTATATCCATAGTAATCAGCGATCTGCAGACGACAGAAAAACAGTTCGCTGTTTACAGCCGGATGGTTTAAAAAAATATCAGTAACTATTTCTCAAGTAATTGCAAACCCTCAAGTGCCGAGGAACCACTTGGTGTATTCATAAGGGCTTTACTGAAAAGCACTATAGCTTCGCGTTGTTTGCCGAGTTTAAAATTGGTCCATGCAAGCATGGTTAGTCCATCGTAATCAAAAGGATAGAGATTTACAACCTTTTCGAAATGTTTATAAGCTTCCTGGAATTCATCCCTGCCATAATATATTAAACCCAGACGGTGATGCGCAACGGAGTTATTTGGATTGATATTCAAAATTTTTTGGTACTGATTAATAACCATTTCCCAGTTACCTAAAGCGCTGGCGGGTAAAACAACACCCCACCGTGGTTCAATAGAATAAGGCATCAGATTAATGGCTTTGTTGTAAAAAGCGAGAGACTCACTAAAAAAACCTGACTGATAAGTTAACCATCCAAGACGCAGATTAATTTCGTAAGAATCTTCGTTATATACATTTTTCAATACTTTTATAGCATCTGCGTATTTTCCGGTACCCTCATTAATATAACTTTGCTGGAAAGCATCAATAATATTGGATATACTCTTCTGGCTCAGAGCTCCAAAGGGCATAAGCAAGATCAATAATCCGATGAAATAAATTTTGAATTGATTTAAAAGTTCCATTTTACACCTCCTGTTATTGTTTGTATGTTAAAAACATTATCGTTTATTGTATTTATGGTATTGTCAGAATAAAAATTGAATGAGCTTCTGATTGTCTGATTGCGCCAATTCAAGTATAATTGTGTTCCTGTTTTTTCGTGAGAGAAAATCAGGTTGAAGCCCATATTGCTGGTGAGTGGGTTAAATTCATTGTAAATAACTGTACCGCTATAGTCTATAAAATCAGACTTTTCTCCAAAAGATCCGTAAAGCTCAATCCACACAGGTTTGAATACCTTAATTCCGATCTTTTGCTCAAATATCCATTTGTTAACAGGATTGTCGAGATTCAGAAAATCGGAATGATGAGTTGCTTTTGACGAAAGGTAGAAATTTAAATTTCCAAGAGGAAAAACAGAAAGGAACAAATCTTTTTGAAATTGTATATTGTCATTAAGATTAGCAGCACCTAATCCAAGCCCAACAGTAAAAGTCCCCAGATCTTTATTGAGTGAAAAATATCCTGCGAAATTATCAGAGCGGTTTGTGGAAGCGTATGTTGATCCTGGTTGCCATGCTCTTGCTCCTCCCGTTTCATAATAGACCAAAGGTCGCAGGTTAATATAGTGTAAAGTAAGACCGGCTGTAAAACCATGACTTACAAGCAAATCACCTGAAACATAAATCTGAATTTGTTTGTATGTCTCTTCCGGATAAAGCCCCGAAATTCCATCTTGCCGGAAGAAATGAAATCTCTGTTTAATAAAATAACCATAACCGTGAGACAACCGCAATCCGGGTAAAACCACGTGTTCAAAATTCAATTGTATTAAATTATAACTACGCATTACATTTTGCCAGCCATCTGTAGATGTATCACCAGGGATGTTAAAATCATCAAGTTTTTCCTGGTTTGTATTTAATGAATAAGTATTATAAACTGAAAAACTTTTAAGCCCTGTCACTTTTCCTATTCCAAGCTTCTGTTGGAGCAGAACAGTGAATTTTTCCGAAAGATTGATAGCATCTGCATTACGTCCCGAAAAAAGATATGAGTAATATAAATATTCATTAGTGAATTGATCTTTTGAATTAAATATCAGTGCCTTGCGAAAATGTGGAATAGCCCGGCGGTAATTACGCAGCTCATAATATGCTATCCCGATCCGCATCCTCAGGTAAAAATAATCGATTCCGTTATCAAGTCCGTTTTTGCCCAGAGATATGAGATCTTGCCACCTCTTTTCCAAATATAGCTCATAAGACTGTTTGTCAAGAGTTGTAAAATTCATCACCGCTTGTCCTGGCGCAATGGTAAGTAAAACAAACCATGTGGATATGACAAGAATTAATTTTCGCATATTGCTGTAATTTTTTTATTTTTTGTCATAATCGTTAATTCCTCTAGACCTTTAGTGTTCATTATTAATTTGAAATCAATCTTTTTAACCTCTTTTCTGAATAATTTCAGTTTAACCCGTGAAGTAAGCTCAATTTTTTCCGGATTAAGAGGATTGTCCATATTAGTGTATTGTAAATGAAAATCAGTTTTCAGAAAGAAGAAGAAAGGGGCAAAAAAATCATGAATAAAGAGCCATCTTTTATTAAATAACAAGTCTACAGGGAATTTGTCCTGAAGTTCGAGACCACTATAAAAACCCATTTGTATTTTATATGCAGCAAGGAAAAAATAATACAATAGCAATTTCTTATCTCCGTCAAAACGTGAGAAATAGAAAAGATTTCCATCGTTTTCAAAATATGCCTTGCTGCCTGTTGTTTTTTCCTGTAAGAATGAATTGTTATATGCATCTGTAATAACTTCCCAGTTTTCTTCTGTCACATTTTCGCCACGTGTTATTTTAAATGAAAACCGTTTACCGGGAATAAAATGAAACGAATTTTTAAGAATAGGATTTGGTTCAATATTTTTAACTTTTTCGTTTAGTTGCGGTATTTGGTACGATTTTAGCTCTACTCCTTTTTCTTTCGAAAGAATAAAATGGCTGATAGGGTAACTGAATGTTTTTGATCCCACAAAAGGGGCCGACTGGAATTGAAAATGAAGATGAGGATAAGGTGATCTGCCACTGTTTCCCACTTTGGCAATTAAAGTTCCTTTTTTTACCCTCTCTCCGGGCTTCACTTTAACAGAGCCCTTTTTAAGATGACTGACCTGGGAAAAGAGCATATTGTTATGCCGGATAACCACACTGTTTCCCCAGTTATTTTCAAGGTTTATATCTCCGATTATATTATCTTCTATCCCGTCGACAATTTGTTCGATCTCACCATCTGCAGGTGCAATTACATCTTTTTCATAGCAATAATATTCATTTGTAAAATCCCCTTTTCCTTTAAACTGTTCACCTGTCTCATCGGTTATAACAAAATCCCAGGCATTTTTCCATTCCTCTTTATGAGTGTGCTCTCCGTTATGTCCTTGAGACACAGTCCAATCTCCCCAGAACGGGAGCTGAATACTGGTATCCAGAAGGTATTTGAATCTCACGGAATTAGTTTGGTAAGCATAAAGATTTCTTTCAGGAGAATGATGTTGTATGAAAATATCAGTAAGCCGGTTCGTCGATTTAGTTCTGAATTTCAGAACATAAAGAAACAGCAGAACAACTATATTGAAAGGGAGAGAATAAATGGGCAGGTTAAAGGTGGAAAAGATTATACTCAAACTAATAGTGATTATGGCAACCATAGGAATGAGTATAATTGTCCATAAGTAAGACCACTTTGAAGGAATGATAAAAAACCCGCCAAGTGCTATTGCAGTAAGAATATAGTTAAAACCGATATAGCTGTAATTTGCTTCTGAAATATTTGCCCCAATGATCATATAAAATACATACGCTGAATAAAAACCAAGCAATGAAAGAGAAAATCCGATTCGTGAGTAATACAATAATCCCAGAGCGATGATTATTCCTGATAAAAGGTTATATTGAAAAAAAATGGCGCCCAGAGAAAAGAAATAAACTCTTAGAGAGGATGGTATTTCAACATCATTCCACCAGGTATAAACATTCACCAGGGTTTTGTCTCCGATAACATAAAGGTCGTTTAGGGTATAAATGCCTCTCTGGCTGATACCAAGTGCCTCAAATTGCGAGGTTGCCAGAGCAATAAGCCAGATGGAAATAATAAAAGGTAGACTTAAATACGGTATTGCATACTTTCCAATAATACCCTCCATGCTTACCGACAGGAAAAGGGTAAACAAGGAAGCAAGGAACAGTACAAAAAAGAAGGGGATGCCCGGTTCGAAATAAATACCCAGACCGAGCCCTACAAGCAAACTGTTAAATCCATATATGCCTTCGGAAACTTTTATTTTGCTAAAACCAATACCCCGCCCGGCAAAATAGGTGATTAAAACCGCAAGCAACCCGCTGAGCCCTGCAAGAAGATCGAAAAAAGTGATAATAAGAAGAATAATTCCAAACAGCTTATTTTTCGAAAAAAACACCTGTGAATAGCTATTTAGTAACCCCTCATACAAAAGTTTTACATTTTGTTTTATATTCAACCCTTTTTGTTTTACGTTAGGTTATAGTTTAAAATTGTTGAGATACTCAGGCGTTTTTTCAAGTGATTTGAAAACCTCCAGTGTTTCGTTTTTCCTGATAAGATGTGATTTCCCTTTCTCGTCAATCAAAACTATCCGTGGCCGTAATGTGATGAACTGTAACCACTGGGTCATATTATATGCACCAATTCGTTTAATAACCACATGATCATTCTTTTTCAATAACGGAAAATCAACATTTTCACGAAGGACATCAATATTCATGCAGAGCGGACCGTAAATAGCAGTTTCTTCCGTATGATGTGAAAATGGTTGTGCCGGGGTAATAATGTGTTCGTACCAGAAAGAGGTAAATAGCAGGTTGATCCCGATATCCAGAATGGTTGAACGTCTGCCGTCGGCCAGCCGCTTGTTTGCCAGTACCGTTCCGAGAAGATAACCTGCGTCATCAATCAGGGCGCGACCTGTTTCAAGGATAAGAAGCGGAAGGTTGTCCGGCTTTATTTGAGAATTGATAAGCCCGGAAGTAATTGCTTCAGCATAGTCGTCAAAATCAGGCACAGTATCTGTTCCGGGCAGGAATGCTCCCTTTAGTGTGTTTCTCGAGGCGAACCCGCCACCCATATCAATGTATTTAATGTTGTGATTGTATTTGTTTTCAATATTTACTGCCAGATCAGCTAATTTACCGGCAGCGATTTTATATGGATTAGCTGCAAGGAGAAATGTACCAATGTGAGTATGCAGCCCAACCAGATCAAGCTTTTTACCGATCATAATTCTGTTAATGGCATCCCACGCTTCGCCGTTTTCGTAATTAAATCCAAACCGGTCCCATTTAGGATAAATGCCGGTGTCCATATTTACACGAATGGCAACCTTTGGTTTTTTGTTCAGTTTATCACTCAATTCATTTAACATGTACATTTCATCAAAATGATCAATATGGATGAGAGAGTTTTTTTGAATAGCTTTTTCGAGATATTCAGCCGATTTATCCGGTCCGTTAAAAATAATATACTTACCGTCAACCCCGTTTGAAAGAGCTTTATCATATTCAAAACCGGATACAACTTCAGCCCAGCTACCTTCCTGGTGATAAATATTACATACAGCATCGAGATAATTGGTTTTATATGACCAGGAAAACCGGACTTTTGGATACCTGGTAGTAAAAGCCCTTTTGGCAGTATTTAAAGTTTTCCGGATTGTTTTCTCAGATAATATAAACACAGGAGATCCATATTCACCGATCAGATCTTTTACATTAATGCCGTCAATTTCCGTGATAGGATCGAAATCCATTTTCATGCCAAACTTACCTGGCATTCCTGAATGTAATTTTTTAATAAATGGTCGTTCAAATGGTTGTTTTTCCATTGTTGTTAAAATTTAGAATATATTTTTCATAAAATTCGGATTATAGTTCACCTGTTGTGGATAGTTTTTCAAAATCTTTCAGGTCTACCATCAGGTCGTAAGAATACCTTACAAACATTCTGCCAATTTGATATTTATCAAAAGGTTTTACTTCTTCTCCAAGGGCTAGTTTCACCAGAGCCTCAGGGATATTTTGGCCTGCACTGACAGCAAGATATACCCAGGCTGGAATTCGGGGATTAATCTCAATAACATATAGTTCGTTTTTACTGGTTTTAATAAGCTCAAGCTCCATTCCGCCCCTCCAGTTTGTAGAACCGATAATTTTATGGGTGAGGTCTAGCATCTCCTTGTTATCCAGAGTTATGCCACCCCAGGCTTTCCCCTTATCGGTGATATATTGCTTCCTCATAGGAACAGCCCCTATCGTATTGCCCTTGCCATCGCCAAGAGCAACCACATTAACCTCTGTTCCTTTGATAAATTCCTGAATGATTACAGGAAGACCCCATTTTGCGCTAATTTTGTTAAAATGCATATGTATCTGTTCTTCGTTAAAAGCATAGTAAGCATCATAAAATTTGCCTTTTACCATAACAGGGAATTCAAAATCATCCCGGATTTTCCCGATATCAGAATGTTTTAGAACAGGCTTGCTTTTCGGAACGTTAACTCCGTACTTTTTGCCAAAAGCAGGCAATTCTGATTTATGCCGTTCTTCCAACTGTGTAATGGTTGGCAGGAAGGTTTTGATTCCCATTTCATGCAGACGGGCTGAAGATTTCATAAAAGTATAAAGCTCAGCATCGAAATTTGGGATCAAAACATCGATTTTTTCACGTTCCTGAATATATTTAAGGCGTTTTATCAGATCGCCGGAGCCTTCTGAGGGATACGGTACCTGGTAAACTTTGTCAACAATATTGTGCATATAAATACCTGGCTCCAGGGTTTCGTATGCCAGTCCGATGATCCTCAGATCAAAAGCTTCGGATTCACGGAGAGAACGAATAACTGGAACCCCGGGACCGGGATTATCGGTATTATTCAGCCCCGTGACAGCAATTGTTACTTTGAGCTTATTCATAACATAAAATTCTTAATCATCATTTTCCATAAGATTAAATTGCTTCAGGGTTTGTATAAAATCAAGATAATATTTATTAAATTCATCCGGAGGCACATCATATTTTTTTGTCATGGCATCATGAATTTTGTCAGAATCTTTTTCCTGTTTTAAAAGATTTACTATTTCAGTACCGACAGGATTCATGGAAAATGAATCACCCGAATTGGGATCAAATATAAACCCCGAATCACTTACAGCGATATTTTTTTTCAGTTTCATAATTTATGTTTTTGGGATTAATCACCGGCACAAAAATCAACCTGTTAGCCTTCATTTAGACTTATTTCTTTAACTTAACGTTATTAACAACGTTATTAAAATTAATAAATCTTTTTCTCAGGGCAATTCCGATTTTTTGTGTCGGTTTAATTACATTTTTAAACTGAATATTTCTTCATTCAGGCGCCGGTTTTTTCAGAACAAAATAGAGCAGAATAATACCAAACAAAACAAATGGAATACTAAGCCACTGACCCATATTTAACATCATTCCCGACTCAAAGGTTACCTGGTCGTTTTTTATAAATTCAACAAAAAACCTGAAAGTGAAAACAAATATCATGAACAAGCTGAAAAGCAGTCCGGATTTAATAACGCCTTGTTTTTTTATGTAAATGAAATAGAGGAGAATAAAGACTAAAAGATAAGCAAGCGCCTCATATATTTGTGTAGGGTGTTTTGGCACCGTTTCTCCGTTCCTTAGGAAAACAAACCCCCAGGGGAGACTGGTTTCAACACCGTATATTTCGGAATTCATCAGATTTCCTGTTCTGATAAAGAAAGCGGCAAGAGCCACTACAACAGCCACCCTGTCGAGAATCCACATATAAGATTTTTTTGATTTTTTAGCAAACAGGTATAACGCGATAAAAATACCTATTGCGGCACCGTGACTTGCGAGACCACCATGCCATATCTTGAGTATTTCAAGAGGATTGGCGAGATAATAACCCGGTTCATAAAACAGGCAATGTCCTAAACGGGCTCCGATTATAGTACCAAGTACCATATATAAAGTTAGCCTGTCAAGAATTGCTTCCGGTATTTTTTCTTTTTTGAAAAACCTCGCCATAATAAGGTAACCAAAGAAAAAAGAGGAAGCATACAGGAGACCGTACCAGCGGATGGCAAATTTGCCAATGTTAAAAATTTCAGGATTTACATTCCATGGTATATCTAAAAGCATCATGATAAGTTATTTGTATCTGAATTTCAAAATTATTCGTTGATTAATTAAATATTAGGCTAAGGCTATGTTCTTAATTAATGGTCAAAACTAAAAAATAATAATATCTCCTCCTGTATAATTATAAAAAATATTTGTAAAGTTTGTAAGTTTGTCGTTTACACAACAACATAAATATTATCCGTGCAAAAACTGATTTATCTGACTTTGATCTCAATTATTATTTTAAGTATAATAAATTGTGCCCGTGTCGGATCGCCGGTCGGAGGCGAAAAAGATATTTTGGCTCCTGAAATAATTGAAAGCATTCCGAATAATTATTCAACAAATTTTTCAACAGATAAAATAGAAATACAGCTTAATGAATTTATTCGTTTTGATAATCTGCAACAAAAACTGGTTATTTCACCGCCTCTCACTGAAAAGCCGGAGATTTTTGTTAAAGGCAAGAGCATTATTATCAATATAGGTAAACAGAAATTAAAGGAAAATACAACTTATACTTTATCTTTTTATGATGCCATAGTGGATAATAACGAGGGAAATGCAATTAAAGATTATGAGTTTGTTTTTTCTACCGGAAGCCGGCTGGATTCATTATCTGTAAATGGTATTGTTCTCAGGGCTTTTGATCTTGAGCCGGAAAAAGAAGGAATTGAGGTATTGCTGTACGACCTTTTAGATGATACTGTCCCCAAAACAACACCGCCACTTTATATAGGAAAACCTGATGAGGAAGGAAGATTCCGGATAAACAATATTAAATCAGACACATTCAGGATATTTGCATTGCAGGATGGTAATCGTAATCACTATTTTGACCAGTCAGGCGAAACCTTTGCTTTTCTGGATTCATCATTTCTTGTTGAGGCATCACAGGAATTTTTGAGAGATACCACGGCAAAAGATACTTTAACTGCAGATACCACGGAAATTGACGGAGAGGAAATATTACCGGATGTCAGATTATTTCTTTTTGTGGAAGATCACTCAATCCAATACCTGAAGAATTCCACAAGGGAAACAAGGGAACACCTCCAGATGGTTTTTAATAAGCCCCTGAAAAGCAAAAAGCTTGAGATAACTCCAATAAATTTTGATATTACAGATCAATGGTTTATAAAAGAGGAATTCATTGTTGGTGACACAATTAATCTCTGGCTTACAGACACAACTGTCTCCGGACTCGATCTGATTACCCTTGAGCTGGATTACCTGAAAAAAGATTCAACGGGGAATTATATACAATTTGCAGATACCGTCACATTGAGATACATATCCCTATCGGGGAAAACAGGACGAGGCAAACAGATTTCTGTTGAAACACAAAAAACGCTGTTGTTAACTCCTTCAATACGTAATAATTCGCAAATTGACCCGAATCAGAAAATTGTTATTGAGTCAAAAACACCTGTAGAGATAATAGATACCTCAAAAATCAAGCTGTTTCTTTTTGAGGATTCTTTGAAAATCAATACCGGATATATCCTGGAAAAAGATTCCCTGCAAATCAGGAAATTCAGATTTAGTACGGAATGGCAGGAAGCTGCCAAATACCAATTGGTTATTTTGCCCGGGGCTTTTACCAGCATATATAATTACAATAATGACACACTTATACTGGATTTCAATACACGTAAGCTGGATTACTATGGTAAAATTATTGTAACTTTAAAAGAAATTCCGGATAACCTGATTATTCAATTGCTTGATAATAAAGGCGAAGTAAAAAGGGAAAAAACCGGCTGGAAAAACAGGCGGGTTGAATTTACTTTTTTACCCCCGGGAAAATACAGGCTAAAAGCAATTTATGACAGGAATAAAAACGGGAAATGGGATACGGGAAACTATGAGGAGAAAAGACAACCTGAAAAAGTAATTTTTTATAAAAAAGAATTGGATGTCAGAACTAACTGGGATTTGGAAATCAAGTGGAATTTTGAAACTAAATAATTAATCCTTAAAATTTTATTCAATGAAAACATTACGATCTTTAATTCTGCTGCTTGTCTTTATTTTGTTTTCCCGGTGTGCAGGGGAAAAATATAAAGTAAAAGAAAGCATTGATGAAAATGGGTATTCGTATGAAACCATTACAAACGACCCTCTTGAAACCCGTATTTACATTCTTGAAAACGGGTTAAAGGTTTATCTTTCTGTTAATAAAGACGAGCCCAGGATACAAACCCTTACCGGGGTCCATGCCGGATCAACATATGATCCTGTCGAGACCACAGGTTTAGCCCACTATTTTGAACACATGATGTTCAAAGGAACGGATGAGATTGCAGCACTCGACTGGGAAAAAGAGAAAATACTCCTGCAGGAAATCTCAGACATGTTTGAAAAAAGGCGGGAAACTGAAGATCCGGAAATGAAGAAGATCCTGTATTTCAAAATTGACAGCTTATCGTACGAAGCGGCGAAATATGTAGCCACAAACGAATATGATAAAATGGCTTCCAGCATTGGTGCGAAAGGGACCAATGCCGGCACCTCATACGATTTTACGGTATATATCAATAATATTCCATCTAACGAATTGGAAAAATGGGCACGTCTTGAATCGGAACGTTTTAATGATATGGTTCTGCGGATCTTTCATACCGAGTTGGAGACCGTGTATGAAGAATTCAACATGTACCAGGATAGTGATAACAACCGGGCTAACAAGATGCTGATGAAAAACTTGTTTCCTAATCATCCGTATGGCAGAGACGTGATTGGGCTGCCTGAGCATCTTAAAAATCCTTCTATGGTCAATATTTATAAATTCGCCGAAACATTTTATGTTCCCAATAATATGGCTGTAGCATTATCCGGCGATCTGGATTATGAAAAGACAATCAAGGTGCTGGATAAATATTTCGGAAAACTGGAACCAGGCGATTTGCCGGAAATTGATCAATCCAAAGAGGAGCCGCTTAAAGACCCCGTTGTTTGTGAAGTTACCGGGCCATCAGCCGCCAACCTGATGCTCGCTTACCGCTTTGATGCCGATAACAGTGAAGATTACAGGTATGTAACACTGATAGATATGATACTGAGCAATAGTCAGGCAGGACTGATTGACCTTGACCTTGTTCAGCAACAAAAAGTAATAAATGCAGGATGTAGCCCGAATTTTATGAGAGATTACGGTATTCACAGGTTTTATGGAACGCCCAGGCAAGGGCAAACACTTGAAGAAGTTAAGAACCTTTTGCTAGATGAAATTGAAAAGATAAAAAAAGGCGAGTTTGAAGAATGGATGATAGGGGCGGTGATTAATGATTTGAAACTTACCGAAATACGCCGGAATGAGAATAATTTCAGCCGGAGCTGGGGGTATATCGATGCGTTTGTAAAAGATATTCCTTACGTTGACAGAGTAAAATTTCTGGATGAACTCGAAAGCATTACCAAAGAAGAAATAATGAATTTTGCGGAAATACATTACAATGATAATTATGTGGTAGTATATAAACGGACAGGAGCAAACGATGAGCTGGTAAAAGTGAAAAAACCTGAAATAACCCCTATTCCTATTAACCGTGATAAGCAATCGGAGTTCTATAAAGAGTTCATTAAAGATCAGCCCGAGCCAATAAAACCGGTATTTGTGGATTTTGAAAAAGAAATTGCACAAAATCACCTGGATAACGGGATAAAGATTGAGTATATTGAGAATAAAACAAATGAACTTTTCACTTTGCAGTATATTCTGGAAATGGGAAAAAACCATGATCTGAAACTTCCGCTTGCAGTAAATTATCTTCCTTTTCTGGGGACTGAAAAATACACGGCTGCCGAGCTGCAACAGGAATTTTTCAAGCTTGGTATAAGCATGGGTGTCTATGCAGGGAACGACCGGTCGTATATATATATTAGCGGGCTGCAAAAGTCCCTTGAGCCCGGATTGGAATTACTTGAACATCTTCTTGCAAATGTTATGCCCGATACGAGCGCCTATGATAAGTATGTTAAAGGAATTCTGAAAAAGCGGAAGGACAGGAAGCTGAGTAAATCTTCCATCCTGTGGGGAGGGTTGTTTAATTATGGTATGTACGGAGAGAGATCACCCTATACACACCTTATTTCCGAAGACAATCTGAAAGCCCGGGATCCGGAAGAACTGACCGGGTTGCTAAAGGAACTGTATTCGTATAAACACAAAATTTTTTATTATGGAAGCATGCCGTTAAAAAAAGTTATGCGGGTTATTGAAAAGCATCATAAAGTTCCTGAAGAACTAAAACCTTACCCTGAGCCGGTGAAGTTTGTTGAACTGGAAACCAATGAGAACGAAGTCTGTTTTGTAGATTATGATATGGTTCAGGTCAACATTATTATGATGTCTAAGGATGAAAAACTGAACATGTCGCTATTGCCCGAGGCAACATTATTTAATGAATATTTTGGTGAAGGATTGTCATCCATAGTGTTTCAGGAGATCAGGGAGTCAAGAGCGCTGGCTTATTCGGCATTTGCCAGTTTCAATATTCCAGCTAAACGGGAACGGTCGCATTTTACTTACGGATTTGTTGGAACCCAGGCAGATAAGCTACAAATGGCAGTACACGTACTGCTCGACCTGATGAATGATATGCCCAAAGCCGGGAAACAGTTTGACCTGGCCAAAGAATCAATAATGAAAAAAATAGAATCGGAACGAATTACCAAGACAAATATTTATAATACATATATTCGGAATTTTGATCGCGGGGTGAATTATGATACAAGAAAAGATATATACGAAGCCATGAAAACGATGAGCCTGGATGAGTTGGATAAATTCTTTATGGAGCATATAGCAGGTAAGAATTATACCTTCCTGGTACTGGGCAACAGGGATGCGGTTGATATGAACGTGCTGAAAGAACTGGGTACGATCCGTGAAATAAAACTCGAAGAGATATTCGGATACTAGAAAATATTTTAGATTTGTGGATTAAATTAGCTGGTGGCTTTTATCGGAATAGTAATTCCAATTTTCGGGGGATTAAAAGAATATTCGGTATTTCTTATTACAGTTATGTTATTGGGAGGTGGTGCTGCAATTTTGCAGGTTGCCGGCAATCCTGTTATGAGAGATGTCTCTCCTGAAGGAAAATATTCACGAAACCTTTTAATTATAAAATAAAACCATAAAACATGAAAGAAGTAACATTCGGACTCGATATCGGAGGAACAAATAGTGTTATTGGAATTGTTGACAGAGAAGGTAATATACTTGCCGAAGAGATAGTGTCAACAAGAAAATATCCTGTTGTCAAAAATTTTGTTGAAGCATGCTATTTTACCATGCAAAAGCTGGAAGAATCTTTAGGTGAAGAAATAAAAATCATGGGAGTTGGGATTGGAGCGCCAAACGCGAATTACTATAACGGAACAATAGAACATCCTCCAAATCTTGTCTGGGAAGGGATAATACCCCTGGCCGATCTGTTTAAAAAACATTTTGATGTCCCTGTCGTGCTTACCAATGACGCTAATGCAGCAGCTATGGGTGAGATGATCTATGGCGGCGCCCGGGAAATGAAGCATTTTATAGTTTATACGCTTGGAACAGGCATTGGAAGCGGAATTGTAATTAATGGCGAAATCCTGTACGGACATGCAGGATTTGCAGGGGAAATCGGACATATCATCATGAAGCCCGGAGGAAGAGATTGTGGCTGCGGACGACAAGGTTGTTTGGAAAATTATGCGTCAGCAACCGGATTGGTTAGAACGGTGCAAGAGCTTATTGGTAGAAGAAGAGATGAAAGTAAATTGCGAAAAATAATTCCCGAAGATTTGAATTCAAAACAAATTGCCGAAGCTGCGGAGGCAGGCGACAGGATCGCTCTTGAGGCTTTTGACGATACCGCCCGCATACTGGCTTTGTCTATTGTCAATGCAGTAGCTTTTTCAAGTCCGGAAGCTGTTTTTCTTTTTGGTGGTCTGGCAAATGCCGGCGACCTGATTTTCAAACCTACCCGGAAATATATGGAAGAGAGCATTCAGATCATGTTTAAAGGAACAGTGAAATTATTACCCTCCGAAATACCCGAAAGCAAAGGAGCGGTTATGGGAGCGAGCGCACTGGCATGGAATGAAATATTGAATAAATAATGTCAGTCCATAAAGTCAAACAAATTTTGAATATTTATTTAAATTTTCGAACTTTATATACGGACTCTAAATGGTTGACAGATGTATGAAAAGCCTGAAAGTTAAACGATTAGACATCGACGATGAAAAACCTGCTCCGGAAAAAATATCAAAGCTGTTGGATAAGCTGGGACAGGGTAATAAAATTGACCAATTGCCCTGGAAAGATTTTTCATATCAACCGGATGTAAGATTTAATATAGCCTATGGAGAGAATGAGTTGTACCTGAAATACTATGTAAACGAAAAACACATACGGGCGAAACATTATAAATCAAATCAGAAGGTTTATGAAGACAGTTGTGTTGAATTTTTTGTTTCCCCCTCAACCGATGGAGTTTATTACAATTTTGAATTCAATTGTATTGGCACATGTTTGCTGGGCAAAGGCAGATCACGTAATGACAGCAAGATTTTGGATACAGGTGTGATAAAAGGTATCCGCAGGGTTTCAACCCTTGGGAACCGTCCATTTGCGGAAAGATCAGGTGAATTCCACTGGGAACTGACAATCATAATTCCCCTGGAGTCTTTTATTGATCATAAAATATCAGAATTGAAAGAAAAAAAATTCAGGGCTAATTTTTATAAATGTGGTGACAAACTTTCCGAAATGCATTATTTGACATGGAACAGAGTCGGAACTAACGACCCTGATTTCCACCAACCTGCTTTTTTTGGTGAGCTGGAATTCTGTTAATTTTTTTTCTCCAAAAAATAAATTATTTTTAAAAGTTGTTAGAAGAAATGAAAATTTGTTACTAATAAGTACTTAAAGTGAACTAAAGTTAAGAGTGCCTAAAGATATTAAAGATGGATAATAAAGAACTAAGCGTAGCGATCTCACAGCCTGCCCCGTTTTTTTCGGGGAATACCATATAAATAATTTTAACAACACGAGTAATTTAGTAAGCAATTTGAAAGCAGGACAAAGAAATTCGCAATTAGCATTATTAATTTAAAACTTTAGGCATTTTAACTTTAGGCACTGAGTCGTTATGAATTTTTACAGGAACACCTTATTAGTTTTATGATTATGATTAATGCGCGAAAAATTCCAGACATATGAAAAGTAATGCTATCATAGGACAATCCGGCGGACCGACCTCGGTAATAAATGCAAGTCTTGCAGGAGTTATAGAAAAAGCAATCAAATCAAAGGAAATTAAGAATATATATGGCATGAGATTCGGCATTGAGGGTTTTATGCAGGAAAAGATCATTGATCTTGGAACTCAATCAGAAAAGGTACTGTCAGGCTTGAGGACAACTCCATCTTCTGCTCTGGGTTCTTCAAGACACAAACTGCAGGAGCAGGATTTCCCCAAAATCATGAAACTGCTCAAAAAGTTTAATATCAGGTACTTTTTTATGATTGGCGGAAATGATACCATGGATACAATAAACAGGATCGAATCATACTGTAATGGTAATGGTTATGAACTTATTGGAACAGGCATTCCCAAAACAGTTGATAACGATCTGTATGGTACTGACCATACACCGGGTTTTCCCTCTGCTGCACGCACAAACATATTGAATGTTATGCAGGCAGGAATTCTTGCAAGGGATATGCAAATGGTCGATAAATTTATAATTTATCAGACAATCGGAAGAGATGCAGGATGGCTGGCTGCAGCAACATCATTGGCAAAAAGAAAAGAAGACGATGCGCCACATTTAATATATACGCCCGAATTTTCTTTCAATAAAGAAGAGTTCCTGGAAGATGCAGGGTCGTGCATTAATAAATATGGCTGGGTTTCTGTTGTTTGCGGAGAAGGATTGAAATTTAAAGATGGTACACCTGTGAGCGCATCAAGAACAAAGGACAAATTTGATAATGTTGAGTTTGGAGCAATGGGGGGATCAAGTGTTGGAATGAACCTTCATAGAATGATTACAGATAAATACGGATACAGGGGTGAATTTCAAATTACCGAATCGCTTATTATGAGTGCTGCCGACAGAACTGTGAATCTTGACCGCAGAGAGGCTTTCCTTTGCGGGGTTGAAGCAGTTAAATTAGCTGAAAAAGGTGAATCGGGATATATGATTGCTTTAGAAAGAAAGTCAGACCGCCCCTATGAGATTAAATATGTTAAAGTATTGCTCAGCGATGTAGCCGTCAAGGCAAAACCAATGCCCGGGGAATATTTTACTAAAAAAGGCAATTTCGTAAATGAAAAGTTCATCGAGTATATCAAACCGTTAATTGGAAAATTGCCTGAGTTTGTTGAATTGGAAAACAAAGTAATAAAACGAGGATAAAATGAAACGAAGATTTAATAAAGTTGTACTGGCTTTTCATGCACATCCGGATGATACGGAAGCATTTGCATCAGGAACCCTGAAGCTTCTGAAGGACAAAGGATACAAAATTGTTATTGCCACTATGACTGCAGGTGGAATGGGAGAAATAAATTCAACAGAGCAAGAAACTATTGAAACAAGAAAAATCGAGGCGCGCAAAGCAGCTGATGTTCTCGGTGCTGATTATTATTGCTTCAATGGAAGGGATGGCTTCCTGTTTGATACTGAAGAATTAAGAATTATTGCCATTGAACTGATGAGGAAGGTAAAAGCAGGGATCGTTTTCACACATCTGCCAATGGATTATCATAGTGACCACAGAACCACCTGCAATATTATTGAAACAGCAGCAATAATATCATCACTGCCTAATGTTCCTTGCAACGAAGCGCCGCTTGAAGTAACACCATTACTATATCATACAGCGCCACTTACATTATCAGATCCATTGGGCTCTGAAATACGCCCTCCGCATTTTTTTGTGGATATTACATCTGTGATCGACACCAAAATGGAAATGCTTACTTATCATAAATCCCAAATTAAGCTTATGAGGCATATGCATAAAATAGATGATTTTTTTGGTCAGATGAAAAAAGCAAACGTGGATTACGGTAAAATGGCAGGAATTGAATATGCAGAGATTTTCTGGCAACATCTTGGCGGAGGATTTCAAAAAGAACCGCAAATACAGAACGACATAAAAGAATTTATTATAGAAAACAGTTAAACCCGATAATTTTAAATATACTATGGAACAGAATAATAAAAAGTATTCGAAATATGCTCTTGTAAAAGATATGCTGGAAACCCCCGGGGTCATAAGAAACTTTGACCCGGCAGTGTCAGGCAAATTTGTTCCTCAGGTTCGTGAAAAAAGAAACTTGTTTTTTACCGGCGAAGGAAGCAGCAGGATATTCCCTGCAAAAAGAGCTGTCTGCGAGACATTGAAAAGAGGGAGCCTCTTTCCAATAGCAACAGAAGGAGCAACGCAGGCTCTTGAATATGATTTAACAAACTATGCTGTTTTTGGCGCCTCAAATTCCGGTAAGACAAAAGAAATAGTCAGACTGTTTAAAAAGTTAAAAGATTCAGGACATAATGCCATTTTTGGACTAACGGCAAATACCGACACACCGCTTGAAAGCATGGCTCAAGACATACATGTATTGAATTGTGGTAAAGAAAATGCAATCGCTGCCACAAAATCGGTTGTAGAGCAGGCGTTGTTTTATGACAGTCTTATACATCATTTGGCTGATGAAAAAATGGAAGGATTACATGAACTGGCAGATAAAGTTGATGAAGCTATGAAACAAAATATTGAGCCAACACTGGTTGAGCAACTGAAAAATGCAGATATTATTTATTTTGCCGGACGAAATACAGGTGTTGCTGAAGAGCTGGCATTAAAAACCAACGAGATAACCAGAAAAAGATCAGATTTTCTTGAAGGAACATATTTGCTTCATGGAATTGAAGAAATTATGAATAAAAACGAGGTCATACTGGTGATTGAGCCATTTGAGAGTGAAGAAGAAAAAATTAGTGAATGTTTGGTGGAAGGTGTTGGAATGAAAGTCATTGCAATTGCCTCCAGGGAAACATCTTTTCCAACCATACGGATACCGGATGGTGAGAAATACCATAATTATGTTGAATTGGCAGCCGGCTGGAATATTTTAGTCGAGATTGGAATAGCAATGGGGATTGATCTTGATAAACCGGTAAGGGCAAGAAAAGTTGGGAATGAGTACATTGTCGGGTAATTTTGTAGATTTGCATCCGATTTATTTTTTATTTCAGGTTTAATATCCTGAAACTTTCTAATGCCACACTTGCTGCAAGGCAGTTCATTAAAAAACTTGTTTACGAGAGATAAAAAACGTTTCCTGAACCGATACAATATCTGATATCCAGTGAAAAAGAAAGTATCTATTGGCATAGACATAGGAGGAACAAATACTGTTTATGGTATCTTAAACAGAGAGGGAAAATTCCTGGCGCAGGGACAAATTTCCACAAAAGACCATCAGGAAATAGAAGTTTTTCTTGCAGCCCTGAATGAAAAAATAAGACTTAGCCTGCGAAATCTCAACAATAGAGTAATAGTTGAAGGAATTGGTATAGGCACTTCCATGGGCAATATAAATAAAGGGACAATAGAATATGCAGCCAATCTGCCATGGAAAGGAATTATACCCCTTGCTGATCTTTTCAAAGAATTTACTAAACTGCCGGTAATAGTGACCAACGATGCAAATGCTGCGGCTATTGGTGAGATGATATATGGCGGCGCCAAAGGGATGAGAAACTTTGTGGTTATTACGCTCGGTACGGGCCTGGGAAGCGGATTTGTTGTGAACGGCGAGCTGGTATATGGACATGACGGTTTCGCCGGCGAGCTGGGACATACATCGATAAGACCCGGAGAGAGTAACAGGCAATGTGGATGCGGTAGGAAAGGATGCCTGGAAACTTATGTTTCTGCCACAGGGATTAAAAGAACCCTGTTTAAACTGATGGGAGATATGATTGATGATAGTTCTCTGAGGAGCATCAGCTTTGATGATCTGACAGCAGCAATGATCAGTGATGCAGCCAAGAAAGGAGATAAAATTGCAATCAGGGCATTTGAACATACGGGCAGAATGCTCGGCTTCAAACTTGCTGATGTGGTAGCACATACTAATCCTGAAGCCATTTTCCTTTTTGGTGGGCTTGCCCTGGCAAAAGACCTGATATTTGAGCCGACCCGCAGGTATATGGAAGAGAATCTGTTATATATTTATAAAGGGAAAGTGAAATTGCTTCCGTCAAAACTCAACTCTCAGAATGCTGCTGTTCTCGGAGCAAGTGCCCTGGTTTGGAATAACGTTGAAAACGGCAATGCAGTGAAATCTTCAACTTGAAAATTATCCTGATAGTTCCCTGATAATTATCAGAAAAATAATAAATTTGTTAACCTGGATCAAAAGGTTTTTCGTCTTTGAATCACCTGTAAAATGAATCAATTCGGACAGATAATTTCCCGGGTACTTGTTATAACCGGTTTTTCCATGATTTTTATGCTGGCTACGGTTTTTTTGCGCCCATTCAGGGTAAATATGAAACGTAAGAATTCCACATACCTGCTAAAATTCAGTTACCTGGCTTTTCTGCTGGTTATATTGTCCTTCTTTTACTACCTGTTGTTTCTGGAGATTGAAATTAAAGAGAAAATAAGCGAGTTTAATTATATTCTTATAATTCTGTCTCTTTTTATGCCAAATACGGGAATACTGTTGCGACGAAATTTTAAGGAATACAGGGTTGTGTACAACTATGTTTCTTCAGGAATTAATCTGATAGTAATTATGTTTTTATGGAATATGTTTTACCGGATACATTTAATGATATAAATGATATTAACAATCCATAGTTAATACCTGTAATAATCTTTGTTGCGATTAATATAAAAAACAACAATAATATTTGGTCTTCGCCGGTTAAAAATAAAACTTTGACATAATAATCCGGAACCTCCGTTCAATTTAACATAATAATATAATCTAAACATGCAACAAAGCCGGACAAACAGATTTGCTGTTATCGTTGCCGGAGGATCAGGCAAACGGATGAAATCAGAATTGCCAAAACAATTTATAAAACTAACAGGCCGGCCGGTATTATTACACACTCTTTATGTTTTTCATGAATTTGACAGGGAAATAAAAATCATCATTGTTCTCCATGCAGATTATTTTGATCTGTGGGAATCTATTTGTGAAGAATACTCATGTTCTGTTCCTCACAGGGTTATTAAGGGAGGCGAATCAAGATTTTGTTCCGTTAAAAACGGACTGGAGGCCATTGACAATGATGATGGGCTGGTTGCTATACATGATGCAGTAAGACCACTGGTGAACAAACAGACCATTAAAAGATGTTTTGACAATGCCATGAGATACGGAAATGCACTGCCTGCCATTTCTCCAAACGAATCAGTAAGAATAACCATTGCCGGAGGGAACAAGCCTATTGACAGGCAAAATGTTTTTCTGGTACAAACCCCGCAGGTATTTTCCGTAGCAAGGATAAAAAAAGCATATGCGCAAAAACAGAGACCGGATTTTACCGATGATGCAACCGTGTTTGAGGCAAGTGGTGGAAAAATTAACATTGTTCCGGGTGATCTTCTCAATATTAAACTAACCACACCTGTTGATATGGAATTTGCCGGAATAGTGCTGAAGCAACGCAAGAGGAAAGAATAACCCCTTAAAAAGTTTTTAGCGATTTTTTACAACACTAAATGTTCATAAACAGGATTTTAGCATTCTTGTTTTGATAATTTTGGGTGCCCCGCTATTTTAATAATATTTTTGTGAAGGAAATCATTATAAATGAAAGAGTATCAGTCATAGGTAAGAATTTTGGGAAATTCAAGGTCATAATAACAGTTGTTTGTAAAATCAGCACCATGCTTCAGTATGGTGTAAATAAGCACGTTAAGATAATATATTAGTCATCTTCAGCTGACTTTCAAGTCCGGCAATCTATTTATTTCCCTAAATTCAGATTTACCGATCCGCCGAAACGGATCCACCTACCTGGCATCCCGACATTACTCAGATCAAAATATTGGGTGTTTAAAAGGTTCGAGGCTTCGACAAAGATTGTATATGTCTCTTTATTCCAAAAAAGCCTACTGTTTATCAGCAGGAAAGGTTCATAGGACTTTTCCTGCCCGGTAGTAAAATCGGTATAGGTGCCTGCCCTATCCTGAAATGTGATTTTCCAGCTAGCTCCTAAATTTTTATACAAGCTGTGTTCTATTTCAAGATTTAACTTATGTTTCAGGTAATCCAGAATATAAACCGATATGTATTCGCCGCTTTGTTTTTCGGTTTCAAGAAAAGAATAACTTAATTTTATATATTTTATTGGGAATGATTTATTGAACAATCTGTTTACACCAAGGGAACCTGCGATTTCGAAACCCCGGGTTATGATTTGGGTAATGTTTTTGCTTTCCCATTTCAATGAATCCGGCAGTCTGACCCAATCAATCATATTTTTCCCATTTCTTCTGAAAAAGGATAAATGTCCATGGAAAAATTGTTTCTGATACTTGGTCCCCAGTTCGTATGTAATTGCTTCTTCAGGTTTTAGATGTGGGTTTCCCACATTAGTTGGACCTACATAATATAAATCCGTGAAGGTAGGAATCCTGAGTGACTGGTTTATAGAAGCATAAATCTTGGCATCCCTGGTAATTTTATAGCTCATGTCGATCCCGGTATAAATATTCCAGTCAAAATCAGTATTCCAGTTCGTTAAAATCCCGGCTGATGCTGAAAATTTTTTAACAATAATATTTTGTTCCAGAAACAATGATATGTTTTCCCTTGATTTTCGCCTTGTAAAAAAACCTGCCGGTTCACCGGGTACATCCAATGTATCGCCGGTGGATTCCCCCAGAACATTACTCAGGATGTTTTCAGACCGGAAATCCAAACCCACTGCAGTTTTGCCCAAGTTGGTATTAAAAATAAAATTTACTTCCGCACCGTATATATCGGTTAAATGATAATTATGCCCCGTATACCATACAGCCGGGTTATCCCTGAACAGTTCAAAACGGTCCTGATGCCTTCTCCAGTATATCAAAGGGCTTATCTTAATTTTATTACCGGTTGTCAGCTTTATGCTGGCCAGGGTTGTTTTTGTATGTTCATACTGGTTCGGATACTTTGGTGTATAAAAACTGTTTGCACCAAAAGCTTTATCCTGATAACCAGCCTGTACATCCAGATTTGCATGAGCAAAAGTGACAGATCCGTGGTAGAAAAAATTTGAAATTCCGAAATCCGTGTTTTCAATATATCCGTTTGATCCGGACCTTCCAATTGAAATGAAGTTATCCGCTTTCCCCAGCCGGAGCGATCCTGACAGGTTGGTTTTATAATATCCATGCTCACCCCCTGTCAGAACTAAATTCACATTGTTTGATTCCTTTGGTTTTGTTATTATGTTTATAGCTCCGCTAAATGCGTTCGGACCAAATACCCTTGAGCCTGGCCCTTGCAGTATTTCAATTCTTTCAATACTGTTTATATCAATGGGAATGTTTAAATTATGATGCCCGGTTTGCGGATCATTTATTTTTATTCCATTTAAAAGTATTAGGGTTTGTTCAAAGCTTCCCCCCCTGATACTTATATCAGCCTGTACACCAAAATCACCCCTTTGTCGAACATCAACGTTAACTGCATACTCCAGAATTTCCTGTAAGCTTTGAACAGGAGCATTCCTGATTTGCTCTTTCCTGATAACGGTTACCACACGGTTCAATTCAGAATAGATAGAAGGACTCCGTTGTCCACTAACCGCTATCTCCTTTATTTCAACCGTATCAATTTGTCCGCTGATCCACATGGAGTGAAAAAAAAAGCCAAAAAGAATAATTATTTTGATATACCTGATCATTTTTAATACTATTTTAATACTATTTTAATACTAATACTATTTTTAATACTACCCCTGATTGAAGTGCAAAAATAATAGAAAAAAAGTAGCAACAACACTTCCGGTATTTAAAATTCATGTAGAAACTCCCAAAAATAACCAGACATTCATGAGATTTTCGAAAAGCCGGGAAAGATTGCTTCACTTCATTCTCAACTTTAGTTATTTCAATTCCACAATGGTACGATTATAAGTTAGTCAATCCATCGATGAAAAAGGACATGTAAACACTGTAATATTTTTCTCCGTCATTGTTATGGCCGGAATAAATCATTTCTTAATATACAAAATGTAAATTACAATTTGAGCATAGCTTTTAACACTTCCCTTATTTGAATTCCATCCATGTCTATATGTTCAGGAAAAGTCTCATGAGAGATACCGGTCAGGTCTTCCAATGTTTTAAAGGGCTTTTTTATTAAGTCGATAAGGCTGTTTGCGCTCCTTATTTCAATATTGTCAGGAATATTGGGTTGGTTTATTCTTTTTTCTGCAACAAAATTCAAATCTTTGATAAGTTGATTTACATACTTCTCTATTTTGTTCACAATAGGTGCTCCCGGTAATTGATTTTCAGCAATCTCACGGAGTTCCTGATCAAGAATCGCAATTTCGTGTGAATTATCAGCACATAAATCCGGTTCAAAATCATCTGCATCAGAATTAATATCATTTTCAAAATCTTTGCACATACAATATTCGGCCGGGAAGGGGCAATTTTCGGGATCGTATTCGCAAAACTCAACGCCAATAATTCCTTCACTAACCCAGGTTACGGGTTTGTCAAAGTAATTGACAAGTGTTTGGTATGCGATACGGGCAGGAAGGTTTTTGGGCAAAACCGGATCGAAATTATAGGCGTTCCAAAACTTAATGATTTCTTTTACCATAAGCTTCAACTCATTATTGCTCAGTTTTCCGGCAGGCGGAAAATTGGCTTTGTCAATTCCAAACCATTCCTGCATAGGTTTTGGCTCGATGCTTTCATATTCTATTACATCTCGTAAACATTCTTCATCCTCAGATAATTCCAGATATGGTTTTGCAGGCAGGGTTTTTACCGCTTGTTGGATGTCTTCTATCAGGTTGGTCAGGTATTTTATCATTTATAAATTCTTTTGTTTTTTAAATTCAGGTTCAGGTGGCAATATCTTTATCCCCCCTGTGAACCCCTCATGCATTATCGTTCACAATAAAAAAATGCATAAAACATGCGAATTCCATGGATGATTGAATACATCTTTCAACGAATTAAAACACAAATATTTTAACCTGATTTTATACTAATGAAATATTGCTATGCAATAAATTTTCGATTTATTTCACAGGGGGAATTGAAAAGATTAATACTATTCAAATAAAATCAGCATCAATTTTATTGGAAACCAAAGAAACATTTATTTTTATTTTAGTTTTTAAAGTTTTTTGCTTACGTTTGCATTATGGTTCATGAAAACAAAACGATAATAGAAAAAGCCGGGGAGCTGTATTACCAATACGGGATAAAAAGCATTACCATGGATGATGTAGCCCGGGAGTTAGGGATTTCAAAGAAAACATTATATCAATTTGTAAAAAACAAAACCGACCTGGTAAAAAAGGTTGTTGACTTTGAAATTCGAAAAAGAACCGGGGAATTTAAAGAACTGAATAAAAGTAAATTAAATGCCATTGAGGAATTGTTTGAGGTAAAAAGGCAGATTAATTATATGCTTGAGAAACATAACCCTTCAATGCACTATGATCTAAGGAAGTATTATCCTGATATTTTTAAACGGTTACAGGTAAGTAAACGGGAAGGAATGTTCAAATCTATAATTTTTAACCTTGCAAAAGGGAAAAAAGAAGGACTTTACAGGAAGGAAATTGACAATGAAATCATTGCAAGGATACAGGTGGCCAGGGCTGAAAATGTGGATGAAAGCTCGTATGTCTCCATCCGGGATTACACCTCCAGGAAGTTCTTCTCCGAACTGTTTATCTACCATATCAGAGGTATAGCAAATAGTAAAGGGATCAGATTCCTTGAGGATAATATTGATAAGTTAAAAATAAAAGAATAGCGACTAATCAGTCGGCAGTCGGCAAGAAAATAAATAACAATCAAATAATTATAACACATAATCACTTAATCACATTCCCGATAAATCGGGACTGAAAAGTATAAATAAACCAGCCTTCAGATTGTCGACTGCAGACTGTAGATTGCAGACTTTAAAATGCAAAGTATAATGAGATTAGCCATTTTAGCATTCCAAACTTAAGACATTGAATAGGTACAAAAAAATTCAAAATATGAATATAGTAAAAATCACCCTTATAGTTTTTCTGTTTCATTGCTGTAATTTATTCAGCTTTGCAGAAGGTGACGGGAAGAAAACTTTCTCCCTGGAAGAGGCACAGAGCTTTGCAATAGAGCATAATTTGAACATAAAAAACGCAGAAGCAGATGTGAAAATTGCCAGAAAAAAGATCTGGGAAACAACAGCAATTGGATTACCCCAGGTGAATGTGACGATTAATTATACAGATAATTTGAGTCTTACAACAGTTCTTATTCCTGATTTTTTTGGAGGGAATCCGGATGAGATGATTGAAGTACAGTTTGGTACCCAGCATAATGCTTTGGCTTCCATTACAGCGACCCAACAAATTTTCAGCGGACCCTATATCGTAGGATTAATGGCAGCAAAGGTTTACAGACAACTGTCAGAACAAAATCTTGAAAAAACAGAAATTGATGTAAAAGAAATGGTAACCCGGAATTATTATCTGATTCTGCTTTCAGAAGAGATCAGGAAGACACTTTTGCAAAATTATAATAACACCCTGAAAACTTATAAGGAAACAAAAGCAATGTTTAAGCAGGGTTTTGTTGAAGAGACAGATGTTGATCAGCTTAAAGTTACCCTTACAACACTTGATAATTCTGTTAATTCAATGGAAAGACAGGTAAAAGCGTCAAAGAATATGCTGAAATTCCAGATGGGCCTTGACCTGGAAGTGCCTGTATCACTTACAGATTCATTGAACGGAATTTTGGGAAAAATAAATCTCCAATTACCAGGAGAGAATGATTTCAATATTGATAAAAATATTGAATACAATATTATGGAAACCCAGGTTGAATTAGCATCCCTTGACCTTAAAAGGCAAAAATCAGAATATCTGCCAACCCTTTCTATAATGTATATGAATAATTGGGATGCCCAGAGGACAGAGTTTAATTTTTTTGATTCGGATAAGAAATGGTATGAAACGGAATTGATCGGATTCACACTGGACATACCGGTTTTCAGCAGCGGTTCAAAAATATCCAAAATAAGCCAAAAACAACTGGCGTTTGAAAAAGCAATACATACAAAAAAACTTATCAGGCAAACCCTGGAAATGGAAAGTCAGCAAGTGAAGTTTGATTATAATACTGCACTTGAAAAATATTTGAGCGAAAAAGAAAATGTAAAACTGGCAAAAAGAATTCTTGAAAAAACAAGGATCAAATATAAAAATGGTATGGCTTCCAGTTTTGAATTAATACAGGCGAATAACCAATATTTACAAACAGAGTCAAATATAACATCAGCTATAGTAGAAATATTGAATGTAAAAATCCGCCTTGATAAAATAACAAACAGGCTGTAGGAGAGGGGTATAAGATACAAGATACAAGATACAAGATACAAGATGCAAGATACAAGATGCAGGATGCAAGATACAAGATACAAGATACAAGATGCAAGATACAAGATGCAGGATACAAGATGCAGGATGCAAGATACAAGATGCAGGATGCAAGATACAAGATGCAAGATACAAGATGCAGGATGCAAGATACAGGATGCAAGATATAAGATACAAGATGTATATTACGATTGTTAATTTTTTACAAAAAGGGAAAAAATAAAAATAATGAAAAGAATATTTTCTTTAATATTGATCATTGCAATAGCAAGTTGTAATCCGGACAACCCCGAAGCAATAAAAAACAAGCTTATAAAGCTTAAGGAGAAGCGAATGGTGATCAACAATGAAATTGCCATGCTTGAACGTGAGCTTAAACAGGATTCAACAAAAACAAAACCAGAAAACACAATTCCTGTAAAAGTTAAGACTCTGGACTTTGAAGAATTCAATCATTTCATACTTGTAAGTGGTAATGTTGAAGCCGAAAAACACGCTTTAGTCAGCCCTGAAGTGAATGGTCAGATTGAGAAAATATATGTGTCGGAGGGAGAACAAGTAGAAAAGGGGAAGCTGCTGGTCTCATTAAATACAAGAGTTATCGAGAGCAGTATTGAAGAGATAAAAACCGGCCTTGAACTTGCCCGGAAAGTGTTTGAAAAACAAAAAAAATTATGGGAACAAAATATTGGTTCCGAAATGCAATACCTGGATGCGAAAAACGCAAAAGAGTTGGCTGAAAACAGGTTAAAAACTCTGAAAACACAAGTTGAAATGGCCAGGATACGGGCTCCCTTCACCGGATTTATTGAAAGAATTTCAGGTAAAGAAGGAGAAATGGCTTCACCGGGGAAACCAATACTTGAAATGGTTAACCTTTCTAATATGAAAATTTATGCTGATGTGTCTGAAAAATACCTGACAATGGTGAAGGAAGGAGACATGGCTACCGTGCATTTCGCTTCGTTACCGGATGTTGAAAAGGAGACTCCGGTTTACCGGACAGGAAATGTAATTAACCGGAACAGCAGGACTTTTACTATTGAATTGAAAATAGATAACCCGGATAATCAGCTTAAACCAAATCTTATGGCTACGGTAATGCTTAATGATTTTTCGAAAGATTCTACCCTGGTGGTTCCCTCTGATATTATAAAAAAGGATATGCAGGGGGAGTATATTTATTTAGCTGTAAATACCGGGGAAAGCATAATAGCACAAAAAATATATATTGATACAGGGCTGAGTTATAAAGACAAGACAATGATAACCGGGGGCGTAAAAAATGGCGATAAAGTAATCATAGCGGGATACACCGAGGTATCCGACGGAGTGAAAATTAATGTTAAGAAAACAGACTGATAAACCAATAGCGAAATGAGCATCAAGCCTAAGAAAGATAGTATCATAAGGGATTTTAAATTAACCACGGCTGCGTTAAAAAACAGGAATACTGTATTCCTTTTGACTGTTGTAATAATAACTTTTGGACTGTTCTCATATGTTAATCTGCCAAAGGAATTATTCCCTGAAGTTGATATTCCAACAGTCCTGGTACAAACACCCTATCCCGGTAATTCTCCATTGGATATTGAAAACCTTATAACACGACCACTCGAAAAGGAAATTGAGACCATTAATGGCATTAAAGATTTAAGTTCAAACTCCATTCAGGATGCTTCACTTATAATTATTGAATTCAACACTAATGTAAACATTGAAGATGCCGTATTGGATGTTAAAGATGCAGTGGATAAAGCTAAAAGTGAATTACCTAACGACTTGTTGATCGATCCGGCTGTTACAGATATTGACTTATCGGAATTTCCTATAATCAATATTAATCTGTCAGGCGATTTTAGTCTTGAAGAGCTAAAAAAATATGCCGAATACCTTGAAGACAGGTTTGAGACAATTGATGAAATTTCAAAGGTTGAGATCAAAGGGATCAATGAAAAAGAGATAAAAATAAGCATCGATATTCATAAGCTGGAAGCGCTGGAATTAACATTTTACGATATTGAGAGTGCTATAGCATCTGAAAATATCTCTATGTCGGGGGGTGAAATAAAATTAGGGAACACCCGCCGGTCAGTTCGTATAACCGGCGAATTTGAGAATATTGAACAGATAGGGAATGTTATAGTTAAACATGAAAACAACAATATCGTGTTTCTGAAAGATGTTGCCGAAGTGACGGAGGGTTATGAAGAACCCACCAATTTTGCACGGCTTGATAAAAACCCGGTCGTATCTCTCCAGGTTGTGAAAAAGAGTGGTATGAACCTGTTATCAGCCACCGATCAAATATTCAACATGGTTAATGAAGCCCGTAATAGCGGGAATATTCCTGCTACAATGAGCAT
Source organism: Bacteroidota bacterium (assembly GCA_022561875.1). Classification (GTDB taxonomy): domain Bacteria; phylum Bacteroidota; class Bacteroidia; order Bacteroidales; family VadinHA17; genus JADFUQ01. Next base: position 22,689 of record JADFQJ010000013.1, on the reverse strand, counting down.
TTCCTTTACCAATGATCAGTCTGATATGATCAGAATGCAACTTAAAAATCTGGAAAACAGTATGATAATGGGGATAATTCTTGTGGTTTTGGTGCTTTTCTATTTTCTGGGGACTAGAAATGCCATGTTTGTCGGACTTGCAATCCCCATGTCAATGTTCCTTTCTTTTGTGATTTTAAGTCTGATAGGTTTCAAGATAAATATGATCGTTCTGTTTTCACTGATTCTGGCATTAGGAATGCTGGTTGACAATGCTATCGTGGTGGTTGAAAACATATACAGGTTTGTTGACAGGGGGTATGAACCACTTGAAGCAGCCAGACAGGCTGTTGGAGAAATAGCTGTCCCTATTATAGTTTCAACTATAACCACTCTGGCTGCATTTTTGCCTTTGGCTTTCTGGGGAGGAATGATTGGTGAATTTATGAAAAGTCTGCCTATTACCCTGATTATTGTTTTGACATCTTCTCTGTTTGTAGCCCTTGTAATTATTCCTGTTTTCTCAGCCACATTCATAATTAGTCAGCATAAAAGGAATCGTAAAACCCAAAAGAAAAAATCGTACCGCAATGCAGCTATCCTGGCAGGAATTGCAATAATATTGTATGTAGCCAAAATGTTTTTTATGGCTAATCTGTTGAGCATAATTGTTTTGGTTATTATATTCAATAATCTGTTCTTTAATAAAATTCAACGTTGGTTCAGGATAATTTTTCTGGTAAAACTTGAGAACGCTTATATCAAAGTGTTAACTTTTGCTTTAAAAGGGAAAAACCCAATAAAGTTCTTTGCCGGGACAATTCTACTATTATTCTTTACCCTGATTCTTTTTCAGGTCAGAACCCCGGATATTAATTTTTTCCCCGAAAATGATCCGAATTATATCAATATTATTGCTAAACTTCCTGTGGGTACCGATATAATGGTAACCGATTCAGTAATGAGAATGGTTGAAAAAGATATAGACAGGTTTCTGGGCGAAGGGCGAAAAATTGTGGAATCAATACTTACAACCGTTGGGACCGGATCTTCAAACGCTTTTCAGACAGGAGACGAACCGAATAAAGGACTTATTACAATCACTTTTGTGGATTACCAGGAAAGGGTAGGAATAAATACATCGGATATAATGAAAAAATTATCCAATCACCTGATTGGGTATTATCCCGGAGTACAAATATCCATTGAAAAAGACGACATGGGCCCCCCTACCGGCAAAGCTGTTAATATTGAAATAACAGGGAGAAATTATGATCAGTTAATATATCTGACGGATTCTCTTCGGGCATTCATTGAACAATCCGATATTGAAGGAATTGAGGGACTGAAAATAGATATTGAAGTGGATAAGCCCCAGCTATTGATTCAAATAAACAGAGAAAAAGCAAGAAGATTCGGCGTTTCAACAATGCAAATTGCCGTTACAATCAGAACTGCATTATTCGGTAAAGAAATTTCGGATTTTAAAGTAGGTGAAGATGAATATCCTATCCAACTCCGGCTTCAGGACAAGTATCGGTACAGTGTCGCGTCTTTAATGAATCAGAAGATATCTTTTAAGGATAATGGAAAAATGACACAAATTCCAATTTCTGCTGTTGCTGACATTAAATACAGTACAACGTACGGTGCCGTGAACAGGAAAAACATGGACCGGGTAATAACGTTGTATTCCAACGTGGTTGAAGGCTACAATGCCACAAAGATCAATAATCAGTTAGAACTGCTTTTAGATAATTTTGATATGCCTGAAGGATACAATTATAAATTTACCGGGGAACAGGAAGAGCAACAGGAAGCTACGGATTTTTTGGGCAGAGCTATGCTAATTGCACTGGCATTAATATTACTTATTCTGGTAACACAGTTTAATTCCCTTATAAGACCGATTATCATCATGGCAAGTGTGGTTTTTAGTACTATCGGGGTTTTCGGGGGGCTGTCAGCTTTCAAAATGGATTTTATTGTTGTGATGACAGGAATCGGGATCATTTCCCTGGCAGGGATAGTTGTTAATAATGCAATTGTTCTTATCGACTATATCGAGCTTCTTAAAGCTAGAAAAAGAAAAGAACTGGGCATGGAAGAAAACGAATTTCTTCCTGTTGCCGAAGCTACTCAATGTGTGATTCAGGGAGGGAAAACCCGTCTGCGCCCTGTACTGCTTACTGCTATCACCACAATTTTAGGGTTGTTACCGCTGGCAACAGGTATGAACATAAACTTTAATACAATGCTAAGTGACTTTAATCCCCAACTCTATTTTGGTGGTGATATGGTTAAATTCTGGGGCCCGATAGCATGGACTGTGATTTTCGGGTTAACTTTTGCAACTTTCCTTACCCTTGTAATTGTTCCTGTAATGTACAGGATTACAATATCTGTTCAGAAAAGAATAACACATTTTTTTAAATAAGCACATAAGAATTTATTACTAACTCTTATACTTTCAGGTAGATGTTGGGTTTATTTAAATTATATTTGCAATTCTGACAAATATGCCGGTTACATGGTTTCCTGTATTCATGGGGATTTTAGTTCCACAGGCCGGACATATACAAAAGGCAGTTCTTGTTCTTCCTCGCAGCCTGTGTCTTTTGCTTGCTTTCCATGCAAATTGTTTTACAATTATTTATCTTTGTTGAACCGCTTTATTTCTTATATTATGCAAATGGTGCGCATTATAGAGGATTTTTTTAGTTTGTTTTATCCAAAACTATGCGCAGCTTGCGGTGCTCATTTGTTACAACAGGAGGAACTCGTTTGCACACAATGTTTATATAATTTGCCAAAAACGAATTATCATCGTATTGAAGAAAATCCTGTGGAACAGGTTTTCTGGGGAAGAGCAAAGATAGCTGCTGCAACAGCATATTTTTTCTTTGAGAAAGATACCCGGTTCGCGAAAATAATTCACCAGCTGAAATACCGTGGAATGAAAGAAATAGGGATTGAAATGGGCAGGATATTTGGAGCGGAACTAAAAGAAACATCCCGCTTCAATGAGGTGGATTTAATAATTCCTGTTCCATTGCATTGGAAAAAGCAGAAGAAAAGAGGATATAACCAGAGTGAGCTTATCGCATCGGGAATAGCCGAAAGTATGGGTAAGCCAATAGTTACTAATATATTGTACAGAGCTGTAGAAACCGAAACACAAACCCGGAAATCACGGTATAAACGATGGAAAAATGTAGAGAACATTTTCAGGGTAAGATCTGCAGATAAAATCACAGGGAAACACATCCTTCTTGTAGATGATGTAATTACAACCGGGTCCACTCTTGAATCCTGTGCAACAACATTGTTAAAGGAAAATAATACGAAAGTTAGTGTGGCTACCCTGGCAATTGCTTGATATACGGTTTTGCAATGATGCAGTGAAACAGTATTGCTGAGAAGTTATGAGGTGATGAAATAATGAGGTGATGAAAAGTTTATAAGTGTAGAAGTTTATAAGTTGAGAAGTTTGAAGATTCGATGAGTTTATAAGTTAAAAATTGTGTTGCAGGCAGTTATTAGAAAATATATAAAAATAATCACGTGATTAATAACGTTATTATTTTATTTTTCTTTACAAATAAACTTATCAACAAGTAAACTCTCACATTGTTAAGAGTTTACAAAACCCGAAAATTAAAGTGCGGGAAACAGAAGGAAAATATTACGAAGGATAGTGTAACTACACAAACAATAGCATGATATACAACATTAATTATCAGGGTCGCCCCATTTAAAAGAATTAGTCATTATATCTGCCAGTTGTAATATACGATTTACTACATTATCAACAAGATCTTCAATACTTCCCGGTTTGTTATAAAATGAAGGTATGGCGGGACAAATGATCCCTCCTGCCTCGGTAATAATTTTCATGTTATTGATGTGGATAAGACTGAATGGCGTTTCCCTGGGGACAAGGATCAGCTTCTTTCTCTCTTTAAGTAAAACATCGGATGCCCGTGTTATAAGATCGTCTGAGGTGCCGTTTGCAATACGGCCAAGGGTTCCCATAGAGCAGGGACAAATTATCATTGTATCATAACCGGCAGATCCGGAAGCAAAAGGGGCAAAGAAATCATTTTTACTGTAGATTTTAAATGGGATCGTTTGTTCCGGGTCCGTGTCCAGTTCGTATTTCCATATCTCTTTAGCGTTATCTGAAAAAACAACATCAATCTTTTCAACCTGGTTTTTCAATGTTGCAAGTTTTTCCAGAAGGGTTTTTGCATATACAGCACCACTGGCCCCGGTAACTCCAATAATAATTTTATGATTTTTTCTCATTTCCATAACAAAGATAAATTAATCTTAACAGGCAGTGAGTTTGTTTATCAGTTTACGAACACCATTTACAGCAGTTTCTTTAAAAAAAACAACATCCAGGTCAGGTGGAACAGGAATATCATTTGGGTCAATGAGATAAATCTCACAGTTTTGCGGAACATAATTGATTAATCCGGCTGCGGGATAAACATTAAGGGATGTTCCTATCACTACAACAATATCAGCCGTATGAACTATTCCGGCTGCATCTTCTATTGCAGGTACCGCTTCGCCAAACCAGACAATATGTGGTCTTAGTTGTGATCCTTTTTCACAAATGTCTCCAGGTTTAAGTTCCCATCCGTCAATTTCATAAACGAGCGTTGGATCCACCGTGCTTCTTGATTTTCTTATTTCTCCATGTAAATGCAACACCTTGCTGCTTCCCGATCTTTCATGCAAATCATCAACATTTTGTGTAATGATTTCCACATTAAAAAAATTCTCAAGTTCAACTAATCCTTTATGACCCTCATTTGGTTCAGATTCAATAAGCTTTTTTCTTCGTTCATTATAGAATCTCAGAACAAGTTCTTTATCGGCATTCCAGGCTTGTGGAGTGGCTACTTCCGTAACGTCATATTGTTCCCAGATACCTCCCATATCACGGAATGTTTCCAGACCGCTTTCAGCGCTCATTCCTGCACCCGACAGAACAACTAATTTCTTCAATTGGTTTTTGTTTAAAGATAAAAACAAAAGATAACAGATAAATATAAGCAAATTTAACCCGTAACCCGCAACTCGTAACTTTTCAGTTTTTAACTATTCTCTCAAACCGGAACATATTTATGACACTTATTATTTACTGATGAATTATTACTTAAATTAGCATAGAATTATTTCTTCATTATTTATTACAGGAAAAGTATGATTAATAGCAAAACAGATGATTGACAGGGTGACGATAGAAAGAATAATGGATGCTGCTGAAATTGTTGATTTGATACAGGATTTTGTTACCCTGAAAAAAAGAGGAGTGAATTATGTTGGACTCTGTCCGTTCCATAATGAGAAAACGCCCTCTTTTACTGTTTCACCGTCGAAAGGTATATATAAATGTTTTGGTTGCGGCAATGGAGGGAATGTAGTAAACTTCATAAAGGAGCACGAACATTTAAGTTATCCGGAAGCATTAAAATTCCTGGCAGGGAAGTATAGTATCGAAATTGTTGAAAAAGAGCTTACAGCAGAAGAGGTTGAGCAGAAGAACCAACGCGAAAGCATGCTGGTACTGACAAAATTTGCTGCTAATAAATTTCATGAGAATTTATTTAAACATCAGGAAGGGATATCTGTCGGGCTGAGTTATTTTAAGGAAAGAGGCTTTCGACATGAAATATTGAAAGAGTTCGATGTTGGATATTGTCTTGAACAAAAAGATTCATTAACAAAAGCTGCTTTGCAATCGGGGTATAAACTGGACTACCTGGTTCAAACCGGTCTTACTATAAAGAAGGAAAACTTCACATTCGACCGCTTTAGTGGCAGGGTGATTTTCCCTATTCACAGTTTGTCAGGACAGGTGATTGGGTTTGGAGCCAGAACACTGAAAAAGGATACACAGGCAGCTAAATATGTCAATTCCCCGGAATCGGATATTTATCAAAAAAGACGGGTATTGTATGGAATTTTTCAGGCAAAAAAAAGAATTGTTTCTGAAGAAAACTGTTTTCTGGTAGAGGGATATACCGATGTGCTTGCATTGCACCAGGCCGGAATTCACAATGTTGTTGCCTCTTCGGGCACTTCACTTACAGAAGAACAAATACGTTTTATCAAAAGATTTACACCAAACATAACAATTTTGTTTGATGGAGATGAAGCCGGCATTAAAGCTTCACTCCGTGGAATTGACCTTATTCTTGAAGAGGGCCTGAACATTAAGGTGATATTATTACCTCAGGGAGAAGACCCTGATTCCTGTTCCAGGAAACTTAGCAACACGGAATTTAAAGAATTTCTGTCAAAAGAAGCAATTGATTTTATCCGCTTTAAAACAAATCTTTTGTTGAAAGATGCAGGAAACGATCCGGTGAAAAGATCAAACCTTATACGGGAAGTAGTAAAATCAATTGCTGCTATTCCTGAAAGTATTAACAGGTCGGTTTATATGAAAGAATGCAGTACTTTATTGAAGGTTGATGAAGGTATATTGTATTCAGAGGCAAATAAGATACGCACGAAAAGGGCTGAACAAAGATACCGCCGTATAAAAGGAGAGGAAGATGAAATACGGGAAAAACCTCAACAAAAACACCAACCCCTTTTTCAGGAAACAACAGATGTACAGGAAAGAGAGATTATTCGTTTGCTGTTAATGTATGGTAATATGGATCTGTTAGAAATTTATTCTGATGATGAAGAAGAATCTAAAACATTAACCGTGACAGAATTTGTCATCAATGAAATAACTGATGATGAACTGGAGTTTGATCATCCGGTTTACCGGCAATTTTTCGAAGAAATTCAATACATACAAGATCAGGATAGTGAAATTGAAGAAAAGTATTTTATTAACCATCAGGATCAGGCTATTAGTGATATGGCAACCGACCTGTTGAGTCCGGTCCCGGAAATGAGCAAAATATGGTCAAAACACGAGAGTTTTATTGAAACCGAAGACATGAAGCTTAAAGAGATAATACCGGAAATTCTTATTGCATTTAAGAATAAGAAGATAATGATAACAATTCGAAAGATTCAGGAGGAATTAAAAAAAGCACAGGAACAAAATAACATTGAAGAGATTGAAAATTTACAGACCCGGTATATTATGCTGAATGATCTTAAAAAGAAACTGTCAAAAGACCTGGGCGAAAGGATAATTTTGTAACGTAAGATTTTATCGTGATAATGAAACTTAAACAGTTTATAGATAACACTTATTAACCTAAGTCAAACCAGCAAACCAGCAAACCAGCGACCAGTAACCAGTAAAGAGCAATTAGCAACTTGAGTTAATTAGTCCCTTTGATGTTTTAACAATATTTGTTACTTTTAACTCAGATAAATTGCTGTAAAATGCCTTATAAGGACAGCTTGATTTTTAAATTTTAACAAATTGTCCAATGAGAAAAATTTTCAAACCGCTCATTAATATCATTATTCTTACCCCAATATTTTTCAGTTGTCAAACCGGAAAGGAACAAAAAGTGAATCTGGAGGAAGATATCCGGGATATTGGAGAGATATCCCGGAACATTGAAAAAATGGTGAAGAATGAAAGATCCATTTTTTACGGTTTATATTCTCCGGCAGAAATTAAAGGTTTTTTTGAAAATGTCGGGGCAGAATACACCCCGGCTATTCTTAACTCTACGGAGAATGCAGCAAATTATGTAACCAGCTCAAAAACCGCCCTTAACCTCGGGATCTATGGTGTTGATCTGAGCTATATCCGAATGTTCAATCTGCCACAGGAATCAATAAATTATTGGGCTGTGATTGAAAAACTGACAAATCAGTTAGGAATACCAGATGAAGTGATCAATGCTCCCCTGGAATCACTGGAAGAAAACATTGATAATCCGGATTCCCTGATACAAATTGCAACCGCAGCTTTTAATATTGCGAAAAACTACCTGAAGGAACAAAACAGGGAAAGTGCAGCTGCATTGATAATAATAGGAGGATGGATTGAAGCATTATATATTACAACCGAGGCGTTATACGATGAAGAAAATCCTGATCCTGAAGTTGTTTCTGCTATCGCTGAACAAAAATACTCTCTGAATTCTCTGATTAGTTTTGCTAAAAACTATCACGACGACACAGAGGTGGCACATTATTACAGGAAATTAAGATTGCTGCAAAACTACTTCAAAGAGTTTAACATTTATTACAAAAAAAATGATCTCAGGATTGATACTGTAAGAAAGATTATCATCACCTCAGAAAGCGAGATTGATATAACTAAAGAGAATATTCTGAAAATAAAAAGCCTTATTGAGAAAACGAGAGATGAGATCATTAACTGATCTGTATTACCTGTTGTAATAGATTAATTCTTTTGAATTAATATTGTATATTTAAATAATTTTCAACATTTAAAAAGAAGAAACAGATGAAAAGCACTATAATTATCCGGACCATTACCTTATCTATGCTTATAGGTGGTCTTCTTTTTACAAATTATTCATGTAAACCACGGTCGGGTAAAGAAAAAGAAGAAAAAAAGATTCTTATTAAAACGATAGCAAAAGAGGCGATTAAAAACGACCTGAAAGAATTTGTTTATCCGTTGCCAACATCATTTGAAGTAATCGAAATGATAAATGATCTGGAAATAGGTTATGACATCGGGGTATCAAATCTGACGGAAAATGCTGATCAATATTTCACCGAGAAAAGCAAAGCTATTAATCTTGGTATTTATGGAGCTGATCTTAGCTATGCAAGCACCTACCAGATGAAACAGGAAGTAATGCTGTTTCTTGAAACCTCCGGGAAGCTGGCCGACGATCTGGGAATTGCAAACATTTATAATGAAGAGCTTATCAGGGAAGTTGAAAACAATATTGATAACAAGGACAAGCTGATTGATATTATCACCAATTCGTTCTATGATACATATTCGCAGTTAAACCAAAATGGAAAAGCAAATCTTGCATTGCTTGGTGTAGCCGGAAGCTGGGTGGAGTCTTTGTTTATTACAACCCGGGTTTCGTCTAATGTGTACCATAATATTGGCCTTGTGAAGATTATTCATAAACAAAAAGTCTCCCTGGCAAAGCTTATGGTTATTTTAAATAATGGTAAAGGAGATGGGAATATTGATGAAATGATTAAGGAATTGAAACCCCTGAACAATATCTATGAAAACATAGATGAGAGCCTTAGTGAAAAACAGGTAAATTCTATTATACTGGAAGTTGAAAAATTAAGAGAACAACTCGTTTCATTTTAATCCACCTTCGTTCTGTTAAAAAATCAGAACTTCAGCAAATGTATGATGAAATATCAATACAGCCTGATTTTTTAGTCTCACACAGCGAGATGTTAATACTATGAGCGAGTCTATTCTTAATGCTTTAATGCACCTGTTCGCCATTGTTGCTATGGTGGACAGGAAAGAGGTTACACAGAAGGGTAAAACTATAGTAAAAGCATATCTGAAACGCTACCTGAACGAGCAACTTACACTAGAATACCTAAAGCTTTTTGATAATTATCAGGATTTTTATAAACGTGAAGTAACACAGGAAAGCCGAAAAGACCAACAACACAACCAGTCTCTTATATCATTCCAGACAACAAATGTTTGCCGGCAGATAAGTAAAGAATTGCGTCGTAATGAACGGATAATTGTTTTGCTGCAATTAATTGAATTTGTTAATGAAGACAATATAATAACTAAACAGGAAGAAGACTTTATTAATATTGTTGCACGGACATTTAACATTTCCAGTTTCGAATTCACAGACATTCAGGCTTTTATTCTTGGAGAAGATATAGAAAAAATCAACAGTGAAAACGTTTTGACTATTGATAATCATGTTACGGAATGGTCGGAGACCATCGCCTGGGTGATGACAAAAAAGAAACAACCGCAATCGGAAGAAAAACATTTATTCAGAGAAAACCTGTATGGAAAGATTGTAGTGTTGTTTATCCAAAGTATTAATTCGTATGTGTTAAAATATTTTGGGGAACTTAATTTGTTTATGGAGGGCCACAAAATAATTTCTGAGCGGTTATATTTTTTCAAGCCGGGATCGATAATAAAGGGTCCAAATATAGATCCGGTTTATTACCATGACATTGCTTCCCAATTTCTTACCGGGAAATCAAGGATCATCTTTACAGGTGAAAATATTGAATTCAGATTCAAGAGAAGTGAGAACGGGATAAGAGAGTTTAGTTTTTCTGAAGAGTCGGGACAGCTTATCGGAATAATGGGTGGTAGCGGCGTGGGAAAAACCACCCTCCTCAATATTTTGAACGGAACTCAACAACCCAATAGCGGACAAGTACTGATAAACGGGCATGATATTTATCGTTACGGGCATATGTTCAAGGGGCTTATCGGATACATTCCCCAGGATGATCTGTTATTCGAAGAACTCACGGTGTTTCAAAACTTATACTATAATGCACGGCTATGTTTTAGCGATTCGGATAAAAAAGAAATTATTCAAAAGGTGTTAAAAATTTTACAGGATCTGGATCTTGAAGATATCCGGGATTTGCAGGTTGGCAATCCATTGAAGAAATTAATTAGCGGGGGTCAACGAAAAAGATTGAACATCGGGCTTGAATTAATGCGTGAACCATATGTGCTTTTTATTGACGAACCTACTTCCGGATTATCCTCGAGCGATTCTGAAAAAATAATATCCCTGTTGAAAAAGCAAACTGAAATGGGAAGACTGGTAATTGCCAATATCCATCAACCCTCTTCAGATATCTTCAAACAGTTTGATAAGATATGGATCCTTGATCGTGGAGGATATCCAATCTATGCAGGAAATCCGATTGATGCCATTGTATATTTTAAGAAAATTATTGCGCAGGTAAATGCAGCCGAAAGCGAGTGCCCTGTGTGTGGCAATGTTAACCCAAATGAAATACTTAAAATTGTTGAAACAAGAGGAATAGATAAATTCGGGCAACCTACGGGAGAAAGAGTAATTTCTCCCGAATCATGGTACAGGAAATATAAAGAAAAAATAGAAACTAAAGTTTTAGTAGAGAAAAAGCAAGAGAACCTTCCTGAATCTAATTTTAAAATCCCCGGAGCAGTTGAACAATTCAGAACTTTTCTTATAAGAAATGTTCTGGCAAAACTTACGAATATTCAGTATCTCGTTCTAAACTTACTTGAAGCGCCCTTGCTGGCTTTTATCCTTGGATATTTCTCTAAGTACATGAAAGACTCTGCATATACATTTGCTGACAATAAGAACTTTCCGGTATTCCTCTTCATGTCGGTAATTGTAGCATTTTTTATGGGTATAACCGTTAGTGCAGAGGAAATTATCAGAGACAGGAAAATATTGAAACGCGAATCTTTCCTTAATCTCAGCTGGGTAAGTTATGTGAATTCGAAAATCTTCTACCTGTTTGTTCTTTCTGCAATCCAAACCCTTTTGTTTGTTATCGTTGGAAATGCAATTCTTGAAATAAAAGGAATGACATTGAATTTTTGGATGGTACTGTTTACCACCTCCTGTTTTGGAAACATGATAGGATTGAACATCTCTTCAGGACTGAATTCAGTAGTTACGATTTATATTTTGATCCCGTTAATTCTGGTACCGCAAATTATACTTGGGGGCGCTATGATCCCATTCGATGATCTTCATACAAGTCTGACAAACAGGAAAGTCACTCCTGTTATTGGTGATATCATGACAACCCGGTGGGCATATGAAGCGCTTATGGTTACACAATTTAAAAATAATAAGTTTGAGAAACATTTTTTTGACCAGGAACAGATAAATCATACGGCTTCATATTATACCTCCTTCTGGTTACCCGATGTTGTATCAAGAATAAATGAATGTGTAAGAATGACTGAAGAAAACCGGGAAAACACAAATCTGACAGGAAAATTGAAAATAATCAAAAATGAGTTGGAAAAACTTCCGGTCAACTTTGAACTTCCGCCATTTGACCAGATTGATTTGATTGAAAAGGAAAGTTTTACCCCCGAACTGGCTGAGGAAATAAACGGGTATCTGTATTTTGTAAGGATGCATTTTATTGACCTGGCTAACCAGGCTGTTGAAAGGAAAGAGAATAAATACCAGGATCTGGTTGATTCTTTGGGAAGAGATGCTATGGTAACATTAAAACAGAAATATTATAATTACCAGGTTGCCGATGTGGTAATGAATAAAAATGAGATTGAAAAAATAATAGAGATAGAAGGTGAACTGGTAAGAAAAAAAGACCCTGTCTTTATGATACCGGAATCAAATATCGGCAGAGCACACTTTTATTCCCCCGTGAAAATTATAAATAACCAAATGGTAGAAACAATCTGGTTTAATATCATATTTATCTGGCTCACTTCCACGATGCTCTATTTTGCGTTGCTGGCAGATTTACTCCGGAAGCTTATGAACTATTTTGAGAATGTTAAGCTCAGGCGAAAACGATAAAAATGATGTTTTGAACGAATTAAACATTACCGTGCAAAATGGATAAATTTCAAAACAACAACAACAACAACAAACCATTGGGAAAAAAAGATTTCAAAACCAGGGAAAAAATACCCTGTCATCAATTATTGGATCGTATAAATCGGCTGTAACCAAATATGCACACCGCCTGGGATTTTATTTCGCCTGGCAATCACGATTTAACGACCATATCATCCGTGATTATAAATCGCACCAGCGCATACGGAATTATATTATTGATAATCCTAAAAACCGGGACAATGATAAATTTTATAAATAAAAAAAATGTATGGGTTTTTTTATGGTACCATACCAGGGAAACAAGGGGGAAAAGATAAAGTGTATTAGCGAAAAAGATTATTTGATGCCTTTAAACAATTATAGTTTTATAACTTCTAAAAAAATAATCATGAAAAAATTTATTTTTATTTTATTGACAGCCTTCTTTATACTGGGTAATTCCAACCTGTTTTCACAGGAGTGTGTGTTTTATTCACCTGTTGAAAAAGGAACAGTTTTAAAGTATAGTGATTATGATAAAAAAGGCAAACTAACGGGAACTACCACTCAAACAGTAATTGATAACTACGTTGAGGAAGGAACACAGGTTATTAAATTGAGAAATGAATATCAGAGCGTGGAAATGGATTCCGCCTTTGTGAGGGAATTTGAAATGAAATGCAAGAATGGGAAATATTATTTGGATATGGAAAGTTTTATCGGAGAAAGTATGCTGACCCAATATTCAAATATGGAAACTGCTTTTGAGGTAGAAAACATGACTATTCCTGCTGAACTGAAAGTCGGGGAAACTCTTGATAATGGGAAAGTTGCGTTTACTATTAGCAATAATGGTATAAAAATTATAACCATTTCCGTGAATATTTCAAACAGAAAAGTTGAAGCAAAAGAAGAAATTACCACACCGGCAGGAACATTTGAGTGTTATAAAATATCATACGATATATCAACAAAAATGGTAATTACAATAAAAGCAAGTGCTGTTGAATGGTATGCTAAAAATATTGGTGTGATTCGGTCAGAATCATATAACAGAAAGGGGAAACTTATGGGTTATAGCGTATTAACAGAATTTAAGAAGTAAATAGATGAAAAAATACATTTTAGCTCTCGATTCGGGAACGACCAGTAACAGAGCCATCCTTTTTGACCATTCCGGCCGGAAAGTAAATACTTCGCAACGTGAATTTGAGCAAATTTTTCCGAAACCCGGATGGGTTGAACATAATCCCGAAGAGATCTGGTCAACACAGAAATTTGTGGTGCGTGATGTCCTTGAGAAACAAGGTGTCACAGCTGCTGATATCGCGGCAATCGGCATAACAAACCAGCGGGAAACAACCCTGGTGTGGGATAAGGAAACCGGAAAACCGGTATACAATGCTATTGTCTGGCAGGACAGGAGAACAGCAGGTTATTGCGACCAGCTGAAAAAGGAGGGCATTGACAGGCTGATAAAAGAAAAAACCGGACTCATAATTGATGCCTATTTTTCCGGATCGAAAATAAAATGGATCCTTGATAATATTCCCGGGGCAAGAGAAAAAGCGGAAAAAGGTAAACTTGCTTTTGGTACTGTAGATACCTGGTTGATCTGGCGGCTTACACATGGAAAAATACATGTTACGGATGTTACAAATGCCAGCAGAACAATGCTTTTTAATATTCACAATTTGATCTGGGATAAAGAACTACTTGAGATTTTTGATATCCCTGCAAGTATGTTACCTGAGCCAAAACAAAGCAGCGAACTGTATGGTAATACTGTAAAAGAGCATTTTGGCGGAGAAATTCCAATATCAGCCATCGCGGGTGATCAGCAGGCAGCTCTGTTCGGGCAGATGTGTGTTGAACCGGGGATGGTTAAGAATACCTACGGAACAGGCTGTTTTGTAATGATGAATACCGGTAATGAAGCAATTTCATCGAAATATAATTTACTATCCACTATTGCATGGCAAATTAACGGGGAAGTTACATATGCACTGGAAGGGAGTATTTTTGTGGGTGGTGCAGTTGTTCAATGGTTAAGAGACCAATTACATATTATTAAATCATCATCGGAAATTGAAAAATTAGCAGGAAGTGTCAGGGATAACGGAGGGGTATATTTTGTGCCTGCTTTTGTCGGGCTTGGCGCTCCTCACTGGGATCAATATGCAACAGGTATGATCATAGGGATCTCACGTGGAACATCTGATGCTCATATTGCCAGGGCAGGACTCGAATCCATTGCACTGCAATCAATGGATGTGATCAATACAATGGCAAAAGATTCAGGCGTTGATCTTTCCGAACTCAGGGTTGATGGCGGTGCAGCTGTGAATAATTTACTTATGCAAATACAGGCCAATGTAATAAATAAAAAAGTTATACGCCCGGTAATTACAGAAACTACCGCACTTGGTGCTGCATACCTCGCCGGATTGGCAGTAGGTTTCTGGAACGGTATTGAGGAAATAAAACATCAATGGACGGAAGATAAGGTGTTTGAACCGGAGGCAAAATCAGCAGGCATTAATGAAATGATCGAAAACTGGAATAAAGCGCTTGAACGTAGTAAAAAATGGTATAAATGAATAGAGAATCGGTTCTTAAAAATATAAAAGAAACCAAAACAAAATGGGATATTTTGGTAATTGGCGGTGGTGCAACCGGACTTGGGACAGCTCTGGATGCAGCATCACGGGGATTTAAGACACTGTTACTGGAGCAACATGATTTTGCAAAAGGAACCTCGGGCAGAAGCACCAAACTGGTTCATGGAGGAGTGAGGTATTTGCAGCAGGGTGATGTTTCACTGGTTTTTGAAGCACTGAAAGAGAGGGGATTAATGTTCCAAAACGCCCCGCATCTTGTTAGAAACCAATCATTCGTGATACCAATTTATGACTGGTGGGGAGGCCCGTTTTATACTGTAGGATTAAAAGTATATGATTTTATGGCCGGGAAACTGGGATTAGGTCCTTCAAGACATATTTCAAAAGAAGAAACAATTAAAACCCTGCCTACTGTCGAAAGAAACGGTTTGAAAGGGGGTCTGATATATCATGATGGTCAGTTTGATGATGCGCGTATGGCGATAAGTCTTGCACAAACATGTGTGGATTATGGCGGCGAGGTAATAAATTACATGAAAGTGATAAAAATCTGTAAGGAAAAAAACCTTGTAACCGGTGTGATTGTAAAAGATATGGAGAGCAATGTTGATTACACAATAAAATCAAAGGTTGTGATCAATGCAACAGGGGTTTTTGCCGATGAAGTAAGAAAAATGGATGAACCGGCGGTAAAAAATATGATCAGCCCAAGTGTGGGAATTCATTTGGTTATTGATAAATCCTTCCTGCCTTCCGATCATGCAGTTATGGTACCTCATACAAGTGATGGCAGAGTGTTATTTGCTGTACCATGGTACAACAAGGTAATACTGGGTACTACTGATTCTCTTGTTGATAAACCCTCCTTAGAACCCCGGCCGTCAGATGAAGATATTGACTTTATCCTGAATAATGCAGGACAATATCTGGTAAAACAACCCCAGAGAAAAGATATTTTAAGCATGTTTGCCGGATTACGACCCCTGGCTGCAACGGAAGAAACTGAAGGAAAAGCCACAAAGGAGATATCGAGACATCATAAAGTGCTTATTTCCATTTCAGGACTTATTACTATTATCGGAGGTAAATGGACCACATACCGAAAAATGGCCGAAGATGTTATTGATAAAGCAATTATGATTGCGGAGTTGCCCGAGAGAAAATGTATCACTCACCATTTATTCCTCCATGGC
The DNA here is from genome assembly GCA_022561875.1 of Bacteroidota bacterium. Classification (GTDB taxonomy): domain Bacteria; phylum Bacteroidota; class Bacteroidia; order Bacteroidales; family VadinHA17; genus JADFUQ01. The sequence continues at coordinate 6,420 of JADFQJ010000013.1, read as the reverse complement.
TATAATGTAAATAATAAAGACCACAACGATCCGATGACTGCATATGGGCTTGACCAGAATAAAGTTCAGAGTATTAAAGAGGAATCGGATAAATTCAAAGGATATTTAAGTGAGTCTCTTCAAATAAGAAAAACACAGGTAATATGGGCCGTTAGAGAGGAGATGGCAAGATCGGTGGAAGATGTTCTGGCAAGAAGAACTAGAGCTCTTTTCCTGGATGTAAAAGAAAGCTTGCGTATTGCACCGGAAACAGCACAGTTAATGGCCAAAGAGTTTGGCTATGACAGTAACTGGATAGAAGATCAATTGTCTGAATACAATAAGCTTGCAAAAGGATACTTTGCTTCACCCGTAACACATTAGTAGTAAGTAAACCGATAAAATAAAAATCATGATTGAATATGTAGCAGAATTTATAGGAACTTTTATTCTTATCCTTTTAGGCAACGGAGTAGTAGCAAATGTTGTTTTAAAAAATACTAAGGGAGAAAACGGGGGATGGTTTTTAATATCAGCAGGATGGGGAATGGCTGTGTTCATTGCCGTATTCACTATCGGTCCTATTAGCGGGGCTCATATTAATCCTGCAGTAACGCTGGGTCTGGCTTTTTCGGGGCTGTTTGCATGGTCGCAGGTAGCACCATTTATTATTGCACAAATGCTTGGTGCGATAGCTGGTGGCTATCTTGTGTACCTGTTTTACCACGACCATTTTAAAATAACCGATAGTCCGGAATGTAAAATGTGCTGTTTCTGTACGATCCCGAATATAAGGAATTACAAAAACAATTTTATATCCGAGATGGTCGGAACCTTTGTTCTTGTATTCGCTGTTCTGTTTGTTAATTTGCCCAGTTTGGAAATTGAGGGGATAGACAATGTAAAAGTTGGGTTGGGTTCATTGGAAGCATTACCAGTTGCTCTGGTAGTTTTTGCCATTGGTATGAGCCTGGGAGGAACAACCGGTTATGCTATTAACCCGGCACGTGATCTCGGACCACGCATTGTTCATGCGTTAATCCCAATGAAAGGGAAAAGAGATAGTGACTGGGGTTATTCATGGATACCCGTATCGGGTCCCATTGTAGGAGCAGCTATCGCAGCTTTACTTTATTATTTCATTATGTGGATGTCGTAAGGAGTAAGAAGTCATTAAGTTGTCATTAGGTAGTCATTACAGCGAAGCAAATGACGTATGCCGTAGGCGTACTAATGACAGCGAAACGAAGTGAGCTAATGATTATTATGAAGAATACAACATTAAAGGTAGTTGCTGTGTTAATTCTTGCAGCAATAGTTTCATGTAATTTTGAGAAAAATAAAAACGATTGGTTATATGGAAGGGTAGAGGTAAGGGCAAAGCTTCCTGCCGGGCGGGGAACATGGCCTGCAATATGGATGCTTTCTACCGATTGGGAGTATGGGGGATGGCCTGAAAGCGGGGAGGTTGATATAATGGAGAATGTAGGATATAATCCCGATTCTGTGTTTGTGTCAGTTCATACCGAAACTTATAATCATAGAAAGGGGACTCAGAAAACAACCGGAATTGCTTTGGCTGATTGTGATGAAGAATTATCAAAAAGCTTATTCAATGCCCCATTCCTATATCCCGCCTGAAGATTCTTTATTCAACTGTAATTTTAGTGCCATTTATTCTTAAGGCAGAGGCCGGCTTACCTCTTTAGTGGTTGGAAGCCATACCATCATTTCACCCGAACCCCGGTTAGCCCATACATGGTAGGGAATCAGGGTAAGCGGCAGGCGTTTTGTACTTTTTGCTTCTCCGGTTATTACCTGTACTCCATTAAGCAGCTCTGACCGGTATTCCGATTCCAGGGTGGTTTCAGGATCATAAACAAGGTTTAGCACCCGGTTGTTTTTATGATCAATCCCTTCTGCACAAAAAACAATTGGTCCTTTTTGAATTGCAACTTTATCTCTATCAGCTTCAATGTTCCTGTGAGCTTTAACTTTTCGCACAGGCATAGGCATATCTAATTCTACAATATCACCTTTTCCCCATTTTCTGCTGATGACTATATATCCGTCATCAAGAGAGTATTTTTTTGCTTTACCATTGATTTTCAGGACAATCTCGTTTTCATTATTATTTAAATAGTGATATAGATCTCCGGGTACTGCTTCATCCTGCGCCCATCCGGGAACTCTGAGACAGAGTTTAAATTTCGAGGGTTGATCGGGAGTTATTGTCAGCACCACTTTGCCATCCCATGGATATTTCGTTTGCTGCGTAACCTCCACAATCTGGCCATCCAGTTCAATTTTAGCTGTATTATCCATATACAGGTTTACATACAGCCGGTCACGGGTTTTGGCATAAACATATCCCGGTACCGAAGGGATGAAACGACACACATTGGATGGGCAGCAGGCGCAACCGAACCATTCCTGTCTCTGGTGCTGACCATACGATTCAAGAGGGTTAGGATAGAAAAAACGGTCTCCGGTAAGGGAAACTCCCGAAAGCAGACCGTTATACAACGTTCTTTCAAGGATATCATAATATTTGGCATTCCCATGAAGAAGGAACATGCGGTAATTCCAGAAAACGTTAGCAATGGAGGCACATGTTTCGCAATAAGCTGACATGTTCGGCAAATTAAAAGGTTCCCCAAAACCCTCGTTGCCGCCCGTGGCTCCAATTCCACCGGTCAGGTATAGCTGTTTATAAACAATGTCCTGCCATATTTTATCAATGGCGTTCACATAACCCGGATCATTGGTCAGGGCAGCTACATCAGCCATTCCTGTATACATATATGCAGCTCTAACCGCATGTCCTACAGCAACTGTTTGTTCGGTAACCTTTTTATGTGCCTGGTTATACTCTTCTCCGTCACCGCGTACATCAAGAAAAAATTTAGCCAGCTCGAGGTATTTCCGGTTACCGGTTACACGATACAATTTCACCAGTCCTATCTCTATCTCCTGGTGCCCCGGGTAGGTTTCGATTTTCCCCCATCCGAAATCACGGGCAACAAGATCGGCTGATTTAATGGCAATATCAAGGAACCTGCTTTTACCGGTAGCCTGGTAGTGAGCTACTGCAGCTTCGTACATATGACCGATGTTATACAGTTCATGACTGAGAATATGTGTTTTCTCCCAGCGTTTTGTACCGATCCATGGATGGGAATCGTCTCCCATGATTGTACGGTATGTATAAATATAACCATCATTTTCCTGGGCAAGTTCGATATAACTGATCAGGGTGTCGAGGTATGTTTCCAGTTCGGGATCGGGAAAGGTTTGAAGCGAATAGCTAGCACCTTCGATGATCTTAAAAACATCAGAATCATCAAAAGGATAATTTGATTGAAATTTCCCCTTTTCCATGCCACCGGCAATCTTGAAGTTTTTAATACGTCCGGTTTTTTCCGATTGCTCAAATGCAATTGGAATTGTCACTTCATGGTTTCGTTTAATCCTGGGAGCCCAGAAATCATCGGTTACTTTTACACTTGTGAACGGTACAGGTTGAATTGTATAATCGCCGGCATTTACAGGCTGATCATTACATCCCGGAAGTGATATCATGAAAAAAAACCCAATCAGCGAAAAAAGCAAATTATTAGTAGTCTTCATACCTTTAATGATTTATGATTTCAAAACTTTTCGAAGTGAACTCATCTTTCAAAGTTAAAAGTTTTTGAGCAGGTATTGATAAGGGAAGAAATATATTAGTTATTTTAGTGAATCTTAGTAAGTTTCCCCCCTCTTAGTCTCCCCCAAGGGGGAGATATCATTGTTCCGTACCTTATTGTAAATAAAGAAATATGAGCTAGTTGTCCCCCAAAGTAAAATCGCATAATACAGAAATACAAACTTTTACAAAACCAGAAAATTTAAATACGGAAAAACAGACGGGAATATTGTTGCACTGTTTTTGTCTAATAATAATTTACTTGATAAAGGAAAATGCCTCTACCTTGTCCCTGTTAAATCCTACTATTATAAGTGATGTATCACCATCGAAATAAAGTAATGACTCTACCATTCCATGGAGCATTAATCCGCTTTGTGAAGGAGTCTTTAAATCACTCAATGGCCGGTCATCTTTACTCAGTAAAATTATCCCCTTATTTGCATCATAATAACCGGTACTAATATCATATGTATGGTCATTTCCGGCTAACAGGACATCCGGATAGGTGTCATTGTTAAAATCACGTACAATCATTTTTTTAATTGGTGATAACTGAGCGGATTCAGGTAATTTCTCCCACTCGAATTTATCTCCCATGTTCCACAATATATAACTGGATGTTGTATTTACATGGAAAGTATAATCAATTCTGTTCATCATGGCAGAGTCCAATATATCTTCAATAGATGCGTAACTGAAGGATGCGTAACTATTGAACTTTTTTAAAAAGAAAGAGGACTGACCGCAAAGTTCATCGAAATAATTAATAGGATATTCTCTCATCACGTCATGTTGATCTTTCCAGTAACCGGTTGATATGGGATCTAATGTACCATTCAAATCCAGATCGAAAGCATAAATTCTCAAAGGGTATTTATCGCTGACGGTAAAGCGGTGATTTTCTCCAAGGTTGCCAAGGATATAATCATTATCTCCATCCTGGTCAAAATCTCCGGCTGTGATCGAATACCAGATTCCATGCATGGATTCAATTTCAGGTAAATTTTGACTTTTAAGTCTTTCTCCCTTCAAATTCTTTAAAATAGCAATAGAATTCCACTCCCGGGCAATGAGAAGGTCTTCCCATCCGTCTCCATCATAGTCGCTCCAGATAGCATCGGTTACCATTCCTAAATTAAAATTCATCGAACTCTCCGGTTTGAACTCACCATTATCATTGATGAGTATCCATGAATCAGCCGCGAACGGGAACATTTCCATTTTTATTCTTGCTCCGATAAAAAGGTCAATATCTCCGTCATGATCAAAATCAAAAGGCCTCACTACAGAGGCTGGAAATGGAGGTATGGGAAGCTCTGTTCTTGTAAATGAACCATTGATGTTTTCATAAAGATAGTGGATATACTCTTTTTCATCCCTGTTCTCATAACCACCTGCTAAAGCAATGATATCATTGTCCCCGTCGTTATCTACATCTATTATTGCGAAGTCTGATTCAGAGAATTCTTTTAGATCAGTTAAGCCTTCAATTTCTGTTTCTATAAACTTATTTCCATCGCGTAAAAAAACTTTGGTGGGCAATGTGTTTGTTGCACCTATAATAATATCTTCAAGACCATCATTATTGAGATCTCCCTTTTGCATACGTGGCCCAATTTGTGAGAACTTGTGAGGAATTATGTTTTGAGAATAATAGAAATCTATAAAATCAACCTGCTGATGAAAATATTCTATCACGTTATCGACCCTTGAAAAAAGTAAATCAGGATTTTTTGGTTCTTGTGGGTCCTCAAAAGGTGAAATTGAGTTTTTTTCATCAATTTCAACAAGTTGATTAGCCTGGATATTTTTAATGCACGAAATATGACTACTTGCCGGCCAGGTGACTTTAATTGAATCGACCAGCAAATGATCTGAAAGACCAAAATGAACAATGGGATCAACAGATGAGATATACCCTCTTGATAGAAAATGCTCATAAAATTGATAATTGGCACCACTCCACAATTCTACTTTTGCGCCAAAAGCAAAAGTGTTATTCTTTTTTCCCTTAAGTTTTATCCTGATGAAATTGCTTTTTCCTTTAGCTCTTTCAATGGTTTTGTTTCTGTAAATAAAAGCTTCGTCATTCAGATTATTCACCACGTAGTCCAAATCTCCATCATTATCAAGGTCAACAAAAGCAGCACCATAAGAGTATGATGGTATTTCGTCAAACCATTGGGTATTTTTGATAAATGTATAATCTCCTTTATTTTCATAAGCATGATTCGGGGCTTTAACTGCAGGCGCTTTATTGATCACATGTTGAGCAGATGCAATAGAACCAAATACCTCGACTTTATATTTTGTCCAATCCTTATCTGTCATATCCCTTGGATAACCATTTGTGATCAGAAGATCTTTGTCACCATCATTATCGAAATCGGCGAATAAAGGGGACCAGCTCCATTCGGTCTGGTAAACACCCATCATTTGACCCACTTCACTGTAGGGTATCATCTCACCATTCAAAAAACCGTTATGCAAATGCAGCATATTTCTTAGAAATTGATGCTCATATCCATATTTCGCATCATTTATAAAATAAATATAACCAAACCCACTGATGGTTTGATTTTTCTTATAATAATACTCTGGCATCATATCGAGTGTGAACATATCCGGATTTCCATCATTATTAATATCAGCCATATCATTGCCCATTGAAGATTTAGTCTGATAAGAAAGATATGTGTCAATCTCATTTTTAAAGGTACCATCACCTTGATTTATATATAACAAATCGT
>JADFQJ010000043.1 GCA_022561875.1 Bacteroidota bacterium | reverse complement strand
TCCTAAAAGATGCTGGATTTGAACAATCCTTCCGTAAACAATTTTGACAGAAACCGGTTCCTTATCCTTATGGGCACCTCTAAAAACCTATTTTTTTGGTCCATTGTTTGACACAAATCTAATTCGGTTTTTTCTAAAAACCTAATTTTACCCCCTTTTTTCTATTTATCTAATTATCAGTTTGTTGTAAAATTCTGGTTTTCACAAATGGGCATAACTATCCCATGGTAACAACTAATTTTAATTGAACACAACGACAAATATTGTAGGTCAAGTTCATCATCCCTATTTTCGCTTTGGCTCTCGCGAGTCCGATGGTTCGCACAAATGAACCATTCATGCTGTTTTCCATAAAGCCAAATAAATGCTCGACCCGTGCTCGTATCCTGGACTTCTCTTTATTGCTAGCTTTTTGTTTTTCGCTAAGGGGTTTATTACGATACCCTTTATCTATTACTTTGTTTATTACCTTCTTTTTCTTGTAGACCTTCTCTTGCTCTTCACCGGTATACGCGCTATCAGCATAAAGTGGTTGCCCCTTGTCTTTTTCGGTAAGCAACTCTTCTGTTGTTTGTGAATCGTGCACGGAAGCATCGGTAACTTTGTACTTTTCAATTAGTTTGGTTTTTACATCAGCTTTAACATGGTTTTTATACCCGTAATAAGTTGCATCATTTTTCTTTGTCCAGCGGGCATCAATATCTTTTTGGCAAAGCTTGTGTGGCTTTTCCTTCCATTTCTCCGGGGCTGTTCCGGTTTCTTTTATATGCTTATTTTCTTCACGGGTATTGCGTTGGCGTGGTGCTTCCACAAAACTGGCATCCACCATTTTTCCTTCGTTGGCAAACACACCTGCTGCATCAAGTGTTTCATTGAATATTTTAAACAACCCCTCAATTACTTCTTTTTCAATAAGTTGCTCTCGGAACGTCCAGAATGTTTTGCTATCCGGAACCTTATCACTCTTCTTTAATCCAAGGAAGCGTTTAAAACTTGCCCTGTCTACTATTTGGTATTCCAATTGGTCATCGGAAAGATTGTAAAGACTTTGGATCAATAAGGCTTTGAACATCATTAGCCTACAAAAGGGTGGGCGACCGCCCTTGGATAAGTCCTTGTCTTCATCTTTATATGCCTCATTTAAAGGACTTTCAAATATTTTCCAATCAATATATTCATTGAGTTTTTGAAGGGGATCACCAAGTCTGGTAAGCTTTTCCATTAAAAAATGATCGTCAAATAATCCAAGAGGGTTTATGTTTTTCATAGCTGATTAATTTTTTTCCTGAAATTAATCAAACCACGCAAAATTTGCAAGGTTATTTTATTAACAATCAGATGAATATATCAACAATGGTTTTTAGAGGTGCCCTTAAGTTAGTAGCAGAAAAACCCTTTAACCTTTTCTTTTTAAGTTCTTCGGAAAGCGTTTTTAGCAGTTTGTCGCCATACTTAGCCCTATCTTCACCCTTTTGCTCAAACTCAACAATGTAGTGTCCAATTAGCCAATTGCGAATGGTAGCTAACTGATTTACCGTGCTTAACGCCTTTTGCTGTAAGGAGTTTTGTGTAAACTCAATGGATTCTATTAACTGCTCGAATTTCATGGGTGCTAAATTAATCAATACCAACCGCTTCAATGCCCTCGCCTTGCCGTATTATATCTTTGAGTTTTTCGGGGGTCAATTAATCAAAATCTTAATCAAACTCAATTGTTAAGTGTTTGTAGTTCTCCCCGTCTCTTTTAGCGATAGCTTTAACCTTAATGTTTTTGTTTAGGTGCAAACTTTCTGTGAAAATTGTTTGGTCTAAAGAGTTTTCTCCTGTGATTGTAAGTTTCGGTCTGGAAAACTCAGCTTCTTTACCAAACTTCTTAATGTAGGCGTTGCCAGTCCTTGAATCTGATTAAATTTAAAGCAGCAAGATCTTGAAGCAATTTTTTTGCTTTCGGATTTAATATCTCAATTCTTAATATTTCCATATTGCAAATTTAATAAAAATTTGTCTGTTAGGCAATTCAAAGCATGACGCACAACGGTTGGCCGGTATGTGCCGTGCCGTTGCTCAGTTTGTATTGTTGATTTACTCGCCTAACTTAAGAACCCTCCGTGCCTTACCAAATAGCTGCAAAATCAGGCATGGCATATGACCGGCTTGTGTGTGCCTTGAATGGTAAATTTAGAAAAGTTCTTTGAATAAAAGAAAGTCCGGAGGGTGCAAGTCCCTTATGCGCTGGGGTAACGCCTGGAAATGCGAAGCATTCACGAACACCAAAAAGATAACTATGTAGATTCCGCAGGATTAGACCGAAGGATATTTACCTTACCAAGGGAGGTCTCATCAACCACGGGTTGGTTATGGTGAGAAGTCAGCAGAGGCCGGCCCTGTAGCTTTAGTGTATCAGGGTCATAGTAGGTACAGGAACACGAGCCAATACCTTAGAAAGGGTAATGTTGGAAGTCTCACGGAGTACTGAAGGACTGAACGCAATCTCGTTTCTGAATTCGATAAGGAAGCTAAATCTTCGGATTTTCTAGCCTTATCCTAAGATGAGCAAGGTACTGTCGGTGAAAAGAGCGATAGTGCTTATGAGTTAGCGAACCGCTGTATACGAGACCCGTACAGCCTGTCCCGCTCAGCGGGATACAGTGGTGTGCCTGCCCCGTAACGTAGTGTATCGGGGAGAGGTTCTCCCCGTCAGTGTTTACTGGCGGGGCAGCCTACTCGATTATGTGCCTGTTGGTTGTCATTTCAACGGTCTTTTTTTTATCATACCTCCTTTTGCATCTTTTATACTATGCATAACAACAAATGCAGTTTTATCTATTTTATCAATTTCAGCCTGTAGTTTTGTTAATTCCAACCTTGTAATTAATGTATAAATAATTTCAGTTTCCTTACAGGTCTCACCTTCTTTAGCATAGCCCTTTTTGCCAAAATATATTGTACATCCTCTCCCAAGTTTTTCAATTATAGCTAATCTAATTTCTTCACTATAATCTGATATAATTGTTACTCCTAGATATTCTTCTATTCCTGATACAACAAAATCAACAGTTTTTGATGCTGCTAAATATGTCAACATTGCATATAATGAAATTTCAATTGTAAATACATATGCTGCAACTCCAAATATTAAAATGTTAAATATCATAATTACGTCACCGATTGTCAATGAAGTTTTTCGACTTACAAAAATTGCTAACACCTCCGTACCATCAATAACAGAGCCGCCACGAATTGCTAATCCAATTCCTAATCCTAAAAAGAAACCACCAAAAACTGCAATAAGTAATTTGTCATCAGTAATAGTAGGAAACGGTATGAAATGAACTGAAACAGCAAGTAATATAATTGCAATACCGCTTTTCAAAGCAAATTGTCTACTGATTGTAGAAAAACCCATAATTAAAAAAGGGAGGTTAATTACAACTATTAAAATTGATAATGGTATTTCGGTCAGTTCAGCTATTGTAAGAGAAATTCCCATTACACCACCATCTATAAACATATTTGGCAGTAAAAAACCTGTTAATCCAAAACTAGCAGCTAATACTCCTAATAAAATTAAAAAACTATCACGAATTAAATAAGTAAATTCAACTTTTGTATTTTTTATTTCCTGCTCAAATTGGTTTGATGAAAGTTTTTTATTTTTCTTTCGAAATCCTATAATCTTAAGGATTATATATTGAATAATCGGTTTCATATTGCTCGGTTTCAAATTTTCATTTCAATGGCACATAACGGTTCGGCGCTAAAATTTAGTTGCCGTTTTTTAGCAATGTCCTTTCAATTTATTAATATACTTTACCAAATGTACAAAACTCTCAAAAAGCACCAAACCGGCAATTAATTTTAACGCCTGTTAGCAACTGTAAAAGGAAAAATTCTTCGTCTATCTCAACGGTTTAGGGATATGATTAAAATTGCATAACTACAAACTTATATTAGAACTAAAAATTAGAAAAAGTTTTTTTGGGAGGTTTTTTTTGGGTGGGGCAGCCATACTCTTTTGCAATTTTTTAGATTGTGCGGTGGTATTGCGCGAAATTGCAAATGTGTGTGGCTGCAGCAGTTAGTAATTAATGCTTTATGAATCTGTTTGATTTTTTTTATGATGTTACTTATAGTCTTTGATTTATAGTCAACAAATATTGATTTTTGTCTTATGGAAGATATTCGATTTCAAATCGGTCAAAGAATTAAGAGAAAAAGTTGATATGTCTTAAAAGGATTTGGTTTATTCTGCTAATTTTGATCGTAGCTATATCGTAAAAACAAACCCACAAGGAATTTGCGGGCTTGTCTTAACTAATGAGAAAAAGGATTTTAATGATTTACTGTTATCTTGAGTGATTCAACCCTCTGATCCTTCTCTGTCCTGCTATAGCTGCACAATAGTACTCGGGGCGTCCACAATAAACATAATTGCCCTCGGAATCTTCTCGATATAGATTAAGATAATGACCAAACTCCCCACATGGACGGAGATAAGTCGCTTCTTTTCCTGAGTAATTTGATAGATAGAACTCAAATATCAGGCTGTCACTTTGTGAGAATACACTTTTTTGAACCCCAAATTCATCTACCAATTTAATTTCAAGTGAAATGTCATTTCGAACATCCTTCTCACATCCTTTGGAAATAGTCAGGATGAATAGTAGTATTCCTAATATAGATAGGTGTCTGTTCATTTCAAACTAATAGCACACAACTTGTTTATAATGGGAATAAACTTCACATAAATACTCTAATATTTCAGGATAAAAGGAAGTTTGTTCCACTTTATTCCAAATATAATCAAAATCTATATCTTATTCTATAAAGTAGTTCAAGTAGCACTTGAACTTCAATACATAATTGCCTGCTTTTACCGGAATTCTTGAGAATTATATACTAATAGTTGATGTATTGGTTGATAAAATCAATAAAAATTGACGGATTTCTTGGATATATGTAGATCAAGCATCCCATCCCAGGAATTATCGGAGAAATCCGGGATTTAAGTAACAAAATAGCAACAATAATTATTCAAATTATACTTTCAATTGTTTAAATACTAACTGGAAAGGGGATAACGCAAAACAATCTGTTTGACAGATAAATTACAACGTTTAACATGCGTACTTCTTCGTATAAAGAATTATATGAAAGCATTTAAGTTTAACCTTTTCGTCTCAACAGAATTATTTTCTATCTTTGTTTGTAGGCTTAAAAATAAACTATAAAAATGTATTCCTGAGAGAAATAATGAATCGCTACCATACAATCCTGATTTTATTCCTCGTGACATGCTTTTCAGATTCTTTGTCTGCCCAGAAGCCAGGCTACCCGGATGCAGCCTTTAATGAATGGAAAGAGTTTTTTGACCAATCCTATGGCCCCGATTTTGAATTGGTAAATGGGATTAAATATGTATATCTACCCTTGAACTCAAACGGACACCCCTTCCTGGGCGAGGACCGATTTTACACCGGCTATGCAGTAATTAATGGCCGCCAATACCCGGATTTAAAGATAAAATATGATATCTGTATTCAGAGAATTATATTGAATCATACTTTTTCTTTAGGTGTAAAAGAACAGATTATCTTAAATAATGAATTTATCGATGCATTTGAATTGGATGGCAAACTTTTCCGGAAATATTCTTTTCCTGAAACAGGTACAAAATTCCTACAGGTTATTGAATCCGGTGATTTATGTTGTCTCTATTTTTGGAAAAAAAATTTCAATTACTCGTCTACACCAATCCGGAATGCTTCCAGTTTCTCTCCCCCCAAAAAGAAGACATATCTCCTTCTGAACAATGAAATATGGCCCTTTAACACGAAAAAATCGTTCCTGAAATTATTTCCTGAAGGAAACCAGGAACAGATAGATCAGTTTATCAGGACAAACAAGATCAGGTTGAAAGAAGCACCGGATAACATGATGCATCAGCTGATTAATTTTTGTGACAAGTTAATTCACCCGGATGATGGCTGCATACCTGACACGATCCAATCTAATGAACCGGGAAAATTTATCGAACCATACCCGGTTTACCTTATCTCCTCCATTTCTGAAATGGGACAGGGTACTGGTAGGGGTATATGCTTCGACTGCAGAAAAGGTGGAGGTACTACAGAAAGACCTTCATTCCGGAAGTAAACAGAGAACAATTGTGAACAGATATTTATCATACCTGCTTTTTGGTCTGATTATCAGCATATCACCGGATATGCAGGCACAGGACCTTTCCAGAGAAAACGAAATAATGAGATCAGATCTCTTCCGGGAAAAATTTCATCTTTTCACGGACAGGAATATCTATGCTGTAAATGAGAAAATATTCTTCAGGGCCTTTAACCTTAGTGAATCCCGGTTAAAACAAACAAACTGGAGCAAAATCCTTTACGTCGAATTAATCAGTGAATCAAATACAGCCATAGCCCGTGGCAAATATGAATTAAATACAAAGGGTACAGGGGGATATCTTAATATTCCACCATCTGCAGCTACAGGTCTCTATTCTATCAGGGCCTATACGAAATGGATGCGAAATTACCCGCCGGTAGGATACTTTCATAAGACTGTTGCAATCCTCAACCCCGATAGAAGTGGTATGAATAACTTAAGGATGAGTACTGGAGAAGAATTTTCTTCTGATATGAAAAATATGGAAAACAGCAGAAATCTAGTACAGTGTAATACAGACAAATCCATATATAATAAGCGCGGGAAAATCCACCTGGCTATTTCAGTACCGGAAAAAAACAATACGTCACCCGACGGTTATTGCGTGACCGTAGTCAAAAAGGGCTATTATGATACAACTATTCCTGAATTAATATTTCCTTCATTCAATGATGCAGACCTGCCAGAAAAGATTCATTATTATCCTGAAACACGGGGTTTATCATTATCTGGCAGAGTTACATCAAACGATGGAGATAAACCATTTGCCTATTCACAGGTTCATTTAACCCTTTTAGGAAATGTTCCCGATTATTATGGTTTTCAAACGGATAAAACAGGAGGTTTCAGAATTTCTCTCCCATACTATAAGAGCGTAGAAGATATTTTATTTTGCGTTGAAAATAAGGCTGAACGGATGGTGAATTTCTCTCTGGACAGCGAATATTCCACAGATTTTATTAAACAACCAGAACAATTTTCCGATAAACAGGCCATTAACAAAAAAACTGTGGAAGAGATCATGTTTAATGCAAAGGTGGTTAATATATTTAATCCTACCCCGACTTCAAATGATTCCGTGGAAATACTTGATACATCAAACCAATATTTTTATGGATCTCCGGAATTAAGATTTAAAACAGCTGATTATATATTGCTCTCCACATTGGAAGAATTCTTTTTTGAGTTGGTCCATAACGTAATTGTGATAAAAGAAAAAGACAAACATTATTTATACCTGACCAGGGATCATTCTGATTTATATTTGTATATACCTCTCATACTTCTCGATTATGTTCCTGTATTTGATATTGATAAGATATTACATCTTTCACCTGAAAAAATTACCTCTATTGATATAGTCAATTCTTTGTATATCAGAGGAAATATGCACTACGGTGGTATTATAAATATCATTTCATCCCGGGGTGACAGGGCGGGCGTGGATCTGCCCCGGAATTCTTTCTTCTTCAGCTTCAAAACATGTGAATCCCAACAGCGGATAACTTTCCCCGATTATGATAAAGATCCAGGAGATGCCAGAATCCCGGATTACAGGAATTGTCTGTTCTGGGCTCCAAATATTCCTGTTGGTGCCGGTGATACAATCAGTCTTGATTTCTTTTCATCTGATCTACAGGGTGATTATATGGTAATTGTCCGCGGAATTACAGACGATGGACAGGTAATGCATGGAGAATGCAGCTTTACAGTAAAATGATTGACGGTCCGGATTTTCGGCATACCTCGTGGTTTTCGCAAAACTGAATGATTTTGAAGACCACCTCATAAGCTGCTAATAATCTGCTGTTTTCCATCTCAGCTACTTTCAAATTTTTTCCGGGGAATCAACAGTTAATTCATTTATAACATTTCCGGTATTTAATATTGAATCCGGCTCAAACAATAGTAAATGTACTTCTTGATCTGCAACAGGTCTGTGTTTAACTCCTTTAGGGTATTGAGTCTGTGATGACCCTGTTAGGTGTTATGCCTTTTAGAAAATAAAACCCGTTAGAAAACCTTCTCCCTTCTAACGGGAAGGCTCACACGGGACATTCTAACGGGTAAACTTCTCCCCGAGGACCCTGAAACTTTTTAGTTGCCCGTTCTTCAGGAAAAAGCATGGCAGTTGTGTTAAGTATTTCATTATCTTGCGTGCTGAAATTTTTCCGGGTTTCCACCATTCGGATAAATTGACTTTTATAAATATCTAATGTCTAAGGATCAAGGAGGGTTTATGAAAAACATATTTTTGGATAAAGTCATAATCGCGTCTGCCCTGTTGGCTATTATGCTTATACATACGGGAGTAACTGTTAAGGGTCAGGAAACACATAAGGCACCTGTTACCCGGCAGAAATTTGATAATATCGATGTATGGGTTAAAACATTTGAAGACCCTGAGCGTGATAAATGGCAAAAACCGGATGAAGTTGTGAAGAGTCTCAACCTTAAACCCGGTGACGTAATAGCTGATATCGGGGCAGGTACCGGCTATTTTGTAAGGCATTTTGCCAAAGCCGTTAGTCCCGGGGGAAAGGCACTCGGGTTGGATATTGAACCTTCAATGGTGCAGTATATGAAGGAAGACGCTCATAAGTTAGAATTAAATAGTTATCAGGCACTTCTTATCAAACCCGATAATCCTGGGCTGGAACCCGGGTCTGTGGACGTTGTGTTCCTGTGTAATACCTATCACCATATTGAGAACAGGGTGGATTATTTTAAAAGGCTCTCAAAGAGTTTGAAGAAAAATGGCAGGGTAGTAATTGTTGATTTTTATGAAAAGCCATTGCCGGTAGGTCCCCAGTCTGTTGGTCACAAACTGTCTAAGGAAGTTGTTTTAGAAGAATTTCGGGGGGCTGGTTATAATTTGAAGCATGACAAGGATTTTTTACCGTATCAGTATTATCTTGAGTTTGGGTTATGACAGATCGGGTGTGCAGGCATTTTGTTTTAAGCAGTAGACCTTATACAATTTGCCATAACTTACGGATAAACCGTGATAATCGCCCGCTGATACCTGGTTAACGACGGGCTGCCACTATCTTTCACTGCCAGAATAATATGAATGGTTTCTTTTTGCTGCACTTCCGGAGCGATAAATGATGCGATCAAACCATATTTATTTTCTACTGAAATTTCTCCATTATATGTTCCTGCTTCTTTGTAAAACAACCAGTTGTAATTTAACTGGTCATCATCGGGATCGTAGCTTCCCTCAGCACTTAGAGTAACTTTCTCACCGCTCTTCACTTCAAGTTCATCAGGATGAGCAATTTTTACAAACTTCTTCAATTACTTTGATAATCCAGTCGGTACCTTCGGAATCTTTGCCTTCTCCCACTGCATTCATCCCGGAATCAGAATAACCTTTTTTGATTCTTTCTTCCAATTGTTGTTATTCGTTGTTTAACACTACAGGCAAGAAAGGAAACAGAAAAAAAGATTTCCCTTTTTCTGTTAAATTATCTATTTTAGCAAAGAATGGCATATGTGAAATTCCTGAACCGGTGACTGACATTTGACATTACAGTAGTACGTTTTTGACAGTTTCTATACACAAATAAATGTAAAACAGCTTGATCGTTTTATTCTGCATATTATATCTTGTTTTACCTGTTCAAACTGTTACACTTACTGCCCGGGAATTGGCTGATGGTTTTTTATATAACATTTCCGGTGAGAACCGAAAGGGTTCATTAATAACACCTTTAATCCTCAACGATGACCAGGATGTGTATCCACTGGGTTTATATCTGGAGATACTGGAAGATCCTTCCTGTAAATTAACAATTGATGAAATTGTTTCTTCTGAGTTTGAAAACAGGTTTATCCCAAGTGATGATGAAGTACCAAATTTTGGTCATACTAATTCTGCTTATTGGGTACGTTTCAGGATAAGAAATGAAACCAGACAGTCGGAAAACTGGCGATTGAAATTGGGTTTTGCCAATATGCAATATATTGATCTTTACCTCCAAGGACCTGATAACAAAGAGTATACACATAAGAAAACCGGAACTTACCTGCCTTTTAATACGCGGGATATTCCTTATCCTTCTTTCGTATTTAAAATACCACTTGAGTATGGTGCCGGACAAACCATATATATGCGCTTTTTAAATGGAGCATCGATGACATTGCCTCTAACTTTGTTCTCTGCTGAAGCATTTACTCAGAAAAGTCAGAAAGAACAGCTAATTGCCGGACTTTTCTATGGAATTTTATTTTTAATATGTGGTTACAGCCTGGTTGTTTTTCTTTTACTCCATGAGAAAAGTTATCTCTATTACTTTTTATCTGTTGCCGTTTTCATACTTTTTCATGCATCGTATGATGGTTTCGCCAGCCAGTATCTCTGGCCTGATAATGCCTGGTGGAATCATTTCGCTTTTATTTTACTTAACACATTTGTCCTATTTTTTGCCCTGAAGTTCACATCTGAATTCCTTCAAACAAAGAACCTGTTTCCTGTTTTCCATAAGATCATTATTGCCTGCCTGGTGTTATGTGGTATGGTTGTATTAATGATACCTTTTTTAAGGTACGGTATAGTTATCAAAACGGTTTCGGTTTTATCAATTCTTTGTTTTTTTACGATATTAGTGACAGGTATTGTAATCTGGCGGAAAAAGTACCGGCAGGCTCGTTATTTTATAATTGCAGTACTGACATTCATGATATCAGGTAGTATAGTTGAAATGGTACGGCTTGGAGTCTTGCCAAGTAACACTTTTACTGAACATGCATACCAGGTAGGAATAATAATACTGGGTTTTCTTTTGTCACTGGCTCTGATTGACAGAATAAGCATACTTAAAAAGGAAAAGGATGAACTTGTCCTGGAACAAACGAAAAATTTGGAAGAGGAAGTTGGTAATAGGACCCGGGCTTTGAAAGAGAGTGAGGAAAAATACAGGAGTTTCTTTAAAACATCCACCGATTGCGTTTATTTTACTACGAAAGAAGGAGAATGGATTGATATGAGTGACGGTGCTCCCGAATTCTTCGGCTATGAAAGTAAAGAAGAATTACAAAAGGTTAATATCCGGGAACTCTATGTAAACGAATCTGACAGGGAAAAAGACATTCTGGAAATTGAAAAAAAGGGAACTGTAAAAGATGCCTTGTTTAACTTGAGGAGAAAAGATGGAAGTATTATCAGTGCGCTTATTTCATCTGTTTCCATTAAAGATGAAGACGGGAACGTGGTTGCTTTCCAGGGATCAATTCGGGATATAACAATACAACAGCAGGCAGAAAAATCCCTGAAAGAAACCAAGAAATACTTACAGGAATTGAACACATCAAAAGATAAGTTCTTTTCGATAATATCTCATGATCTGAGAAGTCCGTTCAATTCAATTCTGGGCTTTTCTGAGCTGCTCTGGAAAAATACAGATGATTTTAGTAAACCGGAAATAAAAAAAATCGCAGCAGATATTTACAAAACAGGTAATGAAACAATTGATTTGCTGGATAACCTTCTCGAATGGTCAAGATCGCAAACCGGTAGATTGGAAATAGATCCCGAAGACTTTTCTCTGAAAGAGGTGGTTGATGATACAATTGATTTACTGAATGAAAACGCGAAAAGGAAAAATATAACTGTGTTGAATGAAGTTCCCGTCCATACAACAATTTTTGCCGACAAAAACATGATCGGGACAGTGATGAGAAACCTGCTGTCAAACGCTATTAAATTTACACATAATGGAAATGTGAGAATAGAGGCAAGAGATCTGGATAATTTTGTTGAATTTACAGTTAATGATACAGGTGTGGGTATAAAACAAAAGAATATTGAAAAACTCTTCCGGCTTGAAACGGAATTTTCAACAAGAGGTACGGCAAATGAAAAAGGCACCGGTCTGGGATTGGTCCTATGTAAAGAATTCATCGAAAAAAACCATGGAGAAATAGATGTTAAAAGTAAAGAAGGCGAAGGAACCAGTTTTATATTAAAATTGCCGAACACAAAAAAACACTAATTCACTTTTTAGCACATTAATATTTGTTTTCCCATTTTTTTTCAACTCAATTTCCCTAACTTTATCCTGTTACTAACCCAGCTATATTACGTTATTAGTAAAAAATACACCCCATGAAAAGAAAAATATTACCTGCCGGTAAAACAGGGACCCTTCTTTTAGTTTTAATGGTTGTTTTGCATGTATCAATCCTTAATGCACAAGAATCCTGCCCCGGATTACTTTCTATCGACCGGATAATAAGTTCAGATGAGTTTCAACCTGAAAGGTTTGGTCCGGTAAAAAACTGATCATTGAAGATTGGGAACCATAGGGGAACAGTGTAAAAACGGTATAGCTTTGTTTTGAATATATTGTTTAACTCAACAATGAATCGAACATCTAATAGCCTGAGCAATAAGACCATAAAGTTATTTGTTACGGAAATGTCATGCAGACATTTTTAAAATCTAATGGACAAACAGCTTAGACCACCATCCATCTTGCGGAATTCAGATACATCCAGGATGATAAGAGGTATATTAAGTTGCTTAAGTTTTGCAAGTGTTTCCGGGAACCCTTCGGGAACCAGCAGGTGATCGTTAACTCTTACCACATTGGCAGCATAAGCCTCTTTCTCCGGGACAATGATCTTTTCGTATTTTTTTATTGCCGGATTATCATAGAATTGTTCATGGATAAGTAAACGATTGTTCCCGAGGTTGTTGAATCCTGATTTCAGGTGCAGGGTATGATGAACCTCAATGAGTGACGCGGAATAGCCATAATGTGACAGGATGGATTTAAGTTGCATAGCCCCTTCATGGTTCGTTCTTCCCGAGATACCGATAAAGAAACGATCTTCTGTCTGGCAGATGTCGCCGCCGTCTAAAGTTCCGGGTTCTTCTATGCGAACAACTGTACGGTATTTTTTTATCACTTTTTCAACGATGTTTTCCTCACCTCGTCTGCGTAAGTCGCCCGGCCGGGCTATAACAGCTATATTTCCGGTAACAATGGCTGTGTCTTCAACAAATACAGCGTCAGGGAAAGAATGGGCTGGTTCAAGTTTTTCAACAAACAGTCCGCATTTTTCGAGACTCCTGCAATATGCTTCATACTGCCTTAGTGCAAGTTTGATATCAGGTTTCCCAAGCCCTGCTGTAGTAATACCTTCACTGTAATTAATTCCGGGCTTCCGTACAATGGCATTTAAAAATCTCATATGTTCAGATTTTTTCATAAAAAAAGGAAGTTTTTTCAGATGCCTGGTCGTAAGTGTAAATCTCTTTTCCCGGAAATTCAGCAAAAAGACTTGCCAGGGCAAAATCGCCGATACACATAGTGCCATGTGCCAGCAGGCAAAGAGAAAACCCCCAGGAATAAGGCGCCGGAAGATATAAGCTTCCTGTTGCAAGTGCAATGCTGAGAATAATAAAAGGAGTGAAGGCGAGCCTGTAAAAACTATTTCTGTCCAGGACAAAATGGTCGGCTGTAACGTAAAACAGATAATGTTTAAGATCAGCGCCAAATTTTATTTTACGGGCCCCTTCAAGAAAATATACCAGTCCGTGAATTCCTTCATGGACCGGAATTAGCAGGACAGGGTAAACGATAAAACCCAGGAAGAGTTGCCAAAGTGTGGTGCCGGCGCTCCAGTACCCCGGGATCATCTGATACGTGATAATTCGCAGCAAATAAATAAGAAAAATGATATTGATTCCAAAATAGAGGTTTGTCACCCGGTTTCTCTTCCAGATATAGCGAAATACAAAAGGAACTACATCGTCATGCCTTACAGTAGTAATAAGGCGAAACCTGCTTTCATCTTCCAGATCACTTATATGTATCTTGATTCCTGATGTTTTCATAATATGTTTTGTAAAGATATCATCACCATTTCTTAATAAGGCAAAAGGCAAAAGGCAAAAGGCAAAAGGCAAAAGGCAAAAGGTAACGTTATTTAGGTATTTGACAATCAAGTAACCAGTAACCAGTAACAATTTCTTAATACTAAACTCATAAACTTTTCAACACTGTAACACTGCTCCAAAATTCTACTTGTATTTCAGGTTGAAATAGATCAGGATAGAAAAAATGGGTACCAGTGGGGCTGTTATTGCACTGGTTGCCGAACTGACGAGGATAAAGATTGGACTGATATCTGACAATAATGAACTACCTTCTTTAGCCAGTTCCCCTGCTGTCCCCGGTTTAAGGAACTCGAAAAAATCCATAGCAAAAGGAGCCAATACAATGGATGATAAAACCAATCCGACCATGAAATAGAGGATGTAAAAAACAACGATATAGCCCATTGTTTTCCAGAAATCTTTATGCACAAGCTTAAAACTTCGTGTAATAGCTTCCATGGGGTTGACATCTTCAACGATCAACAGGGCTGAGATTGGAGTAAAAACCGTTGCCAGATAGACTATGGCTGCAAGCATACCGATAATAAAAAGTATTATCCCGATCATCATTCCCGCCACGAGTATCATAAATACCAAAAACATGGTTCCCAGATAGGGGAGTGCAAACTTTTTTATCGATTCCCTGATCAGAACAAAATGGTTGTTCTCAGGTTTCAATTCCTGAAACAATATATAATAGTGCAGGAACAGGTAAAGGATGGAATAGCCCACAAAGAAAACAAGAATCAGCAGGAACAATGGTCCCATTTGTTCAGCTATCTTTTCAGGATCAGTCAGATTATTAAAAGTCATGAGCTCCCGTAACCGGGATGTTAATAAAAAAGATTGAAGCAATAATATTCCCAGGAAGCTGTAAAGAAACAGCCAGCCAAAGTGCTTCTTGTAAATTCCCCATGTTTTTCTAAAAAGTCCTTCCAGGTCTCTTTCCTTAAATAAAGGATGTTCGTTTGGATTTATCATTTTATATGCACTAAATTTCTTTATTTGTGCAAAGATAAAAAAGTAAGGGATTCAAACGATATTATAAGTTAAAAGTATAAGTGTATTTAACCAGTATAGTCCTGTTACTGATCTGTGGAAGTTCAGGGATCTCTTTGTCGGGGTTTGTATTTCTTCCTTCATTGAAAACAAGATAGAAATCGTTTCCTTCTTTTGGATTATACCGCAGCCGGAAATTGCTGATTATGGTATTATTGCTGCTGTTGACCTGGACAAATGTACTTACAGAAAGTTTTGTATTATACATGTACAGTACTTTCAGTCTGATTATTTGTCCGGTGAATTTCTGTGATCGATTTTCAAATTTGATCCGGTTGTATTGATAGGTGCCGCTCAATTGAAGACTGGGTGAAATACTCCATGTTGGAATGAATGATATTGATACCCTGTAACCATCATAAAATCCACCTGCTCTGGACAGGATAATTGAGTAGAATTTTCGTGTCGCAGGGGTTGAGACCATACTTTCAAACTCAAGGAATTCATACCGTCCTACCGGTACTTCAGCGTCATCAGAGAAAGAGAATGATTCTTTCACATCCTCGATCATATAATTCAGTGATAAATTCCCCGTCATCATCGATTTTGTCTGGAATTTCCATCCCGGACCTGCTTCAAGGGTCTCAAGGCTGCCATCAATTACACTCCGGAAATACATTTGCCGGATATATATGCTGTGACTAAATAATTTAGATTTTTTTCCGGGTAACCATCCATACTGAAATTGTGTTCTGACATTTGAATAATCCTCACGTATTTCAAATCCGATACCGGGATTAAAAGCTTCTCCCGAGCGCGACAAGGAAACATCATAAGCAAAACCCTCTTCATTTCTTCTTTCCCAACTGATCTGTATTTTTGCAGGATCGAGTGATACCGGGTTATTCTTTAAACCTGTTTCAAAACTCCGGGCGAATTTGATGTTCAGGTAGTCATCACCAAAAACCCTGAATATTCCGTCAATTCCATAAGCAGTGTTGTATGTACCATCCATACCGATCCTCGATGTGAACATTCCTCCAACATAGCTGTTTTCATTTATTACCTGTCTTCTTATTCTCAGCACCCCGAAATTTTCGGAAGGGAGATCTTCAACCGGGGCCGTTTGCATATCAATAAACCCAAGGTCCCATGGTCCAACTCTGCCCACTATTCTTGCTCCACCGTAGATCCGAACCGGCTTACCATCGTGAATTCCGATCCTCCTGCTGTAGAAAAGGTTATTCGGACCACCTAAGTTAAAACTGAAAATACTGGCCCTTTCCTGGAAGAACTTTCTTTTTTCCGGGAAAAAAAGTGAAAACCGTGTTAGATTTATTATCTGGTCATCAGCTTCAACCTGGGCGAAATCGGTATTCAAAGTCAGATCCATGGTCAGGTTGCCGGTAAGTCCGTATTTTATGTTAATGCCGGCTTCATAGGTTGGATCCTTAGTATTGATATATTCTGTTTCTGCCTCGTTCAGTTCATTAGTCTCAGAAAATCCGGCAAGTCCGTATGGTGCAATATAAACCGGTTTTTTGGATTTAATTCCATTGAATATTACATCCTCTGCTTCGGATGGTTTTATCATAGCCCAGTCCCCGTATCTGGGATGAATTGCCGGGAACACGATAGCTTCATTTTTATGTGGAATAAACCGCCAGACAATAAGTCCCATTGTTGTAACGCCATTAACATCCTGGAACCGCAGGCTGGAAATTGGAATACGCATTTCGACAAACCAACCTTCTTCATTGATAACTGTTTTCACATCCCAAAAGGTATCCCAACTTATATTGACTGGCGAACGACCCACGGCATCATTAAAAATACTCATGTCAGTTCTAATACCGGCGGGTGTTGTGGAGAAAGAAAGTGCATTTTCATTATCATTGAAGGTGTCGAGAATTATCCCGAACCCGTCACTGTTTACGCTATAATCATCTCTTTTTTTACTGGAATACATGATTTTAGAGGGAACGGAATCGTAAAGTCTTCCGGAAACATACAGGTACTTATCGTTATAAAAGAGACGGATTTCTGTTTTTTCTGTAGGTTCATTACCGAAATCGGGTTGGAACATCACTACCGGAAATGGTTCAATTTCGTTCCAGACTTTTTCAAAGGGCAAACCATCAAATTTGATCTCTTTATTTATTTTAGATATTATAACAGGAGGGATGTCTGATTTTGTAAACACCTGTTGAGAGTATAGAAATAGTGCAATAAATGCCGGTATAAAAACTCCTTTAGTCAAAGTATCCTTGATTTTTAAAATGCAAAAATAACTATTTCTGTTTTAACAATAAAACAGGTAGATTTACTCACCGGATGACTTGGAGTCACCCGGTGAGTGGCGGTGAGTAATCAAATAATTAAAACTTATGACTATTAACAGACGAAAATTTATTGGAATCAGCGGTCTTACTATCGGCGCATGGGGAATTGTGCCAAACCTGGTCTTTGGTAGTGAAGGATCGCAAAACAGTGAAAAACTTCATGATCTTACAAAGGATGTAAAACCTCTCATTCGCAGTGACTTTCTGAAACGGCAGGAAAAAGCCGGTGAACTGATGAGAGAAATGGATATTGACGGCCTTCTGCTGACCGGTGATGTGAATATGAGATATTTCCTTGATATGTCGTGGTGGAGGAGTGAAAGAATGTTTGGGGCTGTTATGAACAGGAACGGTGATCCAATCTGGGTTTGCCCGGCATTCGAGGAAAAACGAGCCAGGGAGGTGATTGGTTTTGGCACCGATATAAGGACATGGGAAGAACACGAATCTCCTTACAGGCTGATAAAAGGTATTATGAAAGACCTTAGCGGGAAGAAACTTGCTGTTGGCCCGTCGGTCAGAAATTTTATTGTTGAAAGTTTACGCAAAGAATTATCAGGAACGGGTATCTCTCTTGTTCCAGGTTCACCTGTTACTGAAGGTTGCAGATGTATCAAGTCGGAAAAAGAGCTGGCTTATATGGATCTGGCTAATAAGATAACTAAAATAGCTTATCGTGAGGCATTTACAAAACTCGAAGCAGGAATGACACCTTCTGAACTGGGAGCACACATTTCGCTTGCTCATAAACAAATGGGTACAAACGGTGGTAGCTTTCCGTTGTTTGGTCCAACATCAGCTTTCCCACATGGAACAAAAGAAATAAGAAAGCTCTCGGATGGAGATATAATTTTGAATGATGGTGGTTGTTCGGTTGAGAGATACCGTTCTGATGTTACCCGTACTATTGTGTTTGGGAAACCAACAGATAAACAGAAACGGGTTTTTGACCTGGTGCTTAAAGCCCAGAGAGCGGCTATGAAAGCTGTTCGACCAGGTGTTACCTGTGAAAGTATCGACCGGGCTGCAAGAAAGGTGATCGAGGATGGCGGATTTGGTCCGGGTTATAAATATTTCGGACACCGCCTGGGACATGGTATTGGTATGGAAGGGCATGAATATCCCTATCTCGTGAAGGGAAATGATCTGAAAATGAAACCCGGAATGACATTCAGTAATGAACCGGGAATTTATATTTATGGTGAATTTGGAGTAAGGCTCGAAGATTGTTTTGTTGTTACGCCTGACGGAGGCAGGTATTTAGGTGGTATGATTACCGGATCACTCGATTCTCCTTTCTCAACATGATTTGTTTATGTTTAAACTTTTTACTTATTATCGAGGCTTCCAAATACTTTTCGAAGTATTGGAGAAACCCTTGCATTAATATTTTTCCGTATCTTAGATTCCTCTTCTGCAACTTTGATAAACATGCCATCAAGAGCTTTATGGGTAAGATAATCCCCGAGATCTGTTTCAACAGTCTGCATGCCTGCCAGGCGACCTGCCAATGATCTGGCAAACTGATTCCACTTCCCGGTGAGAGCATCCCATGAATCCTGGGTTGATATATTCCCTACTATATCTTTTTCTAATGAAGCCCTGATCTTTGGACTGTACAGATCAACCAGCTCGCTGTAGGTTGTGGTGCGGAGATATTGAGTGGCTGCATCATCTCCACCATTCAAAATGCCAAAAGCATCGGAAATTGACATTTGTGTTACACTGTTTATAAATACAGGAGCCACTTCTTTCGCGGCATCTTCAGCAGCACGGTTTATTCTCAGAATTACATCATTGACCAGCTTATCTCCTCCCGGGATCTTTGAAATATTTTCAACAATAATCTGTGCTTCTTCAGGAAGCAGTATTTTAATAATTTCATCTCCAAAATATCCGTTTTCGGCTGCCAACCGGGCAGATGAATTGGATGCCCCTGTTTTCAATGCTTCTTTCAAGCCCTGCACAACCTCTGCTTCTGTTAAAGGCAGGGTGGTTGCCACTGACTGAAGTGTTGTCAAAAGTTCAGCACAAGCTGACAGTATTATTGAAACAGTCAGAATTAATGGTAAAATCAGTTTTTTCATTTTCATAAGTATTACATTTCTTTTGTTTTGAAAGATAAAAAAAATCATATTAAAGTAATGTTTTTTTTCATTTTACCGGATTTTTTGTTTTTTTGTGCCCGATTAATCAGATTCTATGGAAAAATTTGATCCTGTAATTTGTGAATGTGCAAATATTACCCGTAGTGAAATTATTGACCTGATAAAAAAGAAAAAATTATCTACTGTTGTTGAAATTGCAGATGAATCTGATGTTGCAGGTATGTGCGGTGCCTGCATTGAAAAGATTGAAAATATCCTGAATGAGGTTTATACTCATTTGCTGTTATAAATTAAACTCTCTCTTGGTTAACATTATTCTGATTTCACATTTCTCACCGTTTCCAGCTTCAACCTGCAAGTTAAAAGTTATACAGTTAACACGAAACTCGTAACCACAGTGAAATATGCTCCTTCGTCGCATTTCACGTGGCAAGCCCGTAACTCTTTAATCCTTGATTTTTACTTATATATTGATAAAGGAACGAATTTTGTTGATGAAAAATAGTTTTTGCACGCAACCATTTTTAGTTAAAAACCTTCTTACTGTAAAGAAGCATTTATTAAGGAATTTTGAATATTAAAAAGATAATAGAATATTATGAATAAGTACAGCAAAATACAAGAGACAGATAACCTTACCAAGAAAGCAATTTTGGAGTTTCTTTCTGATCGTGGGAGGTCATATTTGGGTGAGATCATCAGGAATTTATCCCTTTCTTATTCAAAGGGAATTAGATATATTCATGAGATGAAGGAGGAAGGACTTATTGAAAATAGTATAAATCCGCCCAAATATGATTTAGTTCAAAAAGATTAGCTTCAATTCTCCTGATACACGGGTATTCAAAAAATATATTGCCGGGTATTATCAGGAAGTTATATGAAATTTTAAAGCCGCCAGATTTGGCGGTTTTTTTTTGCTCATAACTATCTGATTAACTCAAATTGCTAAAATTGTTGATTGAAAAAATCCGGCTCTCAGAAATTTTTCATAAATTTCATTTTTTTAAAGTAGAATTTAGAAGAAGTTTAATTTAAAAATTAATTAAAATGGATCAACATTCATTAAGTCGAAGGAAATTCCTGGAAAAGATTGTATTAACAAGCGCCGGTGCAATTATTTCCACCAGAGCCTTTTCTCAGCTAACAGCAAATAATCCTAAATCACCCTCTCTTCAGGGCAAATCAGTATTAATGGTTTGGGGTGGATGGATGGGACATGAGCCCAAAAAGTGTATTGATATTTTTGCTCCCTGGATTAAGGAGCAGGGAGCTACAGTAACCATATCGGATACACTGGACATATATCTAAACCAGGATCTGATGAATTCAGTGGATCTGATCGTTCAGGTATGGACTATGGGTACCATAACCGGGGAGCAGGAAAAAGCACTGCTGAATGCTGTCCGTAATGGTACTGGATTAGCCGGCTGGCATGGCGGGCTGGCGGATTCTTTTCGCCAGAATACCGAATACCAGTTTATGGTTGGCGGGCAGTGGGTGGCTCATCCCGGTGGTATTATCGATTACGAAGTTAATATTACAGATCATGAAGATCCGGTAACAAATGGTATTTCCGATTTCAAAATGCACTCCGAACAGTATTATATGCATGTTGATCCCAACATAAAAGTGCTTGCTACAACAACCTATAACGCTGACCATGCTGACTGGATTGATGGATGTGTGATACCTGTTGTCTGGAAAAAAATGTATGGTAAAGGACGAGTGTTCTATCACTCCCTTGGTCACCATGCAGTGGATTTCAATGTCCCTGAAGCGTTGGAAATTACAAAAAGAGGTATTCTCTGGGCTGCTGAAAGCAAATATTCACCTGCAGAAAAATGGATACAGCCAGTATATCCCGGCAAGTTGTGATCTCTATTTCATTTTTTTTTCCACATAAAGCAAAAAAGAGAAGCGATCCGACTGTAGACTGCCGACTTCTTAATTTCAGTTGTTATCTATAAGTTTCACAATTGCGGAATGACAGTTATTACTGGCAAAATCGCGTGCTGTTTCTCCATCTTTATCTTTAATATAGATATCAGCGCCTGCGTCTATCAGGGTTTTAAATACTTCTGTTTGTCCTTCGGCAGCGGCAAACATTATTGCAGTAAAGCCTTCTATATTACCTGTTACGTTTATTTCAGCACCTGCCTCAAGCAATATCTTAACAGTCTCGTTAGCCGGACCACTTGATGCATACATTAATGCAGTTCTGTTATTACTGTCCTGATGATTTACATTAGCTCTTTTACCAAGCAGGTATTTAACAATTTCCGTATGGCCGTTATGAGCAGCCAGCATCATTGCCGTACTTCCATTTTCATCAGTTGTATCAACTGCCAAACCTCCCGCTATAAACTTTTTAACCTTGTCTGAATTCCCGTTTAATGCAGCATCCATATAGGCAGGAATCGATATAGACGATTCGACTACACTTTCTTTTGTATTAGCTTTATCAGTATTATTTGTCTTTTCCCTGGAGCAACTTAATATTATAAAAAAGAGAAGGACCGGTATTAAGATAACTTTTGTTGAATTCATGTTTTTGTTTTTTTAGTATTAATTTTGAAGAGCACTTTGAGAAGCCATAATTTTAATTTAAAACCGGATTACAGAATCGGGAATTTTTTGTAAAATTTCAACAATTCGATAACTTCTGGCCGCATTTTCACCTGAATATTTTTTTTTATTTTGTTATCCATTAACTCTCCCATGCCATGTAATAATCCTTTGTCGCTTATAGATTCAAGGTGTTCGATACATTTTTGCAGGTAATCGGTAAAAGGCATTTCCATCCGTGATTCAATAATACTTTTATTAACCGGGGTTTGTTTCTGCATAAAGAACCAGCAATCGAAAATATCACGGTTGATTATTACATTCCTGTCAAGTAAAGCACAAAGTTTATGTGCGAACATATCTTCCTGAACCATTACCTTCATGTTGATCCCCAGTAGATTTTTTATCTCATACCGGTTATCAAAGAAACGGGTTGAAATCTCCACTTTCAATTTGCGTTCCTTAAAACCGTAATCCAGGACAATAATGGGGCCGTAGAACTTTTTTGCCTCATCAAATATTGTCCCGTATTTGAGAAGTATTTTACGGACTTTTCGGTAAACAATATCCTCTTTTTTGACATCAAGCAGGTCAAAATCCAAATCGACAGAGAACCGTGGCAGGTCATAAAAAAACATCAGGGCAGTACCACCCTTAAATCCCAGGTAATTTGCAAGTTCTATGTCAGTGTAAATATCTTTCAGGATTTGTACCAGAAAGAATTTATGCCGGTTTAGGTCAATCATTTTTCAGGAGTTTATTTACATAACCGTTGGACAACACACGATCATTCCAAAAGTAGTCTTCTAATTGGAATTGTAAATCTTGAGTGTTACCAAGAATCCACTCGAATGAGATTCGTTGACCCTTCCATTTCTCGAAGTCTCGTAACCGGTTTTCGAGTGTATTTAAGGTCTTGACATATCCACGAGACATGTTCTTCTTCGTCCCCAGAAACTCTTTATAGCCACTCCACACCGACAATACCTTTGGGGTATTCAACTGGCCCTGCATGAAGGCAGCCCACTGGGCGGGAAGAAGCGACAGAAGGTTAATGTCGAACTTCGCCAACAACGCGGGCCTGCGCGCGCCATTGATCTTTACCGGGTAAACGTCGATGCG
>JADFQJ010000042.1 GCA_022561875.1 Bacteroidota bacterium | reverse complement strand
ATGTTTCTCAGCAGAAAACACTCTGAGCTTGTGACCCAATTTCACCCAAGCCCTTCCAACTAATTCCGCGTGAATCGAGGGGCCATTAGCGGCATTCCAAAGACACATCATTCCTATTTTCATTTTTCTTCCTCCTTCTGTTCTGTCGCTTAAGTATTAAAATACCGTTTAATGATTAGCCTGCATTAGCACCCAAAAGAATTCGTTTTTGTAGGTAAAAAAATCCAATAACTTCGCAAAGTCTTGTACGTTTTTACGTATTGAATGTGAAACATTCATACGCTGCAAGCGCAGACTTTGCAACCTGATTTTTTTCAAAGAAACTCCTTTTATCCATCCCTGAAATTTTCATTTTTATTACATTCACCAGCACGATTGTTCGATAACGTATGTATATAGTTATATTGCTTATATTTATATTTAGCGTCATTTTTTTAACTTATTGCTATTCACCATCTTAGACTCTATAAAACGGTCTAATGGGCTTTTTATATTTGCAAGGGATTTTTTTGATACATGGTTGTTTACCCCGTTGGAAAAAAGTCCTACGGGGTGAACTCCGTTGAATTCTTTCAGGAAATTCCTTATTTTGTTTTTAAAGCAGATCTTACCATTTCCTGAGTTTAAATATTTCTCCCTTCTTGTTAATCAAACCTTATCAATACCACCTCCTGATCCCGGTGATAACTATGATCGAGCTTTATTTCAGGATTGTTGAGCATTTCTTGTGTAAATATACAAAATCCTGATTATTAATAATATGTAAGATTCATTTTTTTCTCTTCAATCATCTTTCGCATATTAATGAGAGCATATCTCATTCTTCCCAAAGCAGTATTGATACTAACGTCCGTTTGATCAGCAATTTCTTTGAAACTAAGACTACCATAATGTCGAAGCATAACAACTTCCTTTTGATCGTCAGGTAATTCATCAATAAGTTTCCGGACATCGTTAATTATCTGGTTATGCACAAATAATTGTTCAACATTTTTTACCGAAAATTTACTTGAATTAAACAAATCAGCTTCAAAATCCTCATTATTACAGGTATTCATCTGCTTTTCTTTACGGAAATGATCAATCACCAGATTATGAGCTATACGTATTACCCAGGAGACAAACTTTCCATTATCCTTATATTTCCTCGATTTCAGTGATCGGATTACTTTAATGAAGGTATCCTGAAACAGGTCTTCGGCAAGATGCTGATTTTTAACCATCAGCAAAATATACGTATATACTTTGGTTTTATAACGATTTATTAAAACCTCAATACTGGGTTTACTGCCATTCATGAACCGCTCTATCAGTTCATAATCAGATATATTATGAAGCATTATCTTACCTCCTATTTTGATTCAATTGGAGTAGAAATGTTCCTAAGGCAGTCCTCCTGTATTTAATTTAACCTGTTAATTGTGCAATTAAAGCAAAAAAAATGTTTAATCAAAAAATATTACTTTTGAAATTTGCTAAACTATGAATAATTTTTAAATTCCATACATTATAATTATGCCAGTGAAAAGACAAAAGGAAACGGAGGTAATTGAGATTAAAGGAGCGAGAGTGCATAATTTGAAAAACTTTGATCTTTCTATTCCGAGAGACAAGTTTATCGTTATCACCGGCTTATCCGGTTCAGGAAAATCATCATTAGCTTTTAACACTCTTTATGCTGAAGGACAGCGCAGGTACGTTGAGAGTTTATCCTCATATGCCAGGCAATTCCTTGGAAGAATGAACAAGCCCGAGGTTGATTATATTAAGGGAATTCCACCGGCGGTGGCGATTCAACAGAAGGTAAACTCCCGTAACCCCAGGTCAACCGTAGGAACCACAACAGAGATCTATGATTACCTCAAATTATTATATGCCAGAATTGGAAAGACTTATTCACCTGGCTCAAACAAGATTGTCAAACGACACCAGGTAAAGGATGTCGCAAATTTTCTTTTCTCGTTTCCCGAAAAAACTAAAGCTTTCATTCTGGCTCCACTCAACATAGATGAAAAATATGGGATCACTGAGCATTTAGAATATTTAAAAAAGCTTGGGCTCACCAGAATAAAAACAGGGAAACAGGTAAAAAAGATAGATGAATTGCTTACAGAAGGAGCAGAACCCGGGGGGTTAAAAGGCGCTAAGATCGTCATTGACAGGGTTATGGTAATCGATAATGCCGATACCTCAGGACAAATTGATGACTCTATACAAACGGCATTCCAGATAGGAAATGGATACTGTGAGATAGAAGTACTTTCCGGAGACAAAGTTGTAAATGAGGTCTTTTCTAATAAGTTTGAAAGCGATGGAGTTGAATTTGAAGAGCCTACAGTTCATATGTTTAGTTTCAACAACCCTGTTGGAGCATGTCCGAAATGTGAGGGATATGGAAAAATCATCGGGATTGATGAAAATCTCGTCATCCCAAACAAAGCATTATCAATTTACGAAAGTGCTATTGCTTGCTGGAAGGGCGAGAAATTAGCGAGGTGGAAAGAGCAACTCATAGTAAATGCCGGTAAATTCAATTTCCCCATACACAAACCATATTTTGAGTTGAGTTCTGAGCAAAAAGAGTTATTATGGAATGGAAACCGGTATTTCAAAGGGTTGAATGCTTTTTTTAACTATCTGGAAGAAAAAAAATACAAAATACAGTACCGGGTTTTACTTTCAAGGTACAGAGGCAAGACCATTTGTCCGGAATGTAAAGGAAAACGTTTGAAAAAGGAAGTTTCTTATGTAAAGATAGGGGTAAAACCGATTCAGTATCTTGTCGATATGCCGGTAGATAAGCTTTACGGTTTTTTCAAAGAGTTAACAATAAGCTCACATGAGAAGGAAATTGCTGAAAGACTTCTGGTTGAAATCATTAACCGTTTAGAATTCCTGGTAAATGTGGGGTTAGGCTATCTCACATTAAACAGGTTATCCTCCACCCTTTCAGGTGGTGAATCTCAGCGGATAAATCTTGCAACATCACTGGGAAGTAACCTTGTAGGTTCCCTGTATATTCTTGATGAACCATCAATAGGTTTGCATCCCCGCGACACTTCAAAGCTGATCGGTGTTCTCAGACATCTGAATGAACTTGGAAATACGGTTATTGTAGTTGAGCATGACGAAGAAATCATCAGGGCAGCAGATGAAATTATTGACATCGGACCAGGGGCAGGAAGACTGGGAGGTGAAGTTGTTTTTAGCGGAAATCAAAAATCATTGTACCTGAATAAAAATAGTTTAACAGCAAGCTATTTAACCGGAGAAAAACAGATTCCGGTTCCCCGGATCAGAAGAAAATGGAATAATTATATTGAAATCCATGGTGCAAGGGAAAATAATCTAAGGAATCTTACCATTAAATTCCCTTTGAATAATCTTACGGTCATCACCGGCGTAAGCGGATCGGGGAAAACTTCTCTTGTAGGATCAATTCTATATCCTGCTCTTTCACGACATATTAATGAATTCGGTAGTCTGCCTGGTGAATTTGACCGGCTTACAGGAGATGTCCGGTTGCTGGGTTCTGTGGAATTTGTCAATCAAAATCCTATTGGCAGGTCATCACGATCAAATCCTGTTACATACCTTAAAGCGTATGATGAGATAAGAAGATTATATGCAGAGCAACAATTATCAAAATACCATCAGTTCAGTGCTTCGCATTTCTCGTTCAATATTGACGGCGGACGATGTGATGAATGCAAGGGAGAAGGAACTATTAAGGTTGAAATGCAATTTATGGCAGATGTTGAACTGGTTTGTGAAAATTGCGGTGGGAAAAGGTTTAAGAAAGAAATACTTGATGTCAAATACAAGGGGAAAAACATTCACGACATATTAGAACAAACTGTAAATGAAGCTATTGAATTTTTCAACTCAGGTAAAAGTTCCCTGGAAAAGATGATAGTTAATAAATTAAGACCTTTATCAGATGTAGGGTTGGGTTATATTAAATTAGGTCAGGCATCAAGCACCCTGAGTGGAGGTGAAAGCCAGCGTGTTAAGCTGGCATCATATTTAAGCAAAGAGAGGAACACCAGTCCATCTGTATTTATTTTTGATGAACCAACAACCGGTTTGCATTTCCATGATATACGAAAGCTGCTTGATTCGTTCAATGCCCTGATAGAAAGAGGACACTCTATCTTAATAATAGAACACAACCTTGAAATAATCAAATGCGCTGATTGGGTTATCGATTTGGGTCCTGGAGGAGGTGAACATGGTGGTGATCTGGTTTTTGAAGGAACTCCTGAAGAGCTTGTTAAATGTAACAGATCCTATACCGGAAAATATCTGCGATCAAAGCTTACGTGATAATGATTATCACCTCTTTCGTGAGAGTTAATTATAGCTTTGAAAAAAAACCACCCGCGTGAAAGGGTGGTATATATACTGAATTCAAAGAGTTACTTAATTTTAAAACCAAACATAATTGCTACGCAACCACTAACCGGTTCTTCTGTCCCATCCCCTGCTTTCAGTACCTTTACAACAATTTTAAGTTGCTGGCTTGACTCAAGTTTAAAGTCCCATGTATTAGTATAGTTGTCATTCCGGTTTATATATAACACATTTCTATGTGCATCCACAATTTGGAATTCAACATTTGGCAGGCCAACAGATCCACATATTGCTACCCTGTATTCCTGATCAGAATAAAAAGTTTTATATAATTCTGCTTCTTCCCCTTCGGTCAGGATTGCCGCATGATAATTACCATCATGTATAAATGGGTAAAGTTCAGCTTTACAAACTTTTTTTGCAAAACCTTTACACTGAGCCTTGCCGGTTTGAGGTAACGAAAAGACTAATGCAATTAAAACAAAAACAAACAAGCTCCTTTTCATAACATTGAAGATTTTTTAAAGAATATAAGTTTCCCGAAGTGATTCAACTTTTGTACTAAGTTCAATGAAGATTTCAAGTGTGAAATTATTTTTTGTTGTAGATTCAAGTGTTGTGATTTGAGTTTCTTCATCAAATGATGTTTTTATCTCCGAAGTAGTAATGCTAATTTTATCATAAATAGCTTTTAACTGATTCATATCGATAAGAATATCAGCAACATCAGGATTGTTTTTATGATCTTCCAGCAATTTCATCACAATATTAAGGGATAATTTCTGGTCCACAATCCTGTCCACCAGTTTATTCCCTTCGAAAGAATCCTGATCGACAAGTTTTATGGCGAGATATAATCCCTCAACCCAACCACCAACAAGCACAATTGAGGAAAGGGCTTGTCTGTTATTCTCCTGCAAATATGCACTGGAGTTCATGAAAGTTTCAGATATAATATCCATTATCACCTCCCTGTTGTTCACATTTTCTTCAAGTCTCTCAAGAGTTTCTTCATTAATTGCATCGAGAATCCCAAGTCCGTCTGCCATTTTTTTAGCAGCAGACAAATAGGAAATTGAAGTTTGAGTCTGGTCGTAAAGACTGGCAAAACTTAAATCACAGGTATAAATCCCAAGATTAAGTGCCATACTGCGGTTTGTAGTATAGTTACCAACATTATCAAGTGAGTTAAGAAGGTCTTCGTTGTATATAGCGCCGGCTGACCTCACTAACATAGCTGTTTCAAGTGGTGAAGGCATAGAATAAAAAACCCGCTTGGCCTGATTGATATTATCAAAAAGAGACTGATCGATCTCTTGCATATCTACATCAAACTCCGGTTCTTTCTCCCCCTTCTCACCCGACTTGCAACCAACGACCAAGGCACTAATGATAATCAGCATGAGTACCTTAGCGAATTTTAACCGAAATAAACTGCTAATCATAATTATTTGATTTAAAGGGTTATTCGAATTATTTCATTATACTGAAAGTAAAATTAACATTCTTTTTTTAAAATACAAATCTGATTTGTTTATGATTTCAATTTTTCCGTGCTCCAAAGATCGCATTCCCAATTCTAACTATTGTGCTTCCCTCGTCCAATGCTATCTTATAATCGTGTGACATACCCATTGATATATCTATAAAACCGGGGGAAGAGTTAAAATACTTTTGTTTGATTTGATCAAAAATTTGTTTCAAATGTTTGAATTCCTTTATAATAGTTTGTTCATCATTAATAAGGGTTGCCATACCCATTACACCGTCCATTCGTATATTTTTTAAATTTCCGAAGTCTTCAGAGCTTAATAACTCAAGTAATTCTTCCATAGATAACCCAAACTTGGATTCCTCCAGGGCAATATGCATCTGGAACAGACACGGAATAACCCTCTTGTTCTTCTTTCCCTCCTTATTAATCGTCCTGAGCAACCGGAGACTATCAACAGAATGTATCTTTGAAACAAAAGGAGCAATATATTTCACTTTATTCGTTTGCAAATGACCCACCATGTGCCATTCTATATCTTTTGGCAGATCTTTCCATTTAGCTACCAGTTCCTGGACCTTATTTTCACCAAAAGCACGAAAGCCTGTACTATAGACTTTTAAAATTTCTTCTTTGCTTTTTGTTTTTGATATCGCAATAAGTTTTGCTTTACCGGCAATTACCGATTGAATCTCTTTTAAATTGCCTGGAATAGCCTCCATATTTTCTCCTGTTTTATAGTATACTTTTACATTAAAACACCTGTCATCTAATCAAATAACAGCATTATTAATATCTGCTTATAAAATAAGAAGCACTTATTTTAATCTTCAAGACTATGAATAATCAATCCACTTCTAAGCTTCGGTTCGAACCAGGTAGTTTTCGGGGGCATAATATTACCGGAATCCGCAATTCTGATCAATTGTTCCATAGCAACAGGATACAAAGCAAAAGCAATTTTCATTTTACCGGAATCAACACGTTTTTTCAGCTCTTTCAATCCACGGATACCACCAACAAAATCAATTCGTTCTGATCGTCTCAAATCCCTGATATTAAGTATAGGACCTAACACTTGTTCTGTAAGTATTGTTACATCCAGTACCCCGATCGGGTTGTTATCATCGTAGGTTTCTTTTTTAGCGGTAAGTGAGTACCATTTTCCTTCCAGGTACATTGAAAAGTTATGCAGTTTACGGGGCTTATAGATATCTGTCCCTTTTTCGTCGACAATGAAACCCTTTTCAAGTTTCTCCAGGAGTTTATGAGGAGCAAGACTATTCAGATCCCTGACCACTCTGTTATAATCAATGATAGTAAGCTGGTTATGAGGAAAATGCACAGCCAGAAAAAAGTTATATTCTTCATCACCCTTATAGTTTGGATTGTTTTTCCTTTTCTCCTCACCCACTAGGGAAGCTGCAGCTGTACGATGATGACCATCAGCTACATAAGTAAAAGGGATTTCTTCAAACAATGAAACGATCCGGCGGATTACCTCATCATCATAAACCACCCAGAAATGGTGACCGATGCCATCATCGGCAACAAAATCGTATTCAGGATCATTTGAATCTGCATATTTTTTCACGAGCCTATCCAGTTCTGCATGAGCCGGGTAAGAAAAGAATACCGGTTCGATATTAGCATTATTAACCCGCACATGCTTCATGCGATCCTCTTCCTTGTCGGGCATGGTGAGTTCATGTTTCCTGATCACACCGTTCAGATAATCATCTAAAGCAGCCCCTCCGACAATACCATATTGCGTTCTACCATTCATTGTCAGGGCATATATATAAATGTGTTCTTTTTTGTCCTGAACCAGCCATCCCTTTTGCAAGTAACTTTTAAAGTTCTCTGCCGCTTTATTATAAACAGCTTCACTGTGCACATCCACATCAGGGTCGAGATCAATTTCGGGTTTTATGATATGAAGAAGACTGTATTCATTACCCTTAGCTTCCTCTCTCGCTTCCTGCGAATTTAAAACATCATAAGGACGGGAGGCTATTTTTTCAACAAGTTCTTTGGTTGGTCTGATCCCTTTAAATGGTTTTAATACTGCCATAATATTAAATTTCTAATTACTTAATTGACTTTATAAGTAATATCGTCTTTTATAAAAAAATTTATTATCTGATTTGCCGCGGCAACTCCTGCATTAACATTTGCTTCTTTTGTCTGAGCACCCATTTTCTTAGGAGTAAAGTAATATCTCCCTTCATACTTTTGCTCAATTTCAGCTTTACAATCAGGTGCAATATCAGCCAGGTAATAAAAATCCTTTCTCGCCTCCATAATTTTCAATAAAGAATCCTCATCTATCACCTCTTTGCGGGCAGTATTTACGAGAGTGCCTCCTTGAGGCATCTGTTTCAGGAGATCATAATTGATGGATTTCCTGGTTTTTTCATTAGCCGGAATATGGAGAGAGACATACCGGCATATCTGATACAGTTCCTCAACAGATGAAACAGGAGTCACATTATCTTTGCTTATATCAGTATCATCAACATATGGATCAAAAGCAAATATCTCCATCCCAAACCCCTTTGCAATATCAGCCACTAATTTTCCAACGTGTCCATAAGCATGGATTCCCAGTTTCTTACCTTTCAATTCCGTACCGGGCTTACCATTAAACAGGTTCCGTGCAAAATAGACCATCATCCCAAGTGCCAGTTCAGCAACCGCATTAGAATTCTGCCCGGGTGTATTCATCACAACAACATTATTCACAGTAGCAGCCTCGAGGTCAATATTGTCATATCCGGCGCCGGCTCTGACCACGATCTCAAGGTTCTCTGCAGCTTCAATTACTTCCTTAGTCACCTTATCTGAACGGACTATAATGGCATTGGTTTCTTTAACGGCTTTAACCAGATCGTCCTGGCTTTCGTATTTCTCAATCACTTCAAGCTCATAGCCGGCTTCATCACAAATCTCTTTTATCAATGGCAGCGTCTCAGGTGCAAATGGTTTTTCAGTTGCTACTAATACTTTTTTCATTAACTGTTCTTTTATTTATTACGATTTTAAAATTTAAGCCTTTTTATTCTCAAATTCCTGCATAACAGCAATCAGGGCTTCAACACTTTCTTTAGGCAAAGCATTATAGCTTGAAGCTCTGAAACCTCCTGCCGAACGGTGTCCTTTGATCCCCAGCATTCCTCTTTCTGTGGCATACTCAAGAAACTCATTTTCAAGCGCATTAAAATCTTCATTCATCACCCAGCAAACATTCATTATTGAACGATCCTGCTCATTGGTAATCGTGGGTTTGAACAAATTATTCCTTTCAATCTCATTATAAAGCAACCCCGCTTTTTCACGGTTCCTTTTATTCATAACCTCAACGCCCCCCAGACTCCTGATCCATTTAAGTGTTTGCAGTGTTGCAAATATCATCAGGCAGGGTGGAGTATTAAACATCGATCCTTTTCCTATATGGGTTTTGTAATCAAGCATAGTTGGTATAGTACGGTCTACCTTTCCCAAGGCATCCTCCCTGACAATAACAAATGTCACGCCTGATGGAGCCAGGTTTTTTTGTGCCCCGCCATAGATAAGAATATATTTTGATACATCAACCGTACGGCTGAAAATATCTGAAGACATATCAGCCACCAAAGGGACTCCCACATCCATATCTTCCTTAATCTCAGTACCATAAATAGTATTGTTTGTAGTGATATGAAAATAATCTACGTCTGAAGGAATTTCATAATTCTTTGGAATATATGTAAAGTTCTTATCCTCAGAGGAGGCAACCACAATCATCTCTCCAAAATTTTCCGCTTCCTTCAGAGCTTTTTTTGCCCAACTCCCTGTACTCAGGTAAGCAGATTTTTTGTTCATTAAATTCATTGGAACCATAGCGAACTGCAAACTGGCCCCACCACCGAGGAACAGAACATGGTAACCTTCAGGAATATTGAGCAGTTCTTTGAATAGTAATTGGGTCTCTTCCATTACCGCTACAAACTCCTTACTCCTGTGGGAAATTGACATGATTGATATCCCGGTACCATTGAAATCCTTAATTGCTTTGACGACCTGGTCTTCAGTATATTCAGGGAGCACTGACGGACCTGCATAAAAATTGTGCTTTTTCATATCTGGTTTTCTTTATGAATTGTTTAAAGTATATTATACAAAATAACGAAAATATTTCCAGGAAGAATATAGCTTCACAAAGAAATTGAAAAATGTATTAATTGTAACTTTAATAATAATTTTTAACTTTTCTCCAAAATTAAGGTTAAAATGAGTAGTCAAATTCCTTAGCCTAAGCCTAAGCCTTCTTATTAATATTCCTAATATC
The DNA here is from genome assembly GCA_022561875.1 of Bacteroidota bacterium. Classification (GTDB taxonomy): domain Bacteria; phylum Bacteroidota; class Bacteroidia; order Bacteroidales; family VadinHA17; genus JADFUQ01. The sequence goes on along the minus strand of JADFQJ010000042.1, from coordinate 13,059 downwards.
CACAATATATCCATTCTTCAAAACAGGAATGACTTTTGCTGAATCCGGGGTATGGCAAAATTCAATAACATCATCAAGGCCTTTTTCCCTGAGACGGGATCTCTGTGCCGCTTTATCGATGTACCCCAGGATATCCGGTTTAGCAAGTAACCATAAATCAAGAGATGCAATTGCAGAATCGCATATAGTAGAGTACTTGATACTCGCCAGCAGCTTTTCTGTGATTGCGCCAGCCAGAACAGCATCTTCGAGATTGAACCTGTTTTTCCATGCCGCGCATAGAAGCAGAACATCTCTTCCCTGTTCAACCAGCCAGTTGCTAAGGTACGACAGATTCAGAAAAGACCCGATTACCACCATGTGGCAATTTTTTGCCATCTGAATGGCCTGGGTTCCGTTGGTAGTACTGTAAACAATAGTTTTTCCTTTTACTTTTTCTTTTGTGAAATTAAAAGGCGAGTTACCAAAATCCGCAAAATCCAGAACATACCCGTCTCTTTCAGCAGCAACGGTAAACCCTTTCTTTTTATACTCCCTTGCCTCATCAATTGTTCTCACAGGAATCAGTTTCTCCAAGCCGTTTTGAAACGCATTACAAATTGCCGATGTAGCTCTCAGCGTGTCAATTACCACTGCAATAGCATAACTGTCCTGATAATACTGAAAAAGAGCAGGAGAAAAACACACTTCTATTTTCTTCTTATCACTCATTATAAACGATTTAACATGTAAATGAGATCTGTTTGGTTAACCCTTGTATATTGGTAATCTCACCACTTTAGCTCTCAGTGATTTATTTCTTATCAGGATATTAATTTCAGTTCCTTCTTTCCAGAATCCTTTTTTTAGATAAGCCATACCGATTCCTTTTTTCATCATAGGAGAGATAGTACCTGAAGTAACTTCACCAACCAAACTTGCATCACTATCTGTAACTTTATAATGTTGCCGCGGGATTCCCCGGTCAATCATTTTAAAACCTTTGAGTCTCCGGGTAACACCTTTTTCTTTTTGCGATAATAGAAAATCTTTGTCAATAAAATTATTGTTTTCGGTAAACTTTGTTATCCAGCCCAATCCTGCCTCAATAGGTGAAGTATTTTCAGTTATTTCATTACCATATAAACAAAAGCCCATCTCAAGTCTCAGGGTATCCCTTGCACCAAGACCAATTGGCATTATGCCATACTCTTCCCCTGCGTTCATAACAGCTTCCCACAATTCAGAAGCATATTTATTAGGTATATATATTTCGCAGCCTCCTGCACCCGTATAACCGGTAGTTGAAAGAATTACATTTTCAATGCCGGCAAAATCAATTTCAGCGAATGTATGGAATTCCATTTCTTCAACCGGGTATTCGGTCAGTTTCTTCATTGCTTTCAGTGCAAAAGGACCCTGGACAGCCAGTTGGGCGATATCATCTGATACATTCAGGATATTTTCCCCAGGTACAAGCCCGGCTTTCAATGCATTCTTCACACACCAACTCCAGTCTTTTTCAATGTTCGAAGCATTTACTACCATCAGGTATTTTTCTTTGTTGAACCGGTAGACCAGCAGATCATCGATAATTCCTCCTTTACCATTAGGCAAACATGAATACTGAACTTTTCCGTCAGTAAGTATTGAAACATCATTTGAAGTAATTTTCTGAACAAACTCGTATGACTTCGGACCCGTAACCCAAAACTCACCCATATGTGAAACATCGAACACCCCAAGTTTCTCGCGGACATTAACATGTTCTTTAGTTATTCCACTGTATTCAACCGGCATATTGAATCCTGCAAATGATATAATTTTCGCTCCTAATTTCTTATGGTACTTTATAAATGGTGTTTCTTTCATTAAAATTTGTAAAAGTATAAACTAAAAATTCCGGTTCTATTTACTAAGTATCTTAAACTCAACTCTTCTGTTTTGCGCTCTTCCTTCTTCCGTATCGTTAGTGGCAACCGGTTGTGATGAGGCATAACCGACATATTCGAGTCTGGCTAAATCTATACCCAGACCCGCGAGATAATCAACAACAGCTTTAGCTCTTTGCCCGGATAGTTTCTGATTATATGCGTAAGAACCAACATTATCTGTATGACCTGAAATTTCAATTCTTAGTTCCGGATTTGTATTCAGAAGCTTAAGCACTCTGCCCAGTTCAGCATATGAATCAGGTGTAATAACAGCTTTACCAAATTCGAAGAAAATATTCTTAAGCACAATCTTTACACCAACCTCGATCGGTTTAAGAAGGAAGTTTCGGAAAATCTCATTAGATTCCGAATCTTTTTCAACCTCAATAATATCAAGATAAACAAAATAACCCTGAGCTGTAATTTCAATCCCGAAATCTTTCTTCTCTTTAAGCTTTATTGAATAATAACCATCACTACGATTCGAAACAGTGGTAGCAATAACCTGGTTTACATCCATGTCAATTACATCCAGTTTTGCCATAACAGCCGATGAGTTTTTACTATTTAATACTGAACCTCTTACAATAAATTCAGGTTCAGGTTCCTCAATTTTTACTGTATCAGTAACTATGACAATTACTGTATCAACAAATGGTTCGGGTTCTTCCGCAATTTCTACCGGTTCGGGAGGCGGTAAATAGGTTATTTTATAAATATCCAGGTTCCCAAAACCATCCTGTCTGACAGATGAAAAATAAGAAACAGCAGTATCCCCGGTAGGTACATAGAATAAATCATCATAGGGTGAATTTATGGGAAAGCCCAGATTAACAGGTTTTGACCAAATACCATTTTCATCCAAGGTTGTTTTGAAGATATCATAACCACCCATACTATTATGTCCTTTTGAACTGAAGTACAATGTATTTCCAACCGAATCAATAAATACACACTCTTCATCATAGATTGTGTTGACAGTTTCACCCAGGTTCACCGGTTTCTCCCATTTATTATTTGGTCCTTTTTTGATAAAGTAAATATCAGTCCCCCCGATCGTCTCTTTTTTAATTGAGCTTACAAAAACTGCCTTATTCCCATCTTCAGTAAAATTGAGTGTTGTTTCTCTGGAGCGGGAGTTAAACTTTCCGGAAAACCTCTTAGGAGATTTCCATTTATCTCCATTAGCTTCACTTACATAATAATCTCCTTTTCCTTTAACACCCCTGTATAAAAAAAGCTTCCGGGCATCGGGAGTAATAGCAAGCACAGCGTCATTATATTTACTATTAACAGTTTTTCCAAGATTTTGAGCCAAACCCCAAATGCCATTCTCATTATAGCTTACATAAATATCTTCATTGAATTTATTATCAAAATAATTTCTGTCAGGTCTTGCATAGAATGGCCTCCTGGAGGTAAAATACATCCTCTTTTCGTTTTTCGATATTACTGAATTATAGTCATCGAACTTAGAATTTACGCTATTGCCGATATTTGTTATCTCTACTCGTAAGGTATCCTTCATCAGGTTTATTCCGTTACGGCATTCCTGTACCCATCTTTCAGTATCAATATCCAGTTTCTTTTTTTCCTTTTGTGTAAGCTCTCCAATGTAAGTTTTATACTCTTCAATCGCTTTATCAAACTGATAATTGTATTGATATGCTCTACCCAGTAACAGATGTATATCAGGAGCCACATTATTATTAAATTCAAATGCTTTCTGAAAGTATCCAAGCGCATCTCCCTGTTTATCAGAATAAAGGCAACATACACCAATATTATAGTTTAATTCAGGATTATACCGGTTATACTGAAGGGCATATTGATATTCTTTCGTTGCTTCCGGAAATGTACCTTTGCCATTTTTGAAGAATTTATCTCCCATTCTTAGATGATTCCACGCTGATTGTAATCCGGGTTCATCAATGTCAAAAACAGACCTATTAATCTTAAGTCTTTCCTGAGCTGAAGCACAGATAATAAAGAACAGAAAAATAACAATGAGTAAGAACGTTTTTTGTTTCATTTGTAAATACTTTTTTCAATAAAAAATTGATTTTTTTACCATGATAAACTTACAAATATTTTCTTGTATTTTAAAGGAAGATTTTTAGAGTAGATTTTTTTTACTATATTTATCATTAAATACCACAGGAAATACTATGAAGAAAAAAACTCAAATTGTTAATCTAACATACCTTGAAGATATGTCAGGGGGCAGTGAGGGAGTTATGAAAGAAATGATTAGTATCTTTATTTCCCAGGTTTCTGAATTTGCCGGGGAGATGAAAGATCTTTATGATAAAAAGGAATATTTCACGCTCGGCAATCTAATCCACAAAGCCAAATCATCGATATCCATAATGGGGATGGAAAACCTTGCAAAAGAAATGAAGGAATTTGAGCTTCTGGCAAAGGAAGAAAAAGATGTTGATAAATATGAGGGATTTATCAATCATTTCAAACAATCGTGTAATGAGGCCATTGATGAACTAAAAGAAATCATTAAAGAATAATAACCTATATTTTTATACAATGTTGAAAACTGAAAAAATTGATAGTATCGTGGTTGTCAATTTCGATGACATCAGGAAGTTTAACGCTTTGGTAACTGATCCCATTAAAGATCAGCTTTTTGAGCTCTTTGAAAAACCTAATACAAAACTGGTAATAAATCTTAAAGGAGTTGAATATATTGACAGTTCCGGTTTTGGAGTTTTTCTTTCAGTGATGAAAAGTGCTAATAATAATTACGGAGACTTACGATTTTGCAATATCTCAGATGAAGTGATGGAATTATTTAAGCTTTTGCAGTTACACAATATTTTGAAGATCCATGATACTGTGGACGATTGTATTAAAAGCTTTTCAAATGAAGAATAATCAGAAAAAGAGATAAAATTTTGTTAGTTTTTGAATATTAAATCAATTTCATTTCTTTCAATTAGTATTTTTTTCGTTTGTTCGGCTTCCCCTGATAAACTGTATTTTTACAATGTCTTTTATCACCTAACGACAAAGGTTGTTGTGGCGTTATGTTTGCATACAAATATTTAATGTATTGAAACCGTTCATCTGAAGGGCAGAAACAAATGATTGAATTTATTATAATTATTTATTGATCAGGCAATTAGTCCGATTGGCACAAAATATGACCAGTTTTTTATCATATAAAGAACTTATTATAAGAATGCAGTATTTAAAGCATGGAAGAATAAATAATATCTTCCTGCTCCTACTGGTAACATGTTTGTGTTTATTCAGATTTTCCATTACATCGGTGCATGCCCAGCAGCAGATACAGGGTTTATCATTTGCCTATCCCACACAAAAATCTCTTTCTTTTCCTTTCAGGTTCATCAACAACCTTATTATTCTGCCTGTTGTGATCAATGATTCAGACACGTTACAATTCATCCTTGACACTGGTGTTAGTACGTCAATAATGACAGAACTCTCCATCGGCGACAGTCTTTCATTGAAGTACACCAGAAAGATTAAGATTAAGGGACTCGGACAAGGGGAACCGATTGATGCACTTCATTCATCCGGAAACAGTTTTTATGTTTCCGGCATACGGGGCATAAATCAGGACTTGTTAATACTTCTTCAGAACGTTTTCAATTTATCTTCAGTATTTGGAACACGGATACATGGACTTTTAGGATACAATATTTTTATGAATTTCATTGTCGAAATAGACTATTCCAAAAAAATCATCTCCTTCCATGATCCTGAGTCATATGAATACAAAGTTGGCTGGTGGATCTTTCACAGGCACAGGAGATATGAAACTCTTCCTCTTATTATACACGAAACCAAACCATATATTCTGGCATATATTATAATGGATGGCGGCATCAGGGTTCCTGTCAAACTTTTAATTGATACAGGAGCAAGTCATTCCCTGTGGCTCGATACTTTTTCTGATTCACGAATAAAACTACCGGAAACAACTATTGAGGTATTTCTGGGAAAGGGATTAAACGGGGATATTTTCGGCAAACTCGGAAGAGTTCCTGAAATACATCTGGGCAGTTTTATTATTTCAAATCCTATTGTTGCCTTCCCTGATTCCATGTCAGCAGGACAAACTATCGGCATGGATCATAGAAATGGCACCTTAGGCGCAGAAATATTACGCCGATTCAATGTAATTATCGACTATCCAAACAAGAAAATTACTTTAATAAAAAACCATAACTTTAAAGATCGTTTTAAAGTGAACCGTAGCGGGATTGATATTGAAGCTCCTGTACCTGAACTGCCATATTATGTGATAAGTCATGTTCGCGAAGGATCACCGGCAGATAAGGCCGGATTGAGAAGAGGCGATGAAATTAAATACATAAATAATAACAACGCTTTTAATTTGACCATAAACGACATGTATGAGTTTTTTTATCGAAAAGACGGGAAAAAAATTAAACTGGAAATAAAACGAAACGAATATAATTTTTCAGTGATCATTTATCTCAGGGAATTTATTCATTAATATTAACTGTCATTTTTGATAATTTAATGATTTTTACTTACTTGCTTATGAGTTTGATGGTGTGGAAATCAATTATGAATATATAAAACCAGTTACTATGCCAGATAAGCAAATTACCTTTATTAATAGCAGGGTTGAAATAGTAATAGGTGAATATCATTTAATATCAATTTCAGAAAAGATCGCTGAACTTAGAAAAATATTACTGTAATAAAATCAGAACCGGAATGAAATTATATCTTGGGATTTTTCATTTAAATTTACAATGGATTGTAAAATATTGCTTCAATTAAATGACACAAATATTGAATCAGCTAACGTGTTTCTTTTTATTGGATACAAGCTGAAATGATCGGATTCAGAAATTTAAAAAGTAGTTTAATTATTATAACTGATAAATTATGAGCGAACAAATATTAAAAGCTTTAATGCAACTCTTCGCAATAATTGCCCGGCCTGCCAGCAATGAAAGCGACAGGAGAACAGTTGTTGAAACATTCTTACGCAACCTGCTGAACCAGGAATTGGTGAAAGAGTATATTGAAGTTTTTGACAATTTCTACAATATATATCAGAAAAAACAAAAGGAAAAAGACAAACAGCGAAGGCGAATTTCAGCAAGCTCAGTTAGAGTTTTAAAAATATGTACGGAAATCAACAATCAGCTTACTCAACAGCAGAAGATAATTGTACTGATCCAGCTGTTTGAGTTTTCAAGATCTGATGGAGATGAAATAACAAAACAAGAACTGGAGTTTATTAAAACTGTTGCAGATACTTTTAACATCTCGATGGATGAATATGATACAATTGAGTCGTTTGTATCATATAGTTTTGGCAAACTGCCAAGTTCTCCTGATATTCTCATTATTGACAATAATGAAGATTTTTTTCACCCAAAAACCAAACATCTTGTTGTTAAATCATTAATAGGACAAATCAGAGTTCTCAATGTACCCTCTGCTAACATGTATGCTCTCAGATATATGGGAGACAGTGAATTATACATGAACGGGCAACTTCTCCAACAAGACAGGGTATTTGTTTTCAATCCGGGTTCCTCAATCCGTGACCCAAAAACAAAACCGATTTATTACAGTAATATTATCAGTCAGTTCAGACCTGAACTTAAGGAATCAAGAATTGTATACCAGGTTAAAGATATTGAATACAGATTTAAAGGAGGAAAGTTGGGCATACAAAAATTAAGTTTTGATGAAGAATCTGGCAGACTTGTTGGTATAATGGGTGCAAGTGGAGCTGGTAAATCAACCTTGTTATTTGTTCTGAATGGAACAAATGTGCCGACCACCGGGCAGGTGCTTATAAATGGAGTAGATATCCATAGGGAATCTGAAGATATTGAAGGTATTATTGGTTTTGTTTCACAGGACGATTTGCTGATTGAAGAACTTACAGTATACCAGAATCTCTATTATAATGCAAAGCTATGTTTCGATAATTATACAAAAGAGGAAGTTATTGAAACTGTTAACAAAGTTTTACAAAACCTTGGATTGTTTGAAATAAAAGACATGAAGGTTGGCAATCCACTTGACAAAAAAATAAGTGGCGGACAAAGAAAAAGACTGAATATTGCCCTTGAATTAATTCGCGAACCATCAGTACTATTTCTGGATGAACCAACTTCCGGACTCTCCTCACGGGACTCAGAGAACATTCTTGACCTCTTAAAAGAACTGGCTCTTAAGGGAAAGCTTGTTTTTGTTGTTATTCATCAACCATCTTCCGATATTTTTAAGATGTTTGACAAGCTTATTATCCTCGATGTAGGAGGCTTCCTAATCTATAATGGCGATCCCATTGATGCAATTATATATTTTAAGAATAAAGCACATCATGCAAACTGGAACGAGAGTGAATGTACAGACTGTGGCAATGTAAACCCGGAACAAGTATTCAATATTGTCGAATCAAATGTCCTTGACGAATATGGTAAAGTAACCAACACCAGAAAAATATCACCTAATGAATGGAATAACTTCTATAAAGAGTATATAGAAAAAATTGAAGAAAAACTTGGTTCTGAAAAAGAAATACCAAAAATACAGTTCAAAACGCCCAATAAAGTTAAACAATTCGCAATTTTCGCTAAACGAGACGTATTATCAAAACTCGCTAATACTCAATATCTTGTTGTTAATTTCCTGGAAGCACCCATATTGGCTTTCTTCCTTGCTTTTTTGGTTAAATACTGGAATGACAGTGCATCTAATCAAATAGGATATACACTTCTGGATAACAGCAATTTGCCTGTTTACATTTTCATGTCGGTTATTGTTGGCATTTTTATGGGACTTATGGTAAGTGCTGAAGAAATTATTAAAGACAGGAAAATACTAAAAAGAGAGGCATTCCTAAACTTAAGCTGGACCAGTTATTTATTCTCAAAAGTAGCAGTGTTATTCATAATATCAGCTATTCAGGCATTTACTTTTGTAATGGTTGGTAACAGTATTATGGAGATCAAAGGCATGTATCTTGCTTACTGGATAGTGATGTTTAGCATCTGGGCTTCGTCAAATATGCTTGGGCTCGTTATTTCTGACAGTTTCAAAACTGTGGTAACCATTTACATGCTCATTCCTTTCCTGGTCATCCCGCAGATAATACTCAGTGGTATCATGGTAAAATTCGAAAAATTAAATCCTGTTGTGTCATCCCCCAAACAAATTCCTTTTTATGGAGAATTTATACACGCAAGGTGGGGATACGAAGCACTGGCTGTTTATCAATTCAAAAATAATGATTACCAGAAACAGTTTTATATCTATGATAAAACAATGAGTGCAGCTAACTATAAAAAACTCTATTGGTATAATGAATTGAAAAACAAGACTAATTATTTATCCCGCGCAATAAGTAAGGACGAAAGAGATAATGCCAGTTTTTCAGAAGATCTGTTGGTATTACGTAATGAAATAGGCAAAGAATTAATAAACAATACAAAGGTACAGTATAAATACCTGGATTATTTATACCCTGAAAAGATTACTCCTGAAGTGATACAAGCTACTAATACCTATCTTGAATTAATCAGGAAGTACAATATTGCACTTTTTAACAATGCTAATGATAAAAAGGATAATATCATATCCGGGCTTATGAAAGAAGATAAAGAATCATTTCTGAAAACCAAACGTCAGTATTCTAACGACCAACTTAAGGAATTTGTTACCAATGAAAAGGAAAAAGACAGGATCATTGAATTCAATGGAGAATTGATCCAAAAAACAAATCCGATATATCTTGATCCCAAACATCCATTTATTAAGGCTCATTTCTATGCTCCTACTAAGAGGTTATTTGGAAAACTGTACAGCACATTCTGGGTTAATGTTATTGTTATTTGGATTATGACAGTACTTCTATACTTTATATTGCATAAAAGATTATTAAAAAGGTTCCTGGATTTTTCCGAGCAGCTAAGTTTTAAATTTGGAAATCAATCAGATTAAAAAAATATTATTCTACAATTTCAACCATTTTAAATGGCACTCTGATAATCGATTCATAGTCTTCCCCTGCCTCCAGCATATCTTCATCATCCTCTTCATAATACCAGTGAATTTCAACAGGATTTTTCGCTTTATGGATAGCCTCAAGCTTTTTGAAAACATCAAGTAAACATTTTGATGAACTGGTGTTGAAATACTCAAGCTTAATAATTACTTTGGTATTTGATTGTGCATTTTCTTTATACTTCTCAAGCCAGTCAACCAAAGGTTTGTAGAATTCAACGGAATTCTCAGGAATTGATCTTCCTTCGATTTCAACAATCCCTTTATCGGCATCAAAATTAACCGAAGGTGTTTTCGGTGTTCCTTCATATAAAATAGGTTCCATATTATAATTCTTTAATAATTTCTAATAATTAATTCGAAATGAATATATCGAGACTAAAAAAATAGTACTCCTCACTGAAACTATGAAATATATATTTAAGTTTATTTCCCGTTTTACGGGCAATATCCACCAGTCCAAGTCCTCCTCCTCCTTTTTCCGACATTTTCTGAAAATTAAGAATATGCTTATATTCCTCCTTTAACTCTTCTTTCGACAATGAATTTATCTTATCGATCCGGGATTTTAGATCTGCGATTTTATTAGAAATAATGAAATTTCCTGTTGAAATTTTATAGGCATCATCAAGTTTCTTAATAACTAAAACGCCAAAACTATCTCCATATTCCTTTTTGAAAGAATCTGGTAAATCATCATTGTGATGATATAAATTCTGCAAACTCTCTACAAGAACATTGTAAACTTTCTTCCTTACTTTCGATTGCTCATCAGAATCCTGCAGCTTAGTCTCGATAGAGTCTAATACGCTGTTTATCAGGTCTGTAGTAATTCTTCCTTTATAGGACAGCAGTACATTCCCGTTAATTAATTCGTCAAAATACTCCTGAAAGTTAAAACTCATTGAGGTTAATAGTTTTCATACTCCTTTGTCGGGTTTTTCAAAGCAATTTATTGACAAATATAATAAAAAACAGAACTTATAAAACAAAAACAAAGGAACGATAAAAATAACATCTTATCTGAAAATTAAAAAAAAACAGATAAGTATATTTAATTATAAATATACAACAAAAATTGGTTTTCCAACAAATTATCCGGGAAATTGTTTTTCATTTTGATCAACGGTACATTTCATACCTCAGAAATTTACATTCAAGAGGTCCGTTAAACAGTGTTTCTTTCACTGTTGGTCGTAAGCCTATTTGCTTAAGCGCTTCAAAATTCGAACTGAATACCCAGGCTTTGTATCCATAAAATTCTCTTTTAAGATGGTCGCCAATCATTTTATATAGCTGGCCGGTCGCGGCTATTCTGATCCGCTCGCCATATGGTGGATTCATTATAATTAAACCCGAACTCCATGGACGTTTCGTTTTTTCAAAAGAACCAACCTCGACAGATATGGACGACATTAGGCCTGTTTTTTTTATATTCTCTCTTGCAGCAGCAATAGCCCTGAATGAAATATCTTTCCCCAGTATTTTTGGTTTATATTGCTTTGAAACCGGTCTAACCTGAATTTCCCTGTACAATTCAGGATCATAATCGAGCCAGTTCATGAAACTATACTTATTCCTGTAACGTCCTGGAGGTATATTTTCTGAAATCATAGCTGCTTCAATAAGAAATGTACCGGAACCACACATAGGATCAAAGAAATTGATTTTCTTATCCCACCCTGACAGCATGATCATCCCGGCAGCCAGAACTTCGTTCAATGGTGCTTTGTATGGTACAACCTTGTAACCTCGTTTATGCAATGATTCACCAGAGCTATCAAGCGAAATCGTACAGCGGTCATTATTGATGTGAACATTAATCCTGATATGCGGATCCTTTGTATCAACCGAAGGTCTCCGGCCTTTTCTTTCACGGAACTGATCAACAATTGCATCTTTTACCTTCAAAGCAACATATTGTGAATGTTTGAAATATTTTGAATATACAACGGGATCTATTACAAAAGTATGTTGAAGACTTAGATATTTTTCCCAATCCAGGTCTTTTACACCAGAATAAAGCTGATGTTCATTAGTAACTCTGAATGATCGTATTGGTATAAGAATCCGTAAGGCAGTCCGAAGCCAATAGTTAGCTTTGTAAATAGTACGGTGATCACCGGAAAATTCAACCATTCTCCTTCCCGGTTTTATCCTGTAAGCGCCTAATTCTTTCAGCTCCTTCGCCAGCACCTCTTCAAGTCCCTGCATTGTCTTCGCAATGTAGACATTACCATATTTACCCATGGTTTTTTAACCTATAATGTAATTCTATTATGGTTCTTCCGTATCTGCATAAAAAATCCGGAATATTTTATTCCCAGGTACTAAATTAACCAAACATACTGTCAATTGCATCAACAGCATTCATTAACCTGGCATTATCATTACCTCTGATCACAACAAACGGAGTCCCCGACATGTTAAGTTCTTCCTCATACAGTTTAATAAGTGCTTCCCGGTTTTGTCCCGGATTTTCTCTCACCGGGTCATCTTCCCATTTAATATCAGTGTCACAAAGTATATAAAGGTCGATATTACGATTACGAATAGCTTCTGTCAACCAGGCAGGACACTCATTGTAAATTACATCAAACCACACTTTCAAAATAATAAGATCTGTATCAAGAAAAAGAAACCTGTTAACTGTTCCTTTATAATTTTTCACAACATTAATCTGATGTTTCGCAATAACCACCATGTCAGAAAAATTATACATTCTATTCAGGTTCTCAACATATTCCCTGGCATATTCCGTAATCCAGTCAGTCTGGTAATACCCGGCTAATCGCTTCGTCAACCATGTCTTTCCGGTCGATTCCGGACCGGTCATGACAATTTTTATGTACTTTCGTTGGTTTTTGTCAGGTTTTTTTTCCATTCATAATAACCAAAAAATGCAAGAGTTGTATAGATCAGAAACAAAACTACAGTAACATATAATTCTTTATAAATATACAAGCAAAAAGATACAGAATCGATAATAATCCAGACAATCCAGTGCTCAATTATTTTTCTGGCCAGCATCCAGGTAGCAACGATACTTGCTGCTGTTGTAAATGCATCCCAATAAGGAAGATCAGAGGGAGGCATACCAAGA
>JADFQJ010000012.1 GCA_022561875.1 Bacteroidota bacterium | reverse complement strand
TGAAACGTTGGGTTTTTGGTACAGCGGGACGGCGATTGCTCTTGCATTAAGTAATCCTTTTGGTGTTGGCAACAGTTCGTTTCGTGTTGGTAAAAAGGAAGGTTATGCTGATACCGTTGTATTTGGAACTTATAAGAGGGAAACATTCGACAAGTATGGTCTTTTCGATACGGAGATGGCGCGGAACCAGGATGATGAGTTAAACTATAGAATTCGTAGTAAAGGTGGGAAATTATTCTTCGACCCACAAATATCCACTCGATATTTTGTTAGAAATTCCGTATCAAATTTGTATCGTCAATATGCTCAGTATGGTTTCTGGAAACCTTTGGTATATAAAAAATGTAAAGGATTGTTTTCGTTTAGGCAATTGGTACCGCCGATGTTTGTTGTTACAATTTTCATTTTAGGTTTAAGCCCATTCTTCTCAACCGTGGGTTTGATAACGCTTATGGCGGTGGCCATTTTATATCTATCTGTTTCAACTGTGTTTACAACAAGAGCCTGTGAAACCGGTATTAAAGATACTTTGAAGTATTTGCCTGTCATGCCACTTCTGTTTTTAACAATTCATTTTTCATATGGCCTTAACTTTATTGCAGGCATATTCTTTTTTTCAGTTTTTCAAGTTTATTTTTACTGAGATTAGATCCCAAGTATCTGGAGATCCTCTTAACTTTACTCCCAACCCTATAAGAATGAGCCAGATAATATTTATCATTTTTCCCCTGTTTTCTTATTTCAATAAACATATAATATTAATAGGTGTCTACATTTATATACTTTTGCTTTTTTGTAGACACAACCAGCAATGGTAACTATAGAATTCTCGATTAAACTATAAACAAAATAAATTGTAATTATATAGTATCGATTACTAATATTCAGAATTTACCCAAAGAATCACTTAAACTCAGCGAGATTGAAAATCGTTTTAGAAAGCTTTTCGATTCTACACTAAAATCAAATCTACATAACACTTTTTCTCTTAAAACCTCTCAAAATGTTTTAATTGAGGGTATTATTTATTATAGCAAAAAAGAACATTCTACTGTTGGTTCAATTATGGATGGATATGAAATCAATGAACTCGATAGCACAAATCACGCAGTAAGAAGAAGCATTATTAAAAAAAATTCCAAGTATAAACCAATTGTAGATAAAGGATTTCCGTTAATTGTTGTAATTTATAATAGAAGTGGTTACTTAACTGATGAACATTGGGATGAAATAATCTATGGCAACATTGAGTTTCAAATTGAACCAACTTCTCGAAGAATAATAAATGAAATTAGGAAGAATGCATTACTTCAACCAAGTAAAAACACAAGTTTAAGCGGAATATTATTTCGTGATTATGATGGAATAACTGAATTCGCTTTTGTTAAAAATCCTTATGCTAAGATTAGAATTGACACTATTGAAAATAAAATCCTTACGGCTTTTAATGCAAGGGTGATTGATTAAAACCATGCCTGACAAACCGGTCATACCGGCCAACCGTTATTAAGAAATTATTGAATTCGTAATTAAATAAAAATAGTTTTGAGTCGTTTTGCAAGCATTGTTTTACCTGCACCCGGCGGACCGATTCATAATAATGTTATATATAGTTTAATACAACATAAAATATCTCATTTTCAATTTCTTTGGGATCTTTTTTTGTACTAATTTGCTTTTTAGCGCCGCTTGGCGGCAAATAGTCAAACCCTGATACGGTTGTTCCTTCCTTCAGGGTAAATAGCTAAAATGTTAATTATCCTTGACACAGCGCACCGAGAAGCCGTCAGCCTTGATGTCGCTGTACCGGTTAACTGCGGAGTAATTGTAGTACAGGTGGCGGCCCCACGAGACTGAGCTATTGTGCTCTGTAGCACTCCAAAAGTTGGCGCTTTCGCCCAAATGGCCGAAACTGCCAATGTAGCGCCGGCCGCCCCCGGGCAGAGCCATAAATCCATATGTGCCAAATGCAGTGTCATTTTCCAACCACCCATCAAACCAAAGGCTTGAGCTTCCGGCAAGTTTGCTGCCTTCGTTTGTACCTCTATGTCCTGTATCGTCGGTATCGGCTTGTGACATCCCCAAATACATTTCCAGTTCTTTCCATTCATTATCACTTGGTAAATGCCAGCCAGATGGGCAAACTCCCTGCACGCCACTTGGGTTATTGTAGCTGCTTACAGCACCATTCATGGCTGCTGCCCAGGTGTATAATACGCCATAAGTACTGGCTTCACTATTTTCATTGTTGTTATAATAACAATATGCTTTGTCATCGTAACCTAAAGCATCCCAGCCTGAAATGCTTTCAACTAATGTTATTTCAGCTCCATTGGCATAATGAGTGGTTTTCAGGTTTTTGGCCATCCACCATTGGTTACCTATTTTTATTGTATTGTAAGTATTTCCATCGTAATCGGTTACTGTAACAGTTGGAGTTTCGTTTTCAGTTTCTTCTGTTTTGTTGCAGCCGTAATGTAATAGTACTATGCTTATAAGTACAATAAGTGTTAAGTATCCAAATCCAGATTTTATATGTTTCAATGTATTAGAATTTATATTCTAAAAAGTCCAAATTAATCTTAATAATAATTTTATCAAAATAAAGAGTAAACAGGGACAGCTTGCGATTTTTAGTAACTCGTCCCAAAGACACATGCCCTTTCCTTGCTCTTCCGAAGCGGCTACGTGAAGGCGATGCAGGGCAAATTTGTTATCAATTTTAAATCCTAAATCAATTTCACTAGCAGGAATTCCTCTCTAACTCCCCAATTCTCTATTGATTGTTCATTTATCAAATTGAAAAGTTTTTATTTGCTCAAATTTTTTAATCTTTCCTGAGTCTCTTTATCATCAGGTTTTAATTTTAAAAGTCTTTTCCAGATTATTCTTGCATTATAAACATCATTATATTTTTCATAAGCCATGGCTAAATACCTTAAAGTTTCAATTGACTCTGGCTTTATTTTTAATGCTATCTTAAATTCTTCAATGGCTTTTTCTCTTAAATCTTCATACCATATAGGTGACATGTGATACATTCGACCTAAATAATGATGTGCTTTATGATGTTTGGGATCAAGTTTCACAACTATTTCAAACTTTTTGCAAGCTATATCCCCATATTTTTTCTTTCGGAATATGGAGGATATTTCCATTTTTAAGAAATTAATCTCTCCTAAATAAAAATGAGCTGTAACATTTTTTTGGTCTAATTGAATTATTTTATTGAACAACTTAGTTGAAGCTTCAAATTTTCCATCTTTTTTCCCGGTATTATATAATTCAATTGCTTCTTCTAATAGTATTGTTATATCTGTTTGTATGTTATCTTGAGAAACATTTCTTTGATAATGTTTTGAGTACGGATAAGCTATTTTATTATTAACTAGAATAATTAAGATTATAAATATAAAAATTGTTCTCATTTCAAATCTTCCCCCAAAATACTGTATTATATAGATAATTATTGTTTAATAATTCTTTTTCTTCTTTTAAGGATGATGAATGCAGTAGCAGCAAACGTGGCAATTACACTAAAGGCTTTTCTGCGTTTTAACTCCTGCCAGAATTGGAATGGATTATTAGTTTTGTCAGACATTGTAGTTTATTTGTTGATTAAACCCGGGCAAATTAATCTGAAAAGTTAAAAGTTTTTTTGACGATTACCAAATAATTCACCCTGTGAAATAAATCGAAGATTTATTGCAAAGCAATATTTCACAGGGTAAATTGTGTGAGTAGAAATTGAGCAAAATCTCTTTTCGTGTAATTCTGTAAATAATTCATTTGTTTTGATTGGATTATACGCGTGAATTTTTTATTGGATTATATGGATAATACGCTTATTTTTTCATTTATTGTTACTATTGGCAATAGAATAATATGTTATAAACAGTATAGAAAGGAGAATAGATGCCCAACATTAGTATCGAAGGTCCTATTATTGAGGATGTAGACAAAAAGAGAATTCTTGTTCAAGAGTTAACTGATGCTGCCACTAAAGCGTACAGCTTGCCGCGGGAAACGATCGTCGTTCTCATCAAAGAGAATTCCCCCGAGAACGTAGGTGTCGCTGGAAAATTGATAATCGACAGGAAGTAAACGAAGTAGTAACTTCAATGGGGAGTTTCTAACAAAACTCTCAAGTTGACCTGGTCCTCCGCACGGCTTCACTGCATTCAAGATAACGGTTATACCAGCTGTAAAAAATGCTGCGGTTGATGACCAATTCCTGAAGCGTTTTTTAATAGACAATTCTGACTTCCCGACGAGACGCATGATTTCCATTTTCTCTGATTGTCTGTATAGGAATACAAGTATTCTTTAAGAAGGATGCGGCTGATTTTTTATTGTTTTTATATCCATTTCTTCTTATAATTAAACAGTCCCGTTTTTTATAAAATCACTATTTTTTGGATATATCATTCGGTTAAATTAAATTTACTTGAACATACAAAAAACGATAGAAACTATTTTGAAAAAAAACTCCAGCATTTATCCACCAACTGGATTATATAAAATACTACACTATTCAATAATAATTTAGAAAAAAAAGAACTATGGATAAAAAAATTAGTGACTTGTACGATGAATATGCAAAAGGACGACTGGATCGTCGTGTATTCCTCAGGAAATTATTTGTGCTAACCGGTAGCACTGCAGCCGCATTTACTTTGCTTCCTCTATTAGAGAATAACTATGCCAGAGCCGCTACCTTTCCAAATGATGATCCCAACCTTCACACGGAATTTATTAAATATCCGGGTGAAACAGGGGAAGTTCGTGCATATCTGGCAAGACCAAAAACAGAGAAAAAATTGCCTGGTGTAATTGTAATACACGAAAACAAAGGTCTTCAGCCCCACATCCAGGATGTTACAAGGCGTATGGCCAGGGAAGGGTTTTTAGCGATTGGACCAGATGCTCTATCACCACTAGGGGGTACACCAGAGGTTGTCGATAAGGCAAGATCGTTAATGCGTGAGCTTGATGGTCAGTCGACCATGAAAAATTTTGTTGCTGCGGTTCAATACTTAAAAACACATCCTTTATCAACAGGAAAAGTCGGATGCACGGGTTTCTGTTGGGGAGGAGGAATGACAAACCAGGTTGCAGTTAACTCTCCCGATTTATCAGCAGCGGTTCCTTATTATGGCAGGCAACCTGCGGTTGAGGATGTCCCAAAGATTAAAGCATCTGTACTTGCACATTATGCTGGTTCTGACGAACGAATAAACAGTGGTATCCCTGCTTTCGAAGAGGCACTAAAGAAAGCCTCCATTGATTACAAGATATATATTTATGAGGGGGCCGGGCATGCGTTTAATAACGACTCAAATCCTAACCGGTATCACAAAGAAGCGGCTGAACTTGCCTGGAAGCGTACAATTGCCTTCTTCAAAGAGAAGCTTAAAACCTAACGTCTTGCCAGTACCTTTTTATGTTGGATAAGTCAGGTTCAACGGATTATTTGCCTCTACAGCAATTCTTGTATTTTTCACCACTGCCACATGGGCATGGATCGTTACGTCCCGTTTTTGGAGTTGATCGTGCATCTGCACCGCGTGCCTGCGGGATTTGCTGTTCCAATGTTTGTCGTCGCCATTGTGCAGCTACCTCTTCAACAAAAGGTAAACAGTAAGTAAAAAAATGTTTGTAACCCACACACAAGTAGTTCAGTCCCGGTTCACCATCCGGTGTCTTGATAAATCGGTTTTTCGGACACCCACCATTACACATAGCCCTGACCTCACATACCTGGCAATAACGCGGTAATGCATCCAATTTGTTTTGCCCGAATGTTTTTTGCGCCGGATTCCCGAGCAATTCTACCAATGGTGTTTCCTTTATATTTCCAAGTAAATGTTCAGTGTCAACGAAATGGTCACATGAATAGAAATCTCCGTTATGTTCTACGACGGGAACACCGCCACAGGTCTTTTTAAAGATACAAAGCGTATGTTCCTGTCCGAAGGCAGTTCTGACAGCCTCCTCGAATATTTGAACTTTGACCCGTCCGATGTCCTGCGCTATCCACTCGTCAAAAATGGTACAGAGAAAAACACCAAATGATTCAGCCTGCACAGTGGGGGAGCTTACGCCGCTTTTGGAATTAGTCTTCGGCTCTACTAAAGGTATGAAAGTTATATATTGGGCATTAAGTTGTTTAAAGAATCGGTATACCTCAAGAGGTTGCCGGACATTATCAGCATTAACTACACATAGTATTTCACATAAAACCCGGTGTTGCTGTAAGAGGTTATATCCATGTATAGCTCGCCCGAAAGTAGACTTTTGGTCCCTGGTTAGGCGATAACGGTCATGCAACTTCTGCGGACCATCCAGGCTAATCCCGACAGTAAAGCTTTCTGCTGCTAAAAAGTGGCACCATTCCTTGTTGAGGAGTGTACCATTGGTTTGCATACCGTTGGTGATACTCTGATTAGATGGCTGATACTTATGCTGAAGTGCTACAATCTTGCGAAAGTAATCCAGTCCCAGGATAGTCGGTTCCCCACCATGCCAGGAAAAGCTGATTACCGGATCGGGTGAAGCATTGATGTGCTGGACAATGTACTCCTCCAGAATATCGTCGGGCATACGAAACGTTTCGCCCTTTGGATAGAGGTGTTCCTTCTCCAGGTAGTAACAATAGTGACAATCCAGATTGCAGATGGAGCCAACCGGTTTGGCGAAAACCTGAAATTCACGTGAAGCTTTGGCCATATTCATGTCCTCTTATCAAATTGTATGTTTTCAAATGAAATTGGACCATTTGTTGCATAAAAATATGAAACATTTTTCAGGACAGGACATCCTACTTCTTACTTCTTACTTTCTTCCCTTCTTCCTTAACCAGCCCATCCTTCCCTATCGAGGCTCCGGTACTGGATAGCTTCAGCGAGGTGATTGGATTGAATATTTTCACATTGTTCAAGATCAGCAATTGTTCTTGAAACCTTCAATATCCTGTCATAGGCACGGGCCGACAGTCCGATCATATCCATTGCATTCTTGAGCATCTCCTTGCCTGATTGGTCGATATAGCAATGTTTTCTCTGAAGTTTTGTATTCATTTGTGCATTGCAATAGATATCCGGATTATCAGTAAACCGTTTTTCCTGGATATTCCGTGCATTAATAACCCTTTCCCTGATCTTCTCACTCGATTCCGCATCCCTTTTATCAGATAGTTTATCAAACGGAACGGGGATCACTTCAATATGAATATCTATCCGGTCGAGCAATGGTCCGGAGATTTTATTCAGGTATTTTTGCACTATCCCGGGGATGCACATGCATTGTCTGTCAGGATGGTTGTAATATCCGCATGGACAGGGGTTCATTGAGGCCACCAGCATAAAACTGGCAGGATATTCCACGGTGAATTTTGCTCTTGAAATAGTGATCATACGGTCTTCCAGAGGTTGACGCATTACTTCAAGCACGGTGCGTTTAAATTCAGGAAGTTCATCGAGGAACAAAACTCCGTTATGGGCCAGGCTTATCTCCCCGGGTTGGGGGTATGTCCCTCCACCGACAAGGGCTACATCTGATATTGTATGATGTGGCGACCGGTATGGCCTGCCGGTCATAAGAGAAGTATTTCTGTCAATTTTACCTGCAACTGAGTGTATTTTTGTTGTTTCCAATGCTTCACGAAGGGTAAGAGGCGGAATAATGGTATGCAGGCGTTTTGCCAGCATTGTTTTACCGGCACCGGGCGGACCGATCATAATTACATTATGTCCTCCTGTTGCTGCGATCTCCAGGGCTCTCTTAACATCCTCCTGCCCTTTTACATCAGCAAAATCCAGATCATACTTATTCACATTGTTTAAGAATTCTACACGCGTGTCAACAATAGTCTGTTCCAGTTGCTTCTTACCGCTAAGAAAAGCAATCACTTCACTGATGTTCTCAATTCCATAAACTTCCAGATCATCAACAACCGCAGCTTCACGGGCATTTCGCTCAGGCAGGATAAATCCCTTAAACCCATCCTCTTTTGCCTGTATGGCAATAGGCAGTACCCCTTTTATCGACCGTAATCCGCCATCAAGAGAAAGCTCTCCCATCATCACATATTTATCCAGATCCCGATTACCTATCTGTTCCGAGGCAGCAAGCACACCTATAGCCAACGGCAGGTCGTATGCTGATCCTTCCTTACGAATATCTGCAGGCGCCATGTTGATAATGATCTTTTTGCCACCCGGCCATTTTAAATTATTGGTTCTGATTGCGGATTCAATTCGTTGCTGGCTCTCTTTTACGGCATTATCAGGTAATCCTACAAGATTGAAGTTTACTCCCTTAGATACGTTTACTTCAACAGTTACTTTTGTGGCATCAATACCATAAACGGCGCTGCCAAATGTTTTTACAAGCATAATTCAAATAAGATTTAGATCAGTTGCTCTTCAATATAATGGACAAGAGAATGTATCACCTTAATGTGTATTTCCTGAACCCGGTCAGAGTATTTTGTTTCGGGTGCCCTGATCTCCACATCACACAGATCAGCCATTTTCCCGCCATTTTTGCCTGTCAGCCCTATCACCTTCATCCCCTTTTCTTTTGCAGCATAAATTGCATTGATCACATTGGCAGAATTCCCGCTGGTGCTGATTGCAAACAATATATCACCTTTTTTTCCCACCCCTTCGATAAACCTTGAAAAAACAAAATCGTATCCAAAATCGTTGGCTGTACATGTTAAGTGAGCCGGGTCAGAAATGGCAATTGCAGGAATAGAGTCCCTGTTCCCACGAAACCTTCCGGTAAGCTCTTCTGCAAAATGCATGGCATCACTCATTGATCCACCGTTCCCGCAAGAGAGTATCTTCCCCCCTGACCGGATCGATTTCAGGAGTAACTGACCTGCTTTTTCAAGCTTATCCAGGTTTTTTTCATCGGATATGAATTTTTTCAGTACATCGAGAGCTTCATTAAAATTATTCCGGAATAGTTGTTTCATTGTTATTGTATAGTTTATTCAAATGTACGAAAGATTCGTTTATTTCGAAAGCAGTCCCGGATAAAAATGTGTCAACTATAAAATATCTACAGTAAAACAATATTTCACAGAATTAATTTGTAAAGCTATTTTCTTATTAACTTGCCTCACTGCTTGAAAAACAAAAAACTTATGAACAGATGAAAAATAAAAATTCCCTGAAAGTCAGTTTATATGAGATCATCTTTGAAGCTGACACCCCTGCGGGTAAACTTTTTGATGTTTCCCTGCTGTTTATCATCCTGTTTAGCGTAGCTGCTGTAATACTTGAAAGTGTTCCCAAAATCGAACAACAATACGGGCCACAGCTTCATTTAGCCGAATGGATCATCACAATTATTTTCACCCTGGAGTATATTATCAGAATTGGTGTTGTGTTAAAGCCTTCCCGTTATATTTTCAGCTTCTACGGAATTATCGATCTGCTGGCTATCATTCCGACATACCTTGCTATTATATTTGCAGGAGCGCAGGGATTAGTCATTATAAGAGCTTTGCGGTTTTTCAGGATCTTCCGGATATTCAAACTTACCCGGTATACAACTGAAGGAGCGACCATTATCAAAGCCCTGAGAGCCAGCAAAACCAAAATCAGTGTATTTTTATTTGCTGTTCTCACAATTGTCCTTGTGATAGGAACCGTAATGTATCTTATTGAGGGTGCGGAAAGTGGATATACCAGTATTCCTAAAGGGATTTACTGGGCTATTGTTACGCTCACTACCGTTGGATATGGAGATATTGCTCCTGCCACAGCATTAGGTCAGCTCCTTGCAAGCTGTGTTATGATACTTGGATATGCGATTATTGCCGTACCTACGGGTATTATCACCGCAGAATTCAGCCAGGCCCGGCGTGAAGCTGTCACAACACAGGTTTGCCCGCATTGCATGAAAGAAGGACATGAAACAGATGCTGTTTTTTGCAAATTTTGCGGTGAGAAACTGAATGAATAAAATTTTAACAATTTCTACAATATAATTTATAAATAACCTGTTTGTAACTCTTTTTGATTGCGTTAATTCATTTTAGTAAATTTGTTTGTGTAAAGAGAAAAACAATGGAAAAATCATACAGAAAAGAAATTATCTATTCGCTATGTATTGAAGATGTGCAAACAGTAGCTGAACAGGAAATAGAACGGGAGTTAACGATTAAAGAAATACACCAAATCAAGGATGCTATCACTGTAAAAATCAATTGGTATGATGCAATAGCTGATGCTATTCATCAAAACTTTAAAGCGGAGGAATTGCATTAGGGTATTACGGCACTCTCCATGAAATCCCGCAACTAATAAAACCATTTGGCGCTTTACTGTTTAGCCCCAAACCTCCTGACAGGTCAATTTGCAGGTTCTTTTTTAATAACCAGCCAATTCCTGCATCCGAACGGAAGTCGAAAAATCCCTTCCTGAAAAAACCATAGTTTTCAAAAAAAATCCCAATCCTTTCAGAAACAGTCATCCCGATAACAACAGAATAGATTCCTGTTGGTTGTGGCGTTTCGCCATCCCATACAGTTCCGATATTGTACCCAAGTGAAAAGTTTTTACCAATGGTATGCGATGCTAAAACCTTGAGCGTAGGTGCAAGATAACCGGTCATATATGCACCGGCACCGGTTTTGGGAACACCTACCCCGGCATAAAAAGCTACTTCAGGCCATATACCCTGTTCCCTCGCTATATGTAGTTTCGAGCTTATAACAACCGGTGTGAATCCTCTTGTAATAAATTGAGTATCACCATCATTCCATTGTTCGACATTTTTAAGATAATCCATTCCAAGCCTTATCTCGAAACCTTCTGTCAAACCATATTTCAATAAAGTGGTATTATAAAATGTGTTTGAAATATCTGATGTCACAAACTCATGAATAAAACCGGTTTCAACCTGGAAAGATCCTGCAGGCACAATTACCGGAGACACTGACTGGGTAGGTCTGTCTGTTACTAAGTCCGGCGCTTTTAAGGTGTCCTGAGAAAATAATGAAAAAGATAACCCCAATAATAAAAATCCATGTAAAAATATTTTTCTTATCATTCTTTTTCAATTAATGTTAGCTGGTTATATCGACTCTGAACAAATGTAATATCAAAAGTAAATATTTGATAATTATTTGACTGAATTCTTAATAATTCTGCCAGCCAATTCCTTTATCTCAAGACCTGCGAAATTGCCGGAAGACATGAAAAGAAAATTTGTGTTTTCTGAACTCAATTCATCCAGCCGGTCAACCAGGGCAGATGTTGATGAAAACACTTCGATACGTGCCGGGTCAAATGCTTTACGGATCTGTTCAGGGTTTAGCTGTTTCAGCTTCTTGTGTTTTACCGTTTCCGGACTAAAAAAGACAAGTGCAGTGTCTGCTTTGTTCATTGTTCCTTTGTATTGCGGCAGGAAATCCTGGTTCAGACTGCTGAACGTATGCAATTCAATAATTGCCACCAGTTTTTTATTTGGAAACTGTTCTTTTACAGCATCGATGGTAGCCTTTAGTTTTGATGGTGAATGGGCAAAATCGAAAAAGACTATACTGTTATCCGATTTTTCCAAAACCTGAAGTCTCCTGGAAGCTCCGGGAAAAGATTCTATGGCATCATAGATTTTTTTATCACTCAAACCCAGTTCCCTGCAAATTTTCATTGCCCCTTCCAGATTCTGTAGATTATGTTTCCCGAATATCTTCAGCGGGATCTCTTCACTTTCCGTAACAAGATATGTCTGATTATTCCTGATCGCGTAAGGATGGGTATTATAAGGTATTTTCCGGACCGATTCTTCTGCCCGGCCTGTTATTTTTCTTATATTCTCATCCTCATTACAATAAACCAATGTTCCGCCTTTCTCAATGCTCTTCACAAAAGCAATGAACTGGTCAAGATAATTTTCGAAGGTTGGGAAAACATTCATATGATCCCACGCAATTCCGCTGATCAATGCAATATGGGGTTTATAAAGTAAAAATTTCGGGCGCATGTCAATAGGGGAAGATAAATACTCATCTCCTTCGATCACAGCAATTTTTGAGTCAGCGTCCAGTTTTACCATTGTATCAAATCCATCGATCCGGGCACCTACGAGCCAATCAAAAAGAATGCCGTTGTATTTCAATACATGCATGATCATGGAAGTGATGGTTGTTTTTCCGTGACTTCCACCTATCACCACTCTTTTTTTATTCCTGGTTTGCTCATAAAAATATTCCGGATATGAATATATTTTCAAACCCAGCTCCTGCGCCCTGAGCAACTCCGGATTATTTTTTCTTGCATGCATCCCCAGGATAACAGCATCAATTTCCCCGGTTATTTTATCAGGAAACCAGCCGGTTTCAGGAGCCAAAATGCCTGCATCAGTCAACCTTGTTTTTGAAGGTTCAAAAATCTCATCATCAGAACCTGTTACCTGATTCCCTTTTTTGCTTAACGCGATGGCCAGGTTATGCATTGCACTGCCCCCAATTGCTATAAAATGGATTTTCATAAAATAATTCGTTCTCGGAATGCAAAAATCAACACCCTCCCGGGTCCGGAATAATCTTTTATCTTTGGGGACTAAAGATAAAGAATTAAGATATGAAATTAGTACCTGTTCATATTTCCAATTTCAAGCTTGATGGTGGCGCCATGTTTGGAGTGGTTCCGAAAACATTGTGGCAAAAACAATATCCGTCAGATGACAACAATCTCTGTAGCTGGGCGAGCCGTTCTGTTTTGTTTGATAATGGAAAACAACGTATTCTGGTAGATAACGGGTGGGGTGACAAGCAGGATGAAAAATTTTTCAGTTTTGTTCAATTACATGGCGGTTTTGGTTTGGAAGGTGCTTTAGGTAAGTATGGATACCAGCCGGAAGATATTACAGATATGGTCATTACCCATCTCCATTCCGATCATTGTGGCGGAGGAGTAAAAAACAGCAGTACCGGAACCGGATTTGAAATGGTATTCCCCAATGCAAATTACTGGGTAAGCCGGCAGCAGTGGGAATGGGCTATGAATCCTAATAAAAGAGAAGCAGATGCTTACCTTGACGAAAATATGCTGCCCATGCATGAGAGTGGTCAATTAAAATTCATTGAAGATGATATCGAATTATATCCGGGTTTCAGGGTCAGATTGTTTAATGGTCATACAGCAGGTCAAATTATACCTTTTATCAATTACCTGGGAAAAACTGTCGTCTTCATGGCTGATCTGATCCCGTCAACAGCCCATATCCGAACTGTCTGGAATATGAGTTACGATGTACAACCTCTTGTAACACTTAAAGAAAAAGAGCGGTTTTTAGAAGAGGCTTACGAAAACGATTATATCCTGTTTTTTCAGCATGATGTTTATAATGAATGCTGTTCGATAGATAAGGCAAAAAAAGGATACCGGGTCAGAGAGACTTTTACTCTTGAAGAATATTTTGGGAACAGCTGATCAGAAAGTGGTAAACAGGAACAGTATCAGGTACCTGAAGCAGTAGAGAAATAACAATAGTGAGACAGTAATGTCAATGGCGATTATCCATTGTACATGTACCGGCTTTCGGGCATATACAACCGATACCAGCACCCTCAGAAACAACTGGATAAGAAAAAAAAAGAATACAGGGAAACCGTTGAGGTTCCACTCCCGTGCTTTCTTGAAATTTCCCCTTATAATTTCCGAAAAACTGTGTGACAATCCGCAGGAGGGACAAGGTTTTCCAAGAATTTCTTTATGAACACATTTGACAGGATAATTATCTTCCCGGGGAGAAAAAAAACCGGAGTAAAGGAATATCATTACAATTACTCCGGCAAAGATCATATTTATTCTATGGTAAGCATCCTGCCAACCGGGAAATATTTTCATTGATACTACTTAATATCTGTCGTATCTTTCATTTCCTCCAAAAACTCTTTTAATGCTCTCCCGGCAGCTTTCCCTATTTTTCCGGCTTTTTCCTCATCGCTCAGTTCTTCAAACCGGTCGCTTACTTCTTCCATGTCTTCTTCAAGTTTCTCCATTGTTTTCTCAAGATCGTCATCAATTTTTTCCATTGATTTTTCTACATCTTCCATTGCTTCTTCAAAATCTTTCCCATACTCACCTTCAAATTCATCTTCAAATTCCCTGGCTACTTTTTCAATCTTATTTATAATATGACCTCCCTTTGATGCAATAGTGGCAACCAAAAAAATTTGAATAAGTCCGATACTTATAGCAATAATGGATACAACCAGGGCACCGATTATCACACCTTTACTGCCATTCCCTTTATTGGCTTGTGAAAAAGCGACTAAGCTCAAAGCCAGGGCTATCACACCTGGAATAATGGCAATCCATCCAATACATGGTATTAATGCAAGTATTGCTGCTAAAATACCGACAACAAGGCCTGCAACACCAAGGCCTTGTCCTGCTGTAGTTTTTTGTTCTTCCATGTTTATTTTATTATTGTTACAATTCAAAGATAATAAAAAGATGGTAACTATTCATGTGTCTTAAGTTTGGAATAGTTAAATACAACGGGCAATGAATCCCAAAGAACCTGATTATAAACAAGAGTGATAGCAGTATAATGAAAATGTATATAACTACTAATCAGAAATATACTTTAGCTTAAATAGGTATTTAAATAGGTATTTTATTATACTTTATTCTTCAATAATATTTATCAGTATCTCCAATAATTTTACTGCAGTATAAGAAATGGATGTTCCCGGACCAAATATGCCGACAACACCCGCGTCATACAGATATTTATAGTCCTGTGAAGGGATGACACCTCCAACTACCACAAGAATATCTTCCCGGCCAAGCTTTTTCAGTTCAGTTATTACATATGGAACAAGTGTTTTGTGCCCTCCTGCCAGGCTTGAAATACCAAGCACATGAACATCGTTTTCAACAGCTTGTTTTGCCGCTTCGGCAGGTGTCTGGAAAAGTGGTCCTATATCAACATCAAATCCGATATCGGCATAACCTGTTGATACCACTTTTGCACCACGGTCATGACCATCCTGCCCCATTTTTGCTATCATGATCCTTGGTTGGCGGCCTTCAAGTTCAGCAAATTTTCCGGCAAGTTCCCTGGCTTTTTTGTACTTTTTGTCTCCCATTGATTCTGATGAATATATTCCTGATATTGATCGTATCACAGCTTTATATCTTCCTGCAACTTTTTCAATAGCCATCGATATCTCTCCCAATGTAGCTCTTTTTTTCGCTGCATCAACAGAAAGTTCCAGTAAATTGGCTTTACCGGTACGGCTCGACCCGGTTATAGCATCAAGAACTTTATCAACTTCCTCCTGGTTCCTGTTTTTCTTAAGCTCTCTGAGCCTGTTAATCTGTGATCTTCTTACAGAAGTATTATCTACTTCCAGGATATCAATGGGATCTTCTTTATCGAGCCTGTACATATTAGTACCAACAATAATATCTTTCCCCGCATCGATCCTTGCCTGTTTTCTGGCTGCTGCTTCCTCTATCCGCATTTTAGGTATTCCTGTTTCAATTGCTTTGGCCATACCTCCCAGTTTCTCCACTTCTTCGATCATTTCCCATGCTTTCCGTGCCAGTTCATTTGTGAGGTTTTCAACATAATATGATCCGGCCCATGGGTCTACTGTACGGGTGATCTGCGTCTCTTCCTGTATGTAAAGCTGGGTGTTCCGGGCAATTCTCGCTGAAAAATCCGTTGGCAGGGCAATAGCCTCATCCAGTGCATTTGTATGCAGCGACTGGGTATGGCCCAGTGCAGCTCCCATAGCCTCAATGCAGGTTCGTGCCACATTATTATAAGGATCCTGCTCGGTAAGACTCCATCCTGAAGTCTGGCAATGTGTTCTCAGGGCCATTGATTTTGGATTCTCAGGGTTGAATTGTTTTACGATCTTTGCCCATAACATCCGGGCAGCCCGCATCTTTGCAATCTCCATAAAATGGTTCATTCCAATAGCCCAGAAAAAGGATATGCGGGGTGCAAAAGAATCAATATCCATGCCTGCCTTTATCCCTGCTCTCAAATATTCCAGACCATCAGCCAGTGTGTATGCCAGTTCGATATCGGCAGTAGCGCCCGCTTCCTGCATATGATATCCTGAGATACTAATGGAATTGAAATGCGGCATGTTTTTGGAAGAATATTCAAATATATCGGCAATAATCCGCATCGACATTTCAGGAGGATATATATAGGTATTACGAACCATAAACTCTTTGAGTATATCATTTTGAATTGTCCCGGTTAATTGTTCAGGCTTTACTCCTTGTTCCAAAGCTGCAACAATATAGAATGCCATGACCGGCAATACAGCGCCGTTCATTGTCATGGAGACAGACATCTGATCCAGTGGTATCTGATCGAAAAGAACTTTCATGTCAAGCACTGAGTCAATGGCAACCCCGGCTTTCCCCACATCTCCAACAACCCTTTCATGATCAGAATCATAACCACGGTGAGTAGCCAGGTCGAACGCAACTGACAATCCTTTCTGACCGGCAGCAAGGTTTCGCCGGTAAAATGCGTTGGATTCTCCGGCAGTTGAAAAACCGGCATACTGACGTATAGTCCAGGGACGTATAACATACATAGTGGAATAAGGACCTCTGAGAAAGGGTGGCAGTCCTGCGGCATAATCAAGGTGTTCCAGCTCTTCTATATCTTTCCGGGTAAATACCGGTTTGACCGGTATCTTTTCAGCAGTTTGCCAGACGGATGATGTTTGATGATGTTTCTCCCACCCGGTATTACTAAGAGATGTTTTTTTAAAATCTCTGAAATCTATTCTGGAAAAATCCGGTTTCATATTTGTAAACTAACACGATTGTTATTAAACAATTTTTAATTCACGCTGAAATTCTCTTAATATATCCAATACATCCGTTTTAATATGGATGAAATGTTTATATCCGGTTTCTCTCAGGTTTTCAATTGATTTTTTCGGATAACCTGCAATAACCAGAATAGTTTTATCGCTTAAATTCTGATAAATTATGTCTGCAATTTCAGGATATTCTTCATCCGAACTGCATAGAACAACTATTTCCGGTTTTTTTTCCCTTACTGCATCCAATCCTTTCTCTACCGTTTCAAAACCTGTATTATCAACAATATTAAATCCTGCTATTGCAAACAGGTTTGCGGCAAAATCAGCCTGTGTTTTTCTCATATTTTTATCACCGTAACCAAACAGGAATACCTCGGGGGTTTTACCTGCAAATTTTTCGGTATTCATCCGTAATTCCTCAAACGCTTCTGCAGCGCGGATTTTTTTCAGCGGTTCGACAACCGGGTTATCCGGAAGTTTTTTATCCGGACCGGTTTCTCTCACAACAGCATCATCACATGCAGTTTCCTCTGAATTCACATACTGATTAGTTCCCACCAGCACTTCTTTCCGGGTAGCAAGATTCAAAATTCGTTTCCTGCATATTTCTTTAATTTTTTTCTGTATAAAACCCTTCTCCAGTGCTGCAATGTATCCTCCTTCTTTTTCCACCTGCTGAAAAAGTTTCCATGTTTCCGACGCAAGTGAAGCGGTCAGGGATTCAATATAGTATGAACCTGCCGACGGATCGGTTACCTTATCAAAATATGCCTCATCCTTAAGTATTAGCTGTGTGTTACGTGCTATTCTTTCTGAAAAACCGGATGAATCCCTGAAGCTCCGGTCAAATGGTTTTACATAGAGTGAATTTGTGCCCCCGATTGCTGAAGCCATGGCTTCGGTAGTTGCCCGTAACATATTCACATAGGGATCGTAAATCGTTTTATTAAAGTCAGAAGTCTCAGAGTGGATGTAAGTTTTTAAACTCTCTTGTGATTCCGGTCCCCAGGCTTGTACAATTCCGGCCCAAAGCATTCTTGCAGCCCGCAGTTTGGCAATTTCCATGAAATAATTGGACCCCGAACCCAGGTTAAACTGTATTTTTTGAGCAACCAGGTCAACCGGCAGTCCCATTCCGGTAAATATTGAAAGGTATTCATTTCCTGCAGCGAGACTAAATGCCAGTTCCATTACTGCTGAAGCGCCGGCATTACGAAAATTCATCCCGTTTACACCGATCAACCGGAATGCAGGAAGTTTTCTATCGTGGTTCTCAATAAGTCCGGCGGCGTTATCAAAATCCTGTTCCTTGTTAATGATGTATTTGCCATTCATTGTCAGGTAACCGATGGGGTCGTGATTTACAGAACCGCAAACTTCACCGGGATTTACATTTCTTTTTTTTATGATCTCTGCTAACAGCAAAATTATCATGGGTCCTTCAGTCCCGGTAAGAAAATTAATACTTGTTTTTTCAAGATCTATTCCATCAAGCAGTTTTGCCAGATCTTCAGAATTTTTCACCACACCCGGGTTTACATTAAACCCCAAAGCAGCAGCTCCATTTTTCAATGCCCGGAGTGCCTTGCTGTTTGCTTCTTCAGGTTGTTTCACCAGAATATCCTCACGGATCTCCCATTTGTTTCCAGACTTCCAATATCCCCTTGTATAAGGAAATTCTCCCGGAGGATAGTTCAGATAATCAAGACCTTCAAGATGTTCTGAACGGTAATAGGGTTTGATCCTGATACTTTCCGGAGAGAGCCATACAAGTTTTTTATCGTAATCGGCGCCTCTCAGATCCTGCCTGATCTTTTCTTCCCATTTTTCTGTTGATACAACGGGGAAATCTTCAAATAAATTATTACCCTTTCTCCCTGGCATAGTGATATGTTTTTTCAAAGCAAAATTAATTTATTTTTATCATTCTATTCAAATACAGGAAAGTAAGAAGAATAAGCTACATTATTATTTTTGGTTTCTCCATTTTACTTTTCGACTTTTGACTCTTAGACTTTCGGCATTTTACTGATTGCCGGATTGGTTAAAAATTGAAAGCAATTCCGAGTGCCAGGTGCAATGAATTTATAGATACTTCAAATTGGTCATCCGGGAGAGATTGTAAATTATTATTGACAGTATAGCTGTTTTTTGTAACAAGTGCCGGTTTACTATGATAATAATCAAGTCCTAATCTGATTCCTGCTCCTCTTCCCACGCCAAAACGAACTCCGGTTCCAAGCATATATCCGACATTTAACTCATCTCCCTGTGTCGAGCTTACAAATTCACCACCATCCAGTTCAAGTCTCATATCCCGTGATGGAACAAAAACAAAGCTTAATCCACCCAGCGCTTTAAAGTCGATATTCAGGTTGTACAGGGGAATAGTAATTTGCGGTCCCGCCATAAGGTTCACATAGTTCCACTTACCTGCATCAAAATTAAATTCCGGGTCGGCCGGCACACTCAGGATCGGGAATTTTTCAAGTACATCATCATACATTGCATTCTCAAGCGATTCTCCACCACCATAACTGGAACCGAAAGAAAAGGTTCCGCTAATTCCGACAACAGGCATAAAGAAATAAGCGGCGTCAAAGTTGAGAACAAAGTTTGATCCGGCAAACCCGTCCGAATAAATATTTTCTGACTCTGCGAAGCTACCAACAGGAATTGACGCCCCCATAGTAAGGCTCATAAAATTTTTCTGAGCAAAGACACAGTTTGTTATAAAGAATAGAATGATGAATAGTTTTATTCTCATGGCTATATATAAAATATAATGGTTTAAACGGAAAAACCAACTTATTAAAAATAGGATAATTTATTAATCAGACTAACTCATGCTTCATCTTGAACTAAATAAGAGGATGTATCAAAAGTCGTGAGTACCCTCTTTTTATTTAATCCAGAGATCCTATCATTTTCCCCGGATCTACCCATTCATCGAATTGTTCTTCAGTAAGCAATCCGGATTCAAGAGCAGCTTCTTTCAGTGTTTTCCCTTCGCTGTGGGCTTTTTTAGCTATTTTCGCTGAATTTTCATAACCAATATGAGTGTTAAGTGCAGTAACCAGCATCAGTGAATTCTCAAGATTCTTACTGATATTGGCATGGTTGGGCTCAATCCCTTCAGCACATTTCTCACTGAACGACACACATGCATCCCCGAGCAATCTTGCAGATTGAAGTAAGTTATATATCATTACCGGTTTAAAAACATTAAGCTGGAAATGACCCTGCATTCCTCCGATAGCTATGGCGGTATCATTACCAATAACCTGTGCACAAACCATTGTAAGGGCTTCGTTTTGCGTAGGGTTTACTTTCCCGGGCATAATTGATGAGCCGGGTTCATTTGCAGGAAGGTTTATCTCACCTATGCCGCATCTTGGTCCTGATCCCAGTGTCCTGATATCGTTTGCTATTTTCATCAGGCTTACGGCAAGTCGTTTTAGCGCTCCCGACACTTCAACAATGGCATCATGTGCCGATAATGCTTCGAACTTATTTTCAGCAGTAACAAAAGGAAGTCCGGTGAGCTCAGCAATTTTTTCAGCTACTTTTACGTCATATCCTTTTGGAGTGTTCAATCCCGTACCCACTGCCGTACCCCCCAGGGCAAGTTCACTCAGATGCGGTAGTGTATTCTTCAAAGCTTTTAATCCGTGATCAAGCTGAGATACATATCCTGAAAACTCCTGACCAAGTGTTAATGGTGTTGCATCCATAAGATGTGTGCGGCCTGTTTTTACAATATCCTTATACTCAATAGCTTTCTGTTTGAGCGTATCTCTCAGTTTCTCAATTCCGGGAAAAGTAATCTCAATCAGCATTTTATAACCGGCAATATGCATAGCTGTAGGAAAGGTATCATTCGACGATTGAGATTTATTCACATCATCATTAGGATGGACAAAACGATCTCCCTCACCAAGTTTCCCTCCTTTGAGAACGTGTATTCTGTTCGCAATAACTTCGTTAAGGTTCATGTTTGATTGGGTGCCTGAACCGGTTTGCCAAACAACCAAAGGAAAGTTATCGTCAAGTTTTCCTTCAATTATCTCATCGCAGACCTTAGCGATTATTTCACCTTTTTCCTCAGGTAAAACATTCAGATCGACATTAACAAGAGCAGCAGCTTTTTTTAAATAAGCAAAAGCCCATATAATTTCATCCGGCATTATACCTTTACCAATCTTAAAATTTTCTTTTGATCTTTGGGTTTGAGCCCCCCAGTATTTATCAGCAGGAACTCTTACTTCACCCATTGTGTCTTTTTCAATTCGATATTCCATGATTTTATTTTTATGTGGATTTACTGTATTGTGAAAAATGAAATAATCGTAACTATTCAGTGTCTTAAGTTTGGAATGCCTAAAATGGCTAATCTCATTATACTTTGAATTATTAAGTCGGCAATCTTCAGTCTGCAGCCGGCAATCTGAAGACCAGGCTATTTATACTTTTCAGTCCCGATTTATCGGGAATGTGATTAAGTAATCGTCCGATTTCTTCAGATCGTTTATTTAAATCATCAAAAATTTCTTTTGGTATATATACAGTTAAATTTCTAAATCCAGTTGCCATTGTATTTTAATTGTTTGATTGTTATTTACTTTTTTGCCGACTGTGGACTGTGGACTGTGGACTGCCGACTATTAATTACATACTGCCTCCAAATTCCATCAGATAAGCTTTTATCAGTTTATTCAGATTGCCGTCAAGAACTCCTTGCACATCAGATGTTTCGTATGATGTTCTGATATCCTTTACCATTTTATAAGGATGCAATACATAGCTCCTGATCTGTGAACCCCATTCAATTTTCTTCTTCGCACCTTCGATTTTTGCTTTTTCTTCTTGTCTTTTTCTCAGTTCCAGTTCATATAGATGTGACTTCAGTAACCGTAACGCGTTATCTTTGTTTTTCTGTTGCGAACGTGTTTCCTGGTTTTCAACCACAATGCCAGATGGCTGGTGTCGCAGACGAACAGCAGTTTCAACCTTATTTACATTTTGCCCTCCGGCACCGCTTGCCCTGAATGTCTCCCATGTAATATCACCGGGATTGATCTCGATCTTGATATCATCATCAACAGCGGGAGAAACGAAAACAGAAGCGAAAGTGGTTTGTCTCTTTCCCTGGGCATTAAATGGTGAGATTCGTACCAGGCGATGTACTCCGCTTTCACTTTTCAGGTAACCATATGCATAATCACCCACAAACTCAAGTGTCACGGTCTTGATCCCTGCTTCATCACCCGGCAGGTAATAAAGTTCCTTTACCTTGTATTTGTTCCGTTCTCCCCAGCGTATATACATACGCATAAGCATCTCTGCCCAGTCAAGACCTTCGGTTCCACCTGCCCCCGGATTTATCTTAACTATTGCTCCCAGCTTATCCTCCTCTTTCCTGAGCATGTTTTTTAATTCAAGCTTTTCAATAAACCTGAGCACTTCCTGATATTGCACTTCAACCTCTTCATCAGTAGCTTCACCTTCAAAATGGAAATCAAAAAGTACGGTAAGATCATCATAGCCGGTCTCAACCTCCTCAAAATCAACAACCCAGCTTTTCAAACCGGCAATTTCCTTATGTTGCTTTTCCGCTTCAGCCGAATCATTCCAGAAATCAGGCGCCTGTGTTAATTTTTCTTTTTCAGTAACTTTTTGTCTCAGATCATCGATGTCAAAGATGCCTCCTTAACGCATCCCGGCGTTCAGCTAATTCGTTAATTTGTTCCTGATTTATCATTTGATTAAAATTTTTCCAGATCAATGTTTCAGAGTCTCAAAATTACAAAAAATGTATTACGTACCAAGAACTGTATTGATCACCTCCATGATCTTGTCATTTTCAAAACCTTTACTTGCAGCATAGCGATATAGTTTCTCCTTTTGTTCAAACTTATTCCTTGTTTTCAGGTTTCTAAGCTTTAACTTCAGTATCTTCTCAAGTGTTCTTAAATATTCATCTTTCGGAAGTTTTTCAATTGCATCATTGACAATATATTCAGGGATTTTCTTTAATTTCATGGCATGACGTATCTTTATTATTCCCCATTGGTTTAACCGGAACTTTTCCTTAATAAACAGACCGGCATATCTGGTTTCATCAATGAATTTTTCTTTTATCAGTTCGCTGATTATCTTTTCGTGATAAGCAGAATTAACATTCCATTGATCAAGTTTTTTCCTTACTTCGGACAGACATGTTTCATGCCTGCTGCAAAGTTTTTGAGCTTTGCCCAGCGCAGCCAGGTATTGTTTGTTTTCCTGATATTCAATCATTTTTAAATTTTTTTGTTCCTTTTATCATTCTGTCTTTCTCATTGATATCCTTGCGGAGTATGACATTTTGATAGTTGAATTTTTGCAATAATTGTACCATTTGTCTTCCAAAAAGTTCATTTATCTCAAAAAATATATTCCCTCCCGGTCTGAGGTTTGATTCAGCAAATTCAAGAATTGCCCTGTAAAAAACCAGGGGATCATTATCAGGAACAAAAAGTGCATTATGTGGCTCATAGTTTAGAACGTTTTTTTTCATTTGTGCTTTTTCAGATTCGGTAACATAGGGTGGGTTACTGACTATAATATCCCAAATACCATAAACATCAGGGGTTTCAGGTAAAATAATATTAAACAGAGCAAATTTTACGTTAGTATTATTGATCCTGGCATTTTCCCTGGCAACTTTCAGGATTTCAGCAGAGTGATCAGATGCGAACACCTTTGCAGCAGGGTTGTTTTTAGCCAGAGCAACAGCAATACACCCGCTACCTGTTCCAATATCAAAAATTTTACAGGAATACCCACCTGCCTCATCAAGTATCCATCTAACCAGCTCCTCGGTTTCAGGCCTTGGAATCAAAGTATCCGGATTAACATTTATAACACATCCATAAAACTCCGTTTTACCGAGAACATACTGAATTGGTTTGTCTTGTTTTAATTCATTGATAATTGCGGTAAATTTATCAACTAAATAACAGGAGACTTTTCTCCCCGGATTGATATGAATATCTGTTTGTGAAAGATCCATCAGGTTTTGAAAGATAAGGTAAAGGAAATTCTGTATTTCAGAAATTGAATATTGCTCTTTCAACTCTCTTTTAAACCTTTGTGACAAGTCACCAATGCTTGTTAATGAAAAAAAAACCATGACCTAAAGGTAAGAACATAGCTTCGGAAAGTAATTAAAAAATTGCTTATATTTGAAAGTTGGAAAAATTGTATAAGGAAAACCGTTTCATAAAATCAAAAAAGATGAAAGTTGAAAGAAGTTGTTTATTAACAGGCATATTAATCGTTTCCCTTTTATTTTCGATGAATGTAGAGGGACAAAGTGCCAAAAGACATTACAAAGCCGGGGGAGATTTTATTGAATCAAAGAAATTTGAATTTGCTATTGAAGAATTCACCAAAGCTGTTAATATTGATCCTGATTATACGAAAGCTTATATTGAAAGAGGTAAATTATATGATAAGCTTGGAAATAAAGAGGCTGCTATTGAAGATTTCAGTAAAGCTACCGTTTTTAAACCCAAAGATGAAGAACTGTTTTATTATCTTGGCAGGTGCTATAATGATGTTGGCAAATACAACCAGGCTTTAAGTGCTTTAAATACAGCTACACGTCTGGCTAAAAGAGTACTGCCTCCGTATCAGGAAAAAATAGAAACCCTTCTTGCACTGGAGAAGTTCGAGAGGGCCCGCGAAGTTGCCGATACCGCCCTGGTAATAAAAGATAATTCCCTTAACAATTATTACATGGGAGTTATATCAGTAAAACTTGAAGAATTCGACAAAGCTGAAAAATTCTTTGATAAATCTATCTCAAAAAGCAGATATTTTGTCAAGGCTCATCTTGAGCTGGCTGACTTATGCAAGGACCGGGGGAAATTTGATAAGGCCATGACACATTGTAATTACGTGCTAAACCTGGACAAAAAAAATATCAGAGCCTATCATATCAGAAGTGATCTGTATGTTAAACAACTTGATTATCCCAACGGGATAAATGACATCTCAAGAATAATTATTTTCGATACTGACAATCCTGAATGGTATTTCCTTCGTGGAAGTTATTACCAGCAATTTAATCAGCACCTGAATGCTGTCAGCGACTATTCCATTGCTATTTCACTGGACAAGGAAAATCCGGATTATTATTTTGCGAGGGCCAGATCATACGAACATTCAATGAATTATGCAGCCGCTGCTAAAGACTATGAAACCATCACCAAACTTTCGGAATATGATGTCAATGCAAGAAAACTGCTGGATGAGACAAAAGCAAGGTTATTTGAAATAAACAGGGAAAATGACAAGCCGGAAATTATTCTTGTTGATCCCGAACCAAAAAGCGGAACTATTCTTGAATTACCCGGTGATAAAGAATCCATCCTTTTAAAAGGTAAGGTTTGGGATGAAAGTGATTTGGAATATCTGAAAATAAACGATAAGGATGTGCATTTTGAGAAGAAAGAGAACCATTATGAATTTGTAACCGATGTTGATATAAGAGGTTTTAATGAATTGGTAATTACTGCTCTTGATGTATATGATAATAAACAAACCGGGATTTTCCCGATCAGGCGTACAGAGGTAGATCCTCCGGTCGTAAAAATCTTAGCTCCGTATGCATCAGATAATAATCTTATTTACCTGGAAAGCAATGAGCCCAGCTTATATATTGAAGGGCAAATAACAGATGAAAGCAGGATCAGATCCATATTTATTGAAGGAGTTACAGCAAGTTACCGTGTTGATGCTGAAAATCCAAAATTCTCGGCTAACATTGATATTATGAATAAGAACAAGTTCACGGTTGTAGCTGAAGATATGTATGGAAACAAAACTGAAGCAGAATTTTTATTAAACAGAGAAGGTGCTATCATCTCTGAATCTAACCCGATGGGGAAAACCTGGGTTGTTTTTATTGAAAATTCAAACTATGAAACCTTTGCCAGCCTTGAGGGCCCTGTAAAGGACATCAGCCTGATGAAAGCATCCCTGGCAAAATACGAAATCCATAATATTATCACCAAGCAGGATATGACCAAGAAAGAAATGGAAAAGTTCTTTTCCATTGAACTCCGCGACCTGCTGCGAAGCAATCATGTAAACTCCCTCTTCGTCTGGTATGCCGGACACGGAAAATTCATTAATGAAACAGGTTACTGGATACCTGTTGATGCCAAACGTGATGACGAGTTTACTTATTATAATATTAATACACTGAAAGCATCTATGCAATCCTATGCAATTTCGTTAACACATACTCTGATAGTAACTGATGCTTGTGAATCAGGACCTACATTTTACCAGGCTATGCGGTCTATACCATCCGACAGGAGTTGTGATAACTGGAAAGACACCAGGTCCAAATCTTCACAGGTATTCTCATCTGCCGGTTATGAGCTGGCAGTAGACAATTCACAATTTACGCGAACGTTTGCCACTTCCCTGGCAAATAATCCGAATGCTTGTATACCTATTGAAAGCATCGTTTCCCAGGTAACTGTGGCTGTGGTAAAAAACAATCAACAACGACCGAAGTTTGGAAAAATAGCCGGATTGGAAGACGAAAACGGAACGTTTTTCTTTATAATTAAAGAGCAATAAATTCAGTGCTCATTAATAATATTATTATGATCCCTTCTGTCTTACTGTCCCTGAAAATTATTCGTTGTTCAAAGCGAATAATTTTTTTTTCACTCCTGATGTTCATATCATCAATCCTCCAGGCTCAAACTTACTATTTTGATAACTATAGTGTTGAGGATGGATTAAACTCCTCAAAAGTATATTCCCTGCTGCAGGACCAAAATGATTATATCTGGCTGGGAACTGCCGGCGGAGTATCCCGTTTTGACGGAATTAACTTTGAAAATTTCACATCAGAGAATGGACTTGCCGCGAAAGGAGTGTTTACTGTTTTTGCCGATTCAAGGGGTAATTTATGGTTCGGGCATATCGACGGAGGGATTACACGGTATGATGGAACAAAATTTGAGATTCTCGAACCGGATTCTATTCCAATAAACGGGGATATTACATCAATTACAGAAACAAAGGAAGGTTATCTTTGGATTACAACATCAGGCAATGGAGCAATTCTTTTTAAAAACCCATTTGACGATATTGATCAGGTTTCTACTGAAATTTTTATGGGGAAAGAGGGTTTAAGTGATAAAGTTTTTAGTTCTCTTCTTACACGGGAGGGAACATATTACTGTTTAACAGATGTCGGCGTTAAAATATATAATAAGAGAGATAATAGATTTGACAATTATCTTCTCAGGGACATGACAAAATACTGGATGAAAACCGTTATGTTTGAAGACTCGCAGGGAAATTTGTGGTTTGGAACATATAATGGCGGTTTGTACAAATACCTCCCCGACAAGAAGAAAATGATTATCTACGATAAAAGGGATGGTCTTGTAAAAAACTGGATCAGCTATATTACTGAAGACAGTCAGGGTAATATTTGGGTAGGAACCTGGGGAGGTGGTATTACCCGGTTCACAGGGGAAAAGATGACAAACTTTACCCTTGATAATGGACTAATAGCAAGCCATATACAGTGCATCACAGAAGACAGGGAGGGCAACATTCTTATTGCAAGCCAGTACCATGGCTTATCCATTTTCAAAGGAGAAAGTTTCATTACAATAATACCCGAAGAGGGACTGCCGGATAAGAATGTCTGGGCTATACAACAAGATAAAACAGGAAAATTCTGGTTTGGGACCAATAAAGGTATATGCGTTTTCGATCCTCTGAAAACCGGAAAAGAGAAAATCCGGATCCTTAACAGGGAGAAGAACCTGATAGATAACAAAATCCGGTTTATAAAAGAAGATCAGGAAAATAACCTGTGGATAGGGTCAAGTGGAGGAGGCGTTTTTCAATATTTGATCGACAAGGAAAAATTCGTATTTGATTCTTACCTCAACAAATTGCTTTACTATGACCTTATTGTAAATGCAATGGAAATTGACAACAAAAACAGGTTATGGGTTGGGACAAACGAGGGGCTTATTGTCTGGGATAATGATAAAGGCGAAGGGATTACTTATACGCAGATTAACGGACTTGCCGGAAACGGGATAACATCATTATTCATGGATTCTAAGGGAAATATGTGGATCGGATCGGAACGGAAAAAAGGACTGACAAAATATGTGGCTGCAAAGGACACTTTTATAAGAATTAGTCCGGAAAATGAACTGGTTCCAAAAACAATGGCCGAAGATTTAAACGGTAATATCTGGATAGGAACTAATTCCGGAGTGTTTGTTGTTGAGAAGGACAGAATTGAAAAACATTATACCAGAGCTGACGGATTACTGTCAAATATTGTTTCAGTTATCAATGTTGACGATAGCAATAACATATACATCGGGTTTAATAACGGATTAAATAAATTCAGCCGGATTGAAAAAAAGATATACACCTTCACTGAGAAGAACGGGTATGTGGGAATCGAGACAAAAGACAATGCCTCTTTCAAGGATGCTGATGGCAATTTGTGGTTTGGAACGGCTAATGGTGTAACAAGATATGACCCGGGAAAGGCCAGGAAAAATATTCCTGAACCTTTAACTCATATCAAATCATTAAAAGTAAATTATGAGTCCAGAGATATG
This sequence comes from Bacteroidota bacterium, assembly GCA_022561875.1. Lineage (GTDB taxonomy): Bacteria > Bacteroidota > Bacteroidia > Bacteroidales > VadinHA17 > JADFUQ01. Next base: position 39,839 of record JADFQJ010000012.1, on the reverse strand, counting down.
ATTTCCGGAATGAGCCTGAACCATGCAGAAAAATCATTGACATTTGATTATTACAGTATATCTTTGTCAAACCCCGCGGCAGTACGTTACAAAGTAATGCTTGAGGGTGCCGAAGATGACTGGCGCCCTGTAACAACAACAACCAGGGCAATTTATCCTTCCCTGGCTCCCGGGAGGTATATATTTAAGGTAGTAGCAAAAAATAGCAGCGGCACCTGGAATCCGGAACCAATTTCTTTCAGTTTTACCATCAGGCCTCCATTTTATCAATCATGGTGGTTTATCATCGGATGTATAATCCTGGTCTTAGTTGCTGTTTTCGTTTTTATTAAAGTCAGAGAACGTAATCTGATAAGGGAAAAACAAATTCTTGAAAAGAAAGTTGTTGAACGTACTGCAGAGGTGGTTCAGAAAAGTAAAGAGATTGAAGAGAAAAACAAGGATATTACAGCCAGTATACGATATGCAAAAAGGATCCAGAAAGCAATTCTTCCTCCTGAGGATTCACTTTCTGATACTTTTATTCTATTTAAACCAAAAGATATTGTAAGCGGAGATTTCTACTGGCTCCATTTAACTGATTCGAAGCAGATCATTGCCGCTGTTGATTGCACAGGGCATGGTGTTCCCGGGGCTTTTATGTCGTTAATCGGTCACAATTCCCTTAATAAGATCATCAAAGAATATGGCTTTACTGAACCTGCTGCAATCCTTGACCAACTTAACGATGAAGTTTCAGGAACACTTTCTCAGCAAAGTGATGACGATGAAGTTAAGGATGGCATGGACCTTGCTCTCATTGTCTATGATTCTAAAAAAAGAGAGATACAATATGCAGGAGCTTATAATCCACTCTACCTTATCAGAGACGGTGAACTCACTGAAATAAAAGCCAACCGGTTTTCTATTGGCCGTTCATCCATTGTAGTGGGTCGGAAATTTACCAACCATACAATTAAGGTTGCTAAAGGAGATATCTTTTATCTTTTTTCAGATGGTTATGCTGACCAGTTCGGAGGAGTTCATGGAAAAAAATTCAAAACAAGAACACTAAAAGAACTCCTTCTTTCTATTCAGCATATGAGCATAAATGAACAAAAAGAACATCTGAACAAAACCATAGAAGAATGGAGAGGGGACCTGCCTCAGATAGATGATATAATATTTATCGGTATGCGGATAGTAGAATGATATTTAGTAACTATTCAGTGTCTTAAGTTTGGAATTCTAAATCCAGTTGCCATTGTATTCTAATTGTTTGATTGTTATTTACTTTTTTGCCGACTGCCGATTGTGGACTGCCGACTGATTAGTTACGATATTTATTTAGAGAAGTTAACTTTCATCTGTTAGCTTAAAACTTCGTCAAATCCCTGCTCCCCACTTCTTATTTCTTACCTCCTGTTCTTCTTCACTCATCTCTCACTTCTCATTTCTCACCGCTTTCTTCCTGCTTCTTCACTCTTTGCTCTTCACTTCACAGCAGCAAAGGTTCTAGCTTTAATACTCCAGGGTGGTGATTTGCTGATTGCACCCATAACTTCAGACGGCTTTTTGACTATACTCCACATTTTCCTGTGAACTTCACGCAGAAAACTTTCTTCAATCATCCTGTCAAGTAATGTCAATAGCGGATCATAATAACCTTTAATATTAAGGATTATTATTGGTCCTGTGTATAATCCTAACTGTTTCCAGGTAATAGCTTCCATAAGCTCTTCCACTGTCCCGCAACCACCGGGAAAAGCTATAAGAGCCTCACTATGATTAAGTATTGTTTCTTTCCGTTCATGCATGGAGTTAACGACAATCATGTTTTTAATCTCCCTGTGATGCCAGTTTTCTTCTTCCATGAAACGGGGGATAACGCCAATGATCTTTCCATTATCCCTTATTACGCGTGTTGCAATCTGGCCCATCAGTCCATATTTCCCTCCCCCAAAATAAATGGTTATATCATTTTCAACAAGAATACCGGCTAATTCATCAGCAGCTTTAAAAAACTCTGCATCAATTCTCGGACTTGAAGCACAAAAAATTCCTGCGGTTGTTATTCCAGGCATATCAAATAGAGTGAAGATTATTTCTGAGCGGGACTGACGGAAATATAGCGTGAAAGAAAAAACTCATATCACAATAAAGGTTCGAGCTTTGAAACAAGATTGCTTTTAGGAACGGCGCCTACCTGCTTATCAACCATTTTCCCATTTTTAAAAAACATAATTGTAGGGATATTCCTGATACCGAATTTTGATGAAATACCAGGATTGCTGTCTACATCTACTTTTGCAACAATAACTTTCCCTTTGAAATCTTCACTGATTTCCTCAACAATGGGACTTACCATCCTGCACGGACCACACCACTCGGCCCAGAAATCAATAATAACAGGTTTATCTGATTTCAGAACAATTTCTTCAAAATTTGAATCATTTACTTCAACTGTCATGATAATAATTTATTAATATTTCGTTATTACTTTGTGTGTTTATGGTTATATTCTTTTTCCAATCAACAGAAACTCGTGTAAAGATAATTTAATTCAATTTAAATTCAATATTACTTTTTCCATCCAGAAAGTTAATAAAGCTATCTGATAAATAAACTTTTCTTGTTCTGGAGAACATTTCAATATAATATTTCCCCTCGTTGTCATAAATATTGAATTTCACCGTGGTTTTTCCCTTGTTTTCCAGGGTGATTCTGTCAAAATCATCGATAAATTCGGGGGTAATTTCACTAATCGGCATTTCTAATGAAATTGTGTTGATAAGTTCTTCTCTTACATTAGGTAAAAGATGTATTTTTTTCACTTTAAATTCCAGCTCTTCCTTATTATAATATTTTGGCTGGATTCTCCCCTTTATCAACAAGAAATAACCCACTGCAAAATATTTACTATAATTAATATAATCGGTATTAAACATTGCAAGCCGGTAGGTGTCGGTATAATCTTGCAGAGTAAGAATTCCAAACGGTTTTCCTTTCCTGGTTGTTCCCTGCCTGATATCGGAAACTATTCCTGCCACTGTTAGTTCCTTTTCTTTCAATGATTCAGGATTATTAAGTTGTGCAAGTGAAGTGTTGCAAAACTGGTCGATTTCAAGCCTGAAGTCATCCAGTGGATGTGCGGAAAGAAATATGCCAATAACTTCTTTTTCTTTATTTAGTTTTTCCAGCTTTGACCAATCAGCAACCTGTGGGATTTCCGGCATCTTTATTTCAAACCCCTGTTCCTCTCCAAACAAGGATTTCTGAGATGTGCTTTTTTCATTCCTTATTTTATTGCCATACCTTATCAGGTTTTCAACAAAAGAATTCCCCTTACTATCTTCGCCAAAGAATTGTCCTCTTGTAATTTCTTTAAAATTATCAAAGGCTCCTGCCAATGCAAGAGCTTCAAAGTTTTTCTTGTTTACTGCCAACAGGTTAACCCTTCCGGCAAAATCATAAATATCATTGTACGATCCGTTTTTTTTTCGTTCAGTCATAATTTGCCGGGCAGCATTGCTCCCCATACCTTTTATGGCTCCAAGCCCGAAAAGAATATTACCATCTTTGTTAACAGTAAATTTTATATTACTCTCATTCACATCAGGACCAAAAACAAATATTCCCATACGTTTGGTTTCGTCCATGAATATAGTGATCTTCTTTATATCATTTATATTCCGGCTAAGAACCGCTGCCATATATTCGGAAGGAAAATGAGCTTTAAGGTAAGCTGTCTGGTATGAAATAAAAGCATAACAGGTAGAGTGTGATTTGTTAAACGCATACTCTGCAAAAGCTTCCCAATCCAGCCAGATTTTTCCGACGATTTTTTCGTCGTATCCATTTTTCCTGCAACCCTCAAAAAATTTCTCTCTCAGTTCATCCATAACCTTCTTCTTCTTCTTCCCCATAGCTTTCCGCAAAGAGTCTGCCTGCCCCCGTGAGAATCCAGCCATAGCCTGTGAGAGTTGCATCACCTGTTCCTGATAAACAGTAATACCATATGTATCTTTCAGGTATTCCTCCATTACCGGAAGTTCATAATGAATTTTTTCCTGCCCGTGTTTTCTGTAAATGAATCTGGGAATATGTTCCATTGGTCCCGGACGGTACAAAGCATTCATAGCAATGAGGTCTTCAAACCTGTTTGGCTTCAGTTCCCTGAGATATTTTTTCATTCCTGCTGATTCGAACTGAAACAAACCTGTGGTATCACCCCGGCTATATAGTTCATAGGTTTTCTCATCATCGAGATGAATATTATTTATATCAATATCAATTCCTTTTGATTCCTTTATATTTACCACAGCATCCCCGATAATGGATAATGTTTTAAGCCCCAGTAAATCCATTTTCAGCATTCCAACATCTTCAACATGATTGCCGTCAAACTGGGTAACAAGAAGACTTGAGTCTTTGCTTGTTGAAATTGGAAGGTGATCAATCAGTTTATTTTTTCCGATAATGATACCACAAGCGTGCAGGCCCGTATGGCGAACTGACCCTTCAAGGATTTCAGCAAATTTAAGGGTCTGTGAAACAAGTTCACTTCCTGAAGTTCGTGCAGCCCTAAGCTCCTGAACCTCTTTATAAGCCGTTTTTAATGTAATTCCCGGTCGTTCGGGCACTAATTTGGCCAGCCTGTCTGCTTCCGACAAAGGAAGTTTTTGAATTCTGCCTACATCCCGTATTGCCATTTTCGCTGCCATTGTGCCAAAAGTAATAATATGAGCTACATGATCTTGCCCATATTTGTCCACCACCCATTTAAGTACCTGATCACGACCATCCTCGTCAAAATCAATATCAATATCAGGCATTGAAATTCTATCAGGATTCAGAAACCGTTCAAAAAGAAGGTTATATTTCAATGGATCTATATCCGTGATCCTGGTACAGTATGAAACTACCGAACCGGCAGCTGAACCTCTTCCTGGTCCAACAGAAACTCCCATTTTTCTTGCAGCGCTAATAAAATCCTGTACGATCAGGAAATATCCCGGATAACCCATTTTCTGTATTACAGACAGCTCAAAATCTATCCTCTCTTTTATCTTATCTGTAATAACGTCATATCTTTCTTTAGCTCCTTCATATGAGAGATGACGAAGGTAATTGTTCTCATCTTCAAAGCCCTCAGGGATCGGAAAATCAGGCATGACGGGAGCCTGATTAAGCTCATAATCATCAATTTTTTCAACAATTTCAAGTGTATTCCCAAGAGCTTCTGGAATATCAGAGAAGATTTCACTCATCTCCTGTGGAGTTTTCAGAAACTCTTGTTTTGTATACCTGAGCCTGTCAGGGTCATCCAGGTCCTTGCCGGTGTTCAGGCAAATAAGCCTGTCGTGAGCTTCTGCATCTTCAGCATTGATAAAATGAACATCGTTGGTGGCAATCAGCTTAATGTTAAATTTTTTTGATAATTCAACAAGATTTTTGTTAACAATGACCTGGCGGGCATAGGTATCACTGTCAATTTCAGGATCATCGGTTTGGTGCCTTACAAGTTCAAGGTAATAGTCATCGCCAAAAATATCCATGAATTCTTTTATTACCTCTTCAGCTTTTTCGTTTCCCTGGTTAAGAATTACAGAAGGCAATTCCCCGCCAAGACAGGCAGAAGATGCAATGATCCCATCATTATATTTACGAAGCAATTCTTTATCTATCCTGGGTTTATAATAATGACCCTCGATCCAGGCCAGGGAAACCATTTTAATCAGGTTCTTATACCCTTGCAAATTCTTAGCCAGAAGTATCAGATGGCAACCTGCCCGATCCTCTTTTTTATCTTTATTGAACCTGCTGTTGCAGGCAACATAAACTTCGCAGCCCAATATTGGCTTAATCCCCTCTTTCCTGGCTTCATTATGAAACTCCTTAACGCCGAACATATTCCCATGATCAGTAATAGCTACTGCTTTCATGCCAAACGTTTTAACCTTCCTGATTAACTCCGGTATACTTGATGCTCCATCAAGAATAGAGTATTGTGTATGTAAATGAAGATGCGCAAAGTCAGTCATAAATGTATCTTTACACGTAATATTCGCAGGATTTTCCCTGACTCAAAAAAAACAAAATTACACAAAACATGTTGTTATAAAATATTTGTTGAAAAGTATTGAATAACTCTCGTTGCCAGGTTTACTGTTTCCTTAAATCCGCAAGTAATTTCTTTATATTTGAGATATTGGTTACGCCGAGTTCATCCCTTCATTCTTCGGTTCCCGCGTTCTTATTGCAGAATCTCATCCATATTGCGGATTTGAGGTGTTCAAAAATATCTTTAAGGGTAATTGTATAACTAAATAAAAATGTATCTTTGCAGCCACTTATTTTTCAAGCAGGTAAATCATTAAAAAAGCGTAGAGAATGCCAACTAAAATCAGATTAACACGACACGGACGAAAGAAGAGTCCTTATTACCACATTGTGATAGCTGATAGCAGGGCGCCACGGGATGGCAGATACATTGAAAGGATCGGCATGTACAATCCGACAACAAATCCTGCTACTATTGAATTGGATTTTGATAGAGCATTGGATTGGCTGCAAAAAGGCGCTCAACCTACCGACACCTGTAGAGCTATCTTATCATATAACGGTGTATTATTAAAAAGTCATCTCCTAAACGGAGTTAAAAAAGGAGCTTTTTCTGAAGAGGAAGCCGAAACCAGATATAAAGCATGGCTGAAAGACAAAGAGATTATGATCCAGACAAAGAAAAGTAAAGTTGCAAAAGATCTGGACGATGAAGAGAAAAAACGTCTTGAAGCAGAAAAAAAGATCAGGGAAGCTAAAGCAGCTGAGTTAGCAGAAAAAAATACAGAGTTAGCTGAAAAAGAAAAAGCTGAAGCTGCAAAAGAAAGCCCCGAAGAAGCCCCTGAAGAGAAAAAAGATCAGGAAGCAAGCAAGGAGGAGACCGCTGAAAAGCTAAAAGAAGAGAAGAAAGATCAGGAAGCAAGCGAGAAAGAAACACCTGAAAAACTAAAAGAAAATAAAAAGGAAGAAGTTTCTGAAGACAAAATAAAAGAAGATCCATCCAAAGACGAAGAACAGAAAGAAGAAGAAAGTACTTCTGAAATAAAAGCCGAAGAGAAAAAAACTGAAGAAAGCGAGAAAGAATAATTTGTTATTGATCATGCTTCCGTGAGATAATGGATCCTGAAAATGTTTATTGGCTTGGAACTATCAGCAAAACCAGAGGAGTAAGCGGTTCGGTAGTTCTCAGACTTTATAATGAGGTTTCTGAAAAATTTTATGACCTGGAATCAGTTTTCCTTGAGATTGAAGGACATCTGGTTCCTTTTTTTATTCATGCCGCTGATCCTTTTGGTCAGAATAGTATTTTGCTCAATTTTGATTCTGTTAAAACTGAAAATCAGGGTAAAAAATTAACTGGATGTAAGGTGTTTACCGGATTCTCCGATATCATTATCACGGAACTAAAAGGATTTCAATATAGCTACCTGAAAGGATACACTGTACATGATCACAAATATGGTAAGATTGGTAAAATAACTGAAATTCTGTTATATCCGGATAATCCGGTTTTCCAGATCAAACAGGATCAAAAAACTGTTCTTGTTCCAATCCACGAAGATCTTATTCTTGAAATTGATTCACATAAAAAACTGGTATATATTAAAACACCTGAGGGGTTGCTCGATTTGTTTGAATAAATATTGAGTCTGCTCTGAAAACTAAAAAAAATCATTTTTTGTTTTGGGAAATTCATTTTAAGGAATTAGGCGAATTGGTCTAATCACTGACACCGTCTAATTGTTCATATATCGAATTCTCACTAATAAACTCAGGAACTATTTCTTTCATTTCCCTGACAATATCAAATGGATTTTTTTCTTCAAATTTTATCAATTCGTTTATTTTCTTCTGCACTCCCTTGAAATCATTTTTCTGCACTTTGGCTATCAATATCTTGGAATGGTATGTTGGGATGGTATTTTCTTTGTTGTTCAGCAACTCCTCATAAAGTTTTTCTCCCGGCCGCAAACCAATGATATTTAACCGGATATCCTTTCCGAGTGTTAATCCCGATAAACGGATCATCTTCTTTGCAAGATCAATGATCTTCACTGATTTTCCCATATCAAAGATAAATATTTCCCCTCCTCTCCCCATAACACTGGCTTCAAGAACAAGCTGACATGATTCAGGAATGGTCATAAAATATCTTGTAACCTCCTGATGCGTTACTGTAACCGGGCCGCCATTTTCAATCTGTTTCTTAAATCTTGGAATTACAGAGCCATTCGATCCTAACACATTCCCAAAACGTGTTGTGATAAAACTGGTTTTTACCTGTTTGTTAAGACTCTGGATATATATTTCCGCTATTCTTTTCGAAGCCCCCATCACATTTGTAGGGTTAACAGCTTTATCGGTTGATATCATAACAAACTTACTGACACCATAACTTACTGATAAGTCAGCCAGGATTCTGGTCCCCAGGACGTTGGTGCGAATTGCTTCTTCAGGGTTGTTCTCCATCATAGGTACATGCTTATAAGCGGCAGCATGATAAACAATCTCAGGCTTGAATTTTTCAAAGATCCGGATCAATCGTTCCTTATTTGCAATATCACCAAGAACAATTTCAAAATCATAAAATCTGAACTTTTCCTGAAGTAAAAGTTCATTCATATAGAGTGGCGATTCTGCCTGATCGTACAAAATAATTTTTTTCGGATGATATTTTGTTAATTGTCTTACTATCTCGCTTCCAATGGATCCTGCAGCTCCGGTAACCAGAATACTTCTGCCTGAGGTTTGTTGCCTGATTGTTTTTTCATCCAACTTAATCGGTGGTCGTTCCAGCAGGTCCTCAATCCTGATTTCCTTGATCTGTTTAAAACTCAGCTCTCCGTTTATCCATGTACTTGCTTCGGGAATGGTCAAAACCTTAACATCATATTTTAAACAAAGATCAATGAGAGCTTCTCTCTTTTCAGGTTCAATATCTTTTTTGGTAATTATAATCCTTGATATTTCATTGTTTTCAAGTATTTCGGGTAACTCTTTTTCATGACAGATACTGACCCCTTCAAGTTTGTTACCGCAATTTGAATTATCAATAAAATATAGAACTTTAAGTTTAGCCCCTTCATCCCTGTCAAGAGTCTGTTTGGTAATTACCCCCAAATGGCCTGCTCCGTGTATAATAACTTTTTTTCGTTGTGATGCCGGATTATTGATTTCGAGATAAAGTGATTTAATAAAAAGACGTGAAGCGGACATTACAAATACAGTAATCAGGAAATCAATGACAATAATGCCATAAGGGATCAGGTTTACTCCCAGAAACAGTTTATTCATTGCAACATTTCCAATAACAAGTATAGAAGTTCCGAATAACACTACCATAACAGTCCTCTCGGTATCTTTTGCACTGGTATATCGGATAAGACCTGCATAAGAACGGAATATCATAAAACTAACAGCACGAATAAACAATACATACGGAATCACAAATGATATAGTATCAATATATTGCTTGGGCATTTCAAAATTAAAACGCAGAAGGTGAGCAAGAGAAATGGAAAAAAAACAAATAATTAAGTCAATAAGGAACACTATCCAACGGGGAGTGTGCGATTGACTAAAAAGATGATTGAATTTCCCTGATAATCTGCTGATCATTTATCCAATTTGTTAATAATAACGCTATTGTTTTTATGATAATATCCCAAAATTACATAAAAAAAGTGCAGCAAAAGCAAAATTTACCCGTCTTTTTTTACAAGTTGTGTTAGTCGTATTTATAATTTCTATTTCCTGATAATAATTATCTCACCCTGTTCATCCACTTTGTAAATGGTTGAAGGAACATTGCGGGTATAATCATTCTGCCTCCATCTAACCACGTAATCTGCTTCCATGATAATATCATCTTCAACCTCAGAGAAATTCCCAGGATTCGGGCTCCCGCTGATATTGGCGGATGTTGAAACCAAAGGCCTGCCAAACCTGCGAATAAGTTCCGAACAGAAAGGATCTGCTGTCACCCTGATCCCTATCGAAGAGTCATCAGGAAGAAGGTTTTGTGGTAAATTTTGTGCCGACGGATAAATAATTGTGGTAGGAGAAACAGAAGATCCAATCAATTTAATTGCCTCTGCAGGAATTTCGGATACATACTTGCTCACTTCTTCAATCCTGTCCAATAAAATAAGCATACTCTCTTTATCTTTCCGGTTTTTTATCTTAAAAATACGGTCAATAGCTATTGCATTGGTAGCATCGCATCCTAATCCCCAGATTGTATCTGTCGGATACAAAATCACCCCTCCGTTAATCAGTACTTTTAATGAATTAACAATATCGATTTCCATTATCAAACAATTTTATTATAAACCCCCATAAGATTTTCAGCGATTTTCGCCCGGGTGAAGTTCTGAGCATAAGCATAACCTTCACTTATCACTTTCTCCCTGAAAGGGGTGCTTTTTAATAATTTCAGAATTGCTTCAGCAAGATCTTCTGCATTTTCCGGATCAATATAAACTGAAGCCGGACCGCCGGCTTCAGGGAAACATCCTGTTTTTGTTGTTATTACAGGAACTTTTGAAAACAATGCTTCCTGTATCGGGATCCCAAACCCTTCAAAAATACTGGGATAAATAAATATTTTTGCATTCTGGTAAAAAACCGGAAGTTCATAATTATCAACATGCTTAATAAACCGGATATTTTTCAGATCATTATCCCGGATATAATTATTTACCTGCCTGGCATATGGTGTGTGTCTTCCCACAACAACAAGGGGAATATCAAGGTTACTTAGTTTCAAAGCTTTGATAATTGTAAGAAGGTTTTTGCGTTTTTCCACAGTCCCAACATACAGCAGATAAACATCCGGCAGAGTATATTTTTTTCTGATCTGTTCAATCTGTTCAGGAATTTCTTTTCCCTGAAAAGCCGGGTTACATCCCTGATAAACCACATCAATTTTATCCGGATCTATCCCAAAGAATTCAACAATATCATCCTTTGTTTGCTTACTGATGGCTATAATCCTGTCTGCATCCCGGCAACTCTTCCTGAATTTGATCTCATAAATTTTCCTGTCAATAAAGGGATACCATTCCGGAAATCTCAGAAAGATCAGGTCGTGAACAGTCACAACCGATTTTATTCCCGAGCTCTTCATATTAAATGGAATTTCATTACTAAGCCCGTGAAACAGATCAATCCGGTCCGCCTTCAACTGCCCGGGTAACATAAAACTCCTCCAGAGAGAAGGGAATTTTCTGGCAATAAAACTCATTGGTTCGCAGATAGAAGCTGATGAGCCGGTTTCATATTTAATTGCAGGAGGTCCGGGCGGTGAATATAAAAAATAATTATGCTCGCTAAAATTGCTTATCAGAATTGAAATGGTATCACGACTGTAATTTCCCAATCCGCTACTGTTAAAAAATGCACGTTTTGCATCAAAACCTATTCTCATCGTCAGAATTATTAGACAACTACATTAAAATCTCTTAAGGCATTATTTAATGAGGTCTTCAGATCGGTTGATTTCTTTCTCTTACCTATTATCAAAGCGCAGGGAACCTGAAACTTCCCGGCAGGGAATTCTTTGGTATAGCTTCCGGGGATCACCACCGATCGCGATGGAATCAGTCCTTTTGAACTAACCTGCTCACTTCCGGTAACATCAATTATCCTTGTTGTTTTTGTTAACACTACGTTTGCCCCAAGCACAGCTCCCTTTTCAATCCTAACTCCTTCAACAACAATACTTCTTGATCCGATGAAACAATTATCCTCAACAATTACCGGTTTAGCCTGAATGGGTTCGAGTACACCTCCAATACCCACTCCGCCACTGAGGTGAACATTTTTCCCAATCTGTGCACAGGACCCAACCGTAGCCCAGGTATCTACCATAGTTCCTTCGCCTATCCATGCACCAATATTCACATACGACGGCATCAGCACTACTCCTTTTGCCAGGTATGACCCATAACGTGCTATTGCTTGCGGAACAACCCTGACACCTAATTTTTTAAATCCTTTTTTTAAATCAATTTTATCATAGAATTCAAATGGGGGAATAGTGATGACTTTTATTTCTTGTATTAAAAAATAGAGAATCACTGCCTTTTTCACCCATTCATTTACTTTCCAGCTATTTCCCGCAGGTTCGGCAACTCGCACCTTGCCTTTATCAAGCAATTCCACCACATCCCTGATTGCCGCGCAGTATTGTTCGTCTTTCAAAAGATCTCTTGAATCCCATGCATTATTAATATAAGTAACTAATTTTTCAGGCATATCTTACAAGTTTTATGTTTCGGGCAACAAAACAAAAATACAATGAAAATATAATCAATTTCAATTTAATCTATTAATTGCATTTTTTAATTACTTTGCGAAGCTATATTCTAATATATTTTTGGAAATAATAATATTTATTTATACCTCGCACAATTTTAACGGGCATAATAATTATCAATAATGTTTAATTAAAAGTATTATTAGTATGATTAGTAAATTGTTTTGGGTTGTACCTGTTGCATCTGTTATTGCATTATTTTTCGCATGGTTCTTTTTCCATCAGCTTATGAAGGAAAGCGAAGGCACTGATACAATGAAAAGGATTGCCAAACATGTAAGAGAAGGTGCTATGGCATACATTAAACAACAATATAAAATTGTTGCTCTGTTTTTCCTTGTTATGACAATCCTCTTTGCTATTTTAGCATATGGTTTCCATCTCCAGAACGTATGGGTTCCATTTGCTTTCCTGACAGGTGGATTTTTTTCAGGCTTGGCCGGTTTTATTGGAATGCGCACTGCTACGCATGCCTCTGCAAGAACTGCCAATGCCGCAAGAAGGTCTTTGAACCAGGGATTAAGAATCGCTTTTCGCAGCGGAGCTGTAATGGGTCTGGTTGTTGTAGGACTTGGACTTCTGGATATTTCCGTCTGGTTCATAGTACTTAATGCTGTGTACCCTGCAGCTGAGAATTCCCACCATCTCCAGATAATAACCACTACTATGCTGACATTCGGTATGGGAGCTTCTGCACAGGCTCTGTTTGCCAGGGTTGGTGGCGGAATATACACTAAGGCGGCTGATGTTGGCGCTGATCTTGTTGGAAAAATAGAGGCGGGAATTCCGGAGGATGATCCCAGAAACCCGGCTACAATTGCTGATAACGTTGGTGATAATGTTGGTGACGTGGCCGGTATGGGAGCAGATCTCTATGAATCATACTGCGGTTCTATCCTTGCCACTGCCGCATTGGGAGCAGCTGCATTTATCGGTAATACCGAAGCACAGTTTAAAGCAGTGATAGCGCCAATGCTTATAGCTGCTGTGGGAATTGTATTATCTATTCTCGGAATATATATGGTAAAAACCAAAGAAGGAGCCACCCAAAAGGATTTGCTTAATTCACTTTCCCGTGGTATTAATACAAGTTCAATACTCATTGTTCTCGGAGCTCTTGGTGTTTTGTGGTTACTTGATATCCAAAACTGGGTAGGCGTTTGGTTAGCAATGGTCGTAGGCCTTTTAGTCGGGATAGTTATTGGTAAATCAACCGAATATTTTACTTCAGAAGAATACAAGCCTACACTAAATATTGCAAAGAGTTCTGATACCGGACCAGCCACATTGATCATCTCCGGACTTGGGATTGGAATGATCTCTACTTTCATACCTGTCATTTCTGTAGTTCTGGGAATTATTTTTGCTTTTCTATTTGCCGCAGGCGGTGATATGGACAATTCAAAGATGGGTTTGTATGGAATTGGTATTGCTGCGGTCGGTATGCTGTCAACACTGGGGATTACCCTGGCTACCGATGCTTATGGCCCGGTAGCTGATAATGCCGGAGGAAATGCAGAAATGAGTAAACTGGATCCTGAAGTAAGAAAAAGGACGGATGCTCTTGATTCGTTAGGAAATACAACTGCTGCTACCGGAAAAGGATTTGCGATCGGATCAGCTGCTCTTACAGCTTTGGCATTGCTGGCTTCATACATTGAAGAACTTAAAGTTGGTATCCACAGACTTTTTGAAAGTACTAGCTCATACATATTCCCTAACGGATTTGAAATAACCGATCCATTTCAACTTGATCTTATTACAATGGATGATTTTATGACATACTTCCAGGTCCATCTGATGAATCCAATAGTCCTGATTGGTATTTTTATTGGTTCAATGATGGTTTTCCTCTTCTGCGGATTGACAATGAATGCTGTTGGAAGATGTGCCGCCAAGATGGTTGCTGAAGTTCGACGCCAGTTCAAAGAGATCCCAGGTATTATGGAGGGTACAACTGAACCTGAATATGCCAAATGCGTGCAAATCTCCACAAAAGGAGCACAGATTGAAATGATTCTTCCCTCGTTGCTCGCAATCACTGTTCCAATATTGGTTGGATTGATATTCGGTGTCCCCGGAGTTATGGGATTACTTGTCGGCGGACTGGGAACCGGATTTGTGATGGCGGTATTTATGGCAAATACAGGTGGCGCCTGGGATAATGCCAAAAAATATATCGAATCGGGCCATCTTGGAGGAAAAGGATCAGAATCACATAAAGCCGCAATTATCGGTGATACTGTCGGAGACCCGTTTAAAGACACCTCAGGACCAAGCCTTAACATACTGATCAAGCTGATGACCATGGTTACAATAGTTATGGCAGGTGTTACTGTAGCTTTTACTATTTTTTAATTTGTAATATTTTTTTCTTGTAAATTTTGATAATTAATATTTATCTCTACATTTGATGTTTAATTCAAGAAGAAAATGTTTAAACGTACCTTAATTCTCAACCTTTTTATTATTAATATCCTTTACGGATATTGAAGGTGAGAAAGGTATGTTTTGAAAAAACAATAAAAAAAAGCCGTTCTCACAGAAAGAGAGCGGCTTTTTCTTTCAAGAAATTAACTTATGAAATTAAGAAGTCATCGTACAACTGCAGGAAGGAATATGGCCGGAGCGAGAAGTCTATGGCGCGCTAGCGGAATGAAGGAAGAACAATTCGGGAATCCGATCATTGCAGTTGTGAATTCTTTCTCCCAATTTGTTCCGGGTCATACTCATCTGCACAACGCCGGTCAGCTCATAAAGTCATGGATAGAAAAGCAAGGTTGCTATGCCGCCGAATTCAATACTATTGCAATTGATGATGGTATTGCAATGGGCCATGAAGGAATGCTGTATTCACTTCCCTCCCGTGAACTGATTGCAGATAGCATTGAATATGTTTGTAATGCTCATATGGCAGACGCCATGATATGTATCAGTAATTGTGACAAGATTACTCCCGGAATGCTAATGGCAGCAATGAGACTGAATATCCCGACAGTTTTTGTTTCCGGCGGTCCAATGGAAGCCGGAGTTGTTAATGACAAACATTATGACCTTGTTGATGTAATTGTCATGGCCGGAGATCCATCTGTGAGTGATTCTTTTCTAAATAAAATTGAAAAGGCTGCCTGTCCAACTTGCGGTTCCTGCTCAGGTATGTTTACTGCGAATTCCATGAACTGCCTTAATGAAGCCCTAGGCCTTGCTCTTCCCGGAAACGGAACCATTATTGCTACCCACAAAAACCGGTTAAGGTTGTTTGAACAGGCTGCTAACCTGATTGTTAAATTGGCCTACCGGTACTATAGGAATGGCGATACTTCCGTCTTACCACGGTCAATTGCAACAAGGGAGGCATTTCTTAACGCTATGTCTCTGGATATTGCCATGGGAGGCTCAACAAATACAATATTACACTTGCTTGCCATTGCTAATGAAGCTGAGGTTGATTTCAGTATGACAGACGTTGACAGATTATCCAGACTGGTCCCGACATTATGCAAAGTAGCGCCCAACTCAGGTTACCATGTTCAGGATGTTAACAAAGCAGGTGGGATACTGTCAATTATGGGAGAACTTGAAAAGGCAGGACTTATCCACACTTCCGTTGGAAGAATTGATTTTCCAAACCTTAAAGATGCCATCAATGCATTTGATATTCAAAGAAAAACAGTTACAAGTGAAGCAATTAGTATTTTCAGAAGTGCACCAGGAAATGTAAAAAGTCTTGAAATGGGTTCCCAGGATAAGATATATGGTAACCTTGACACGGATCGGAAAAAGGGTTGTATAAGGGATATTAATAACGCTTACAACAAGGATGGAGGACTTGCTGTTCTTTATGGTAATATTGCCAGGGATGGATGCATTGTGAAGACCGCGGGTGTTGATCCTTCCCTTTTTTATTTCCGGGGTGAAGCAAGGATATATGAGTCACAGGAGGCGGCTTGTGATGGTATTTTAAACGGTGAAGTTAAGGCAGGTGATGCAGTTGTGATAAGGTATGAAGGACCAAAAGGGGGACCAGGTATGCAGGAAATGCTCTACCCGACTTCATACCTTAAGTCGCGGAATTTGGATAAAAAGTGTGCCCTTATTACAGATGGCAGGTTCTCTGGTGGAACATCCGGTCTTTCCATTGGCCATATATCACCTGAAGCTGCTGCCGGCGGTGAACTTTCACTGGTTTGGGAAAATGATGTAATAGAAATTGACATAGCACAAAGAATGATAAACGTTAAACTTACTGACGAAGAAATTTCAGATAGATTGAATAAGGAAGAAAAAAAAGGCGCTATGGCATTTAAACCCAAAAACCGGGTTCGTCATATTTCTGATGCTTTAAAAGCTTACGCGCAAATGGTTACTTCGGCAAATAAAGGCGCTGTTAGAGAAATATAACGATTTGATCTATCAATTAATAACCACAGTCCGAAAACAGAATAATATGGCAAAGACAAGAAAAAACGAAAAGATCACCGGGGCAAAGGCACTGCTCTATTCCCTCCTCGAGGAAAAAGTAGAAACCATTTTTGGTTACCCTGGAGGCGCTATTATGCCAATTTATGATGCATTATATGATATTGAAGACAAAAAACTGAAGCACATACTGACGCGGCATGAGCAAGGTGCAGCACATGCAGCTCAGGCATATGCAATGGTTACAGGTAAAACAGGAGTATGCTTTGCTACTTCCGGACCAGGAGCTACAAACCTGATAACCGGTATTGCCAATGCTTTTCTTGATTCTGTTCCTGTAGTTTTCATAACTGCCCAGGTAACCTCGAGCCTGATAGGATCAGATGCTTTCCAGGAGACTGATATTCTTGGAATTTCAATGCCGATTACCAAATGGAATTATCAGATCAAACAAGCTGTAGATATCCCTGAAGTTATTTCGAAAGCTTTTTATATTGCAGGTTCTGGCAGACCCGGTCCGGTTTTGATCGATATTACCAAGGATGCTCAACTGCAAACATTAACTTTCAACTATCAGAAATGCACCAGCCTCAGAAGCTATATTCCAAATATTCCCCTGAACCCTGCTGATATTGAATCCGCAGCAATTCTTATCAATCATGCCAGAAAACCATTGATCCTGGCAGGCCATGGTATTCTGATATCAAAGGCAGAGAAAGAGCTGATGGCCTTTGTGGAAAAAACAGGTATTCCCGTGGCATTAACTCTATTGGGATTATCTGCATTTCCTGCCAAACATCCACTATATACCGGATTACTTGGAATGCATGGTAACTATGGACCTAATATCAAAACAAATGAAGCTGATTTGCTGATTGCTATTGGAATGCGGTTCGATGACAGGGTCACGGGTGACCTTAAAAGATATGCAATAAATGCCAACATTATCCATATCGAAATTGACAGATCTGAATTAAACAAAAATGTAGAAGTCGATATTGAACTACACGGTGATGCCAAAGAAGCTCTAAAAGCACTTATTGATCAGGTGAAAGCTAACTCCTATCCTGAGTGGCTTTCTGAATTTAAATCATGTAATAAAATTGAAAACGATAAAGTTATAAAACAGGAATGTTATCCATCCCGGGGAAAAATAAGAATGGGTGAAATAGTTAGTCTTATTTCTGAAAAAACACAGGGAGAAGCCATCATTATAACCGATGTAGGCCAACATCAAATGGCAACTGCAAGATATTATAAGTTTAAAAATCCTAATAGCCTGATTACTTCCGGCGGGATGGGAACAATGGGCTTCGGATTACCAGCTGCTGTAGGTGCAAAAGTGGGTAAACCTAATGTTCCGGTTATTGCGTTTATTGGAGATGGGGGGTTTCAAATGACAATACAGGAATTGGGAACTATCCTCCAATATAAACTTCCGGTGAAGATAATTATTTTAAACAATAATTTTCTAGGTATGGTCCGGCAATGGCAGGAAATGTTTTTTGATAAAAGGTATGCATCAACTGAACTTGTTAATCCTGATTTCATCAAAATTGCAGAAGGTTTTGATATTACAGCAAGGCGGGTTAAAGAACGGGAAACCCTTGAGACTTCCATTGATGAAATGCTTTCCTGCGAAAAACCCTGCCTGCTCGAGATAATGGTAGAAAAAGAAGGGAACATTTTCCCTATGATAGAACCAGGTTCGTCAGTTTCTGAAGTTAAACTTTGTTAGGTGCTTTAGGCATTTCTTTATATTAGCATTCCAAACTTAAGACACTGAATAGTTACCTAATATTTAATACAATGAAAAAAGAATTTACTGTCTCACTATTTACAGAACATCATATTGGTATTCTTAACCAGGTTACTCTAATCTTTACAAGAAGACAAATTAACATCGAAAGTATAGCTGCCTCCGAATCTGCCGTTAAGGGAATTCATAAATTAACCATTGTGGTCAATACAACAGAAGATCTGATTGATAAAATACAACGACAACTGGAAAAACTAATTGATGTTCTTAAAGTATTTGTACACACAAACGATGAAATTATTTACCAGGAAATAGCCTTGTATAAAGTACGAACAACTGAGTTAATGAAAAGTAACAAGATTGAATTTATTGTTCGTTCATCAAATGCCAGGTTCCTTGAAATTACACCGGAATATGTGGTTATTGAAAAAACAGGCCACAAACAGGATACAGCTGATCTGCTGAATAAACTTGACCCTTATGGGGTTTTACAATTTGTCCGGTCAGGAAGGGTAGCTATTACAAAACAAAAAAAAGAGTTGATCGCATATCTCAAAGAGATGGATGAGGCAAATAATATAAAACAGGATAATGACTTTGTGGCAGAAATAAAATCTGATTTTTAGAATATAGAATTATGATAACTGATCTTTTGAAACGAGTAAATATTTTTAGATAGAAGAAATAAAATTACTATTAAATAATTATTAACATTTATTTAAAATTATGGCAAAAATTAATTTTGGAGGTGTAACAGAAAATGTAGTAACCCGTGATGAATTTCCTGTCAAAAAAGCACTTGAGGTCCTAAAAAATGAAATAATCGCTGTTATTGGTTATGGCGTTCAAGGCCCTGCGCAATCTTTGAATATGAGAGATAATGGGTTTAACGTAATTATAGGCCAGTCACCCGATTTTAAAGAGGATTGGGAACGGGCAGTAAAAGATGGCTGGATACCCGGAAAGACCTTGTTTCCTATCGAAGAAGCTGCTAAAAAAGCTACAATTATTCAATATCTGATATCTGATGCTGCTCAACGTTCAGTGTGGCCAAACCTGAAACAATACCTCAACGAAGGGGATGCTCTCTATTTCTCACATGGATTTTCAATAACTTATATGGAGCAAACCGGGGTAGTACCACCCGATAATGTAGATGTTATCATGGTTGCGCCAAAAGGATCGGGGTTAAGTGTACGTAGGAATTTCCTCGCCGGCAGTGGTATAAATTCAAGCTATGCAGTTTACCAGGATTTCACCGGACGAGCTGAAGAAAGAACTTTAGCTATAGGTATTGCCATAGGATCCGGTTACCTGTTTCCAACAACTTTTAAGAACGAAGTGTATAGCGACCTTACCGGGGAAAGAGGAGTTCTGATGGGTGCAATTGCAGGAATTATGGAAGCTCAGTATAAAGTACTGCGTGAAAATGGTCATAGTCCAAGCGAAGCTTTTAATGAAACTGTTGAAGAGTTGACACAAAGCTTAATAAGACTGGTTGATGAAAACGGTATGGATTGGATGTATGCAAACTGCAGCGCTACAGCACAAAGAGGGGCATTGGACTGGAGGCATAAATTCCGTGAAGCAGTATTGCCGGTTTTTAATGATTTGTATGAAAGCGTGAAAACAGGAAATGAAACCAGAATTGTACTTGAAAGGACCGGGAGTGAAAACTATAAGAGTGAACTGGATGCTGAATTGAAAGAAATGAGGGAATCGGAAATGTGGCAGACCGGTGTACAGGTAAGGAAATTAAGATCTAATAGAGAATAGTGAATGACGTGAGGAACGCAGCGACGAACTTATAATTAATAATATATTAAAGACCAACTAAAATGGAAGATCAGATATTTATTTTCGACACAACCCTCAGAGATGGAGAACAGGTGCCTGGTTGCCAATTGAATACAGTCGAAAAAATCGAAATTGCAAAAGCCCTGGAAACACTTGGAGTGGACATTATTGAGGCAGGATTCCCCGTTTCCAGCCCTGGTGATTTCCAATCGATAGTAGAAATATCGAAAGCTGTAAAACAACCCATTATTTGTGCATTAACAAGGGCTGTGAAAAATGATATTGAAGTGGCTGCAGAGTCATTAAAGTTTGCAAAAAAACCACGTATTCATACCGGTATAGGCACCTCCTGGTTCCATATAACTCATAAACTGAATTCCAACCAGGAGGAGATAATTACACGGGCTGTGGAAGCAGTGAAATATGCAAAGAAATTTGTTCACGATGTTGAATTCTTCGCTGAAGATGCAGGTCGTACAGAAAATGAGTATCTTGCAAGGGTAATTGAAGCTGTGGTCAAGGCTGGTGCAACAGTGCTTAATATCCCTGACACTACAGGATATTGCCTTCCTGAGGAATATGGAGCAAAAATAAAATTCCTTAAAGAAAATGTAAAAGGCATTCATAAGGCCGTTATTTCAACTCACTGTCATAACGATCTGGGATTAGCAACAGCCAATACTATTATGGGAGTCCTGAACGGAGCCAGACAAGTGGAAGTAACTTTAAACGGAATTGGTGAAAGAGCGGGAAATACTTCATTGGAAGAAATTGCAATGATCATGAAGAGCCACTCTGATCTTCCTTTTAAAACAGGGATTAATTCCAAAAAGATATATGCATCCAGCAGACTTGTTTCTACTATCATGCGAATGCCGGTTCAAGCTAACAAAGCAATTGTCGGCAGGAACGCCTTTGCACATTCCTCCGGTATACACCAGGACGGCGTATTGAAAAAAAGGGAAAATTATGAAATAATCGATCCAACGGATATCGGTATTAAGGAATCTTCAATTATACTTACTGCCAGAAGCGGAAGGGCTGCCTTAAAACACCGGTTTGAAATACTTGGATATAGCTTCAGTAAAGAAAAATTGAATGGATTATATCATAAATTTCTTACTCTTGCTGACAAAAAGAAAGATATTAAAGATGATGACCTGAGAATACTTGCCGGAACAGCCAAAATAGAGGGAAAACATATAAAGCTCGATCTGTTACAGGTAATATGTGGAAAATCAGCCGTCCCTATGGCTACCGTAAGATTAAAAATGAACGATAAGATTGTTTCAGCCACTGCGTCAGGGAATGGACCGATAGATGCGGCTTTTTCTGCTGTCAAACAATTGATAAATCGTAAAGTACGTCTTGAGGAATTCCTTATTCAGGCTATAACAAGAGGGAGTGATGACATAGGCAAAGTGCATATTCAGATTGAAAACCGAGGTAAGCTCTACTATGGGTTTTCTGCTAATACCGATATAATAACAGCATCAGTCGAAGCATTTGTTGATGCAATCTCTAAATGCTATGATGTTACAGTTAATGGAATGAAAAAGTGAAAACACTATTTGATAAAATTTGGGATGCACACGTTATTTCATCCATTGAAAATGGCCCTGATGTTTTGTATATCGATCGCCATCTGATTCATGAGGTAACCAGTCCTCAGGCCTTTGCAGGCCTCAGGAAAAGAAATTTCCCGGTCTTCAGACCTGAAAAAATCATTGCTGCTGCAGATCATAATATACCTACACAAAACCAGCACCTCCCTATTCGTGATGAATTATCAAAGCAGCAGGTAGATAAACTAAGTGAAAATTGCAGAGAGCATAATATAACTTTGTATGGTATAAATCACCCATTTAACGGGATAATTCACGTTATCGCACCGGAGCTTGGACTTACGCAACCTGGCATGACTATCGTTTGTGGCGATAGCCATACATCCACTCATGGCGCTTTTGGCTGTATAGCTTTTGGGATTGGTACCAGTGAGGTGGAGATGGCATTGGCCAGCCAATGTGTCCTTCAGACCAAACCGAAGAAAATGAGAATTTTTATTAATGGAAAACTTAATAAATGTGTTAGCTCAAAAGACATAATTCTCCATATTATATCCAAAATATCAGCCAGTGGAAGTACCGGCTATTTTATTGAATACGCGGGCTCTACTATAAGAAACATGAGTATGGAAGCAAGGATGACTATTTGTAATATGAGCATTGAAATGGGTGCACGCGGAGGTATAATCGCTCCCGATGAAACTACATTTAATTACATAAAAGATCGTAAGTTCTCTCCAAAAGGAACAGATATGGATAAATCCCTTATCCTGTTTAAAACACTCAAATCTGATGATAACGCAGTATTTGATAAGGAATTGTCTTTCAAAGCAGAAGATATCGAACCTATGATCACTTATGGTACAAATCCGGGAATGGGGATGAAAATAACTGACAGTATCCCTTTTATTGAGGATATCGAAGAGAACAACAGAGAATCTTTCAGGAAATCAATGGAATACATGAATTTCATACCAGGCAGATCACTGATTGACCTCCCGGTTGATTTTGTCTTTGTTGGAAGTTGTACAAATGGCCGGATTGAAGACATTCGCGCTTTCACTTCATTGGTACAGGGTCACAAAAAAGCCGATAGAATAACAGCATGGATTGTTCCCGGCTCCAAACAGGTTGAAAAGCAAGCTAAAGCAGAAGGCCTGGTGAATCTCCTTTACGAAGCAGGTTTTGAGCTAAGACAGCCTGGCTGCTCGGCATGCCTTGCTATGAACGAGGACAAAATTCCTGAAGGAAAATATTCTGTTTCTACCTCTAACCGGAATTTTGAAGGAAGGCAAGGCCCCGGAGCCAGAACACTGCTTGCCAGTCCATTAGTTGCAGCTGCCTCAGCTATTACAGGAAAAATTACTGATCCGCGAATATTTAAATAATAAAAAATGCCAATCGATAAATTTGAAATACTAGAATCAACCTGTGTTCCTCTGCCTGCTGAGAATATTGACACTGATCAGATTATTCCAGCCAGATTTCTTAAAGCCATTTCCCGGGAAGGATTTGCCAATTACCTGTTCAGGGATTGGAGGTATGATAAGAATAATAAACCTGTTCCTGACTTTATACTGAATAATACGGAATACTCAGGACAGATTCTTTTGGGAGGAAAAAATTTCGGTAGCGGATCCAGCAGGGAACATGCCGCGTGGGCTATTTATGATTATGGGTTTAAGGTAGTGGTATCCAGTTTTTTTGCCGATATATTTAAGAATAACGCATTAAATACCGGGTTACTCCCCGTTCAGGTTACTAAATCCTTTTTAAAAATCCTGTTTACAGCTATTGAAAATGATCACGGAACCATTGTAAAAATCGACCTCCCAAACCAGGAGATCAGCCTTGCTGCATCAGGTATAAAAGAAAATTTCGAAATAAACAGTTATAAAAAAGAGTGCTTGTTGAACGGTTATGATGACATTGATTATTTGATCAGCTTAAAGCGCCGGATCATTGATTTCGAGAAAATAAAATCATTCGAAAATGAAAATTGAAATAATGGATACCACCCTGCGGGATGGTGAGCAAACTTCAGGGGTTTCCTTTAATTCTGTGGAAAAACTGAACATAGCCAGGATATTATTGGAAGAAGTAAAAATTGACCGTGTTGAAGTGGCTTCAGCCAGGGTTTCTGAAGGAGAATTCAAAGGGGTTAAGAAAATTACAGATTGGGCCGGCAGAAATAATCTCCTGGATAAAGTTGAAGTCCTTGGGTTTATTGACGGTAATATTTCAATCGACTGGATCAATAAAACAGGTGCAAAAGTTATGAATCTTTTAAGTAAAGGTTCTCTTAAGCATCTTCGCGAACAATTAAGAAAAACACCCGATGAGCACATCAGGGATATTTGTAACTCCATTCATTATGCAAATGAGCTGGGGATCAAGGTTAATATTTATTTTGAGGACTGGTCGAATGGGATGTTAAATTCAAGAGATTATGTTTATTTCCTGATGGATTCTCTTAAAGATGAAAAAATTGACAGGTATATGTTGCCTGATACGCTGGGAATTTTAAATATGGATCAGACGTATGAATTTTGCAAATTAATGATCCGGCGATATCCCGGTAAACATTTTGATTTTCATGCTCATAACGATTATGATCTGGCTGTGGCAAACGTATTTGCTTCCATTAAAGCGGGAATCCGGGGAATACACACAACCGTAAACGGACTTGGTGAACGTGCAGGTAATGTCCCCCTATCCAGTGTATTAGGAATTCTGAATGATCATTTGAAAATAAAAACCAATCTTAATGAAAACAGTCTTACCAGGATCAGTCGACTGGTAGAATCATTTTCCGGTATCCGGATTCCCTCAAACAAACCTTTGATTGGTGAAAATGTTTTTACCCAAACCTGTGGTGTTCATGCTGACGGTGACAGTAAGAATAATTTATATCAAAACAACCTTATACCTGAACGGTTTGGCCGGGTAAGGAAATATGCTCTCGGGAAAACCTCAGGTAAAGCTAATATTAAAAAAAATCTTGAAGTGTTGGGATTGGATCTTGATCCGGAATCAATGAAAAAAGTCACAGCCAGGGTTATTGAATTAGGAGACAGGAAAGAATATGTAACCACGGAAGATCTGCCATATATCATATCGGATGTATTGGGAAACGGTGCAATAGATAATCCTGTTAAGATTAAGCACTATTCATTGTCGCTTGCAAATGGTCTTAAACCGGTAGCAAATATATGTATTGAAATCCAGGGAAAATCATATGAAAAAAGTTCAGTAGGAAATGGTCAGTATGATGCCTTTATGAAAGCATTATGGAAAATTTACAATTCCTTGCACAAAGAACGACCGATTCTTATCGATTATATTGTAACCATCCCTCCCGGCGGGAAAACCGATGCGTTAGTAGAGACTATCATTACCTGGAATTTTAAAGATCATGAATTTAGAACCAGGGCTGTTGAAGCCGATCAAACCGAAGCAGCAATAAAAGCCACTGTCAAAATGTTGAATATCATTGAAAATTTAAAATAAAATGAACATTAGAATTGCATTGTTGTCCGGAGATGGAATTGGACCTGAAATCATTTCACAGGCAGTAAAAGTTGTGGAAGCTATTGCCGGTAAATTCAATCATAAGATACGGTATGAAAAAGGATTGGTCGGAGCAATTGCTATTGATAAAGCTGGAAATCCGTTTCCTGACGAGACATTTGAGTTATGTAAACGATCTGACGCAGTTTTGTTTGGTGCCATTGGTGACCCGAAATATGATATGGACCCAAAGGCTTTTATCAGACCCGAACAGGGATTACTCGCTATGAGGAAAAAACTGGGTCTGTTTGCTAATATTCGTCCCGTTTTTACTTTCCCGTCATTGATCGAAAAATCACCGTTAAAACCTGAAATAATTGACGGAGTTGATTTTATTGTTATCAGGGAATTAACAGGTGGAATATATTTTGGAGAACCGAGAGGAAGATCAGAAGACGGTAATGTTGCCTTCGACACTTGCATTTATACCAGAGAGGAAATTGAAAGGATCCTTCACTTAGCCTTTCAATATGCAAAAAAACGTTCCGGAAAACTCACAGTTGTGGATAAAGCAAATGTTTTGGCTTCTTCCAGGTTGTGGAGAGAAACGGCTCAGAAAATGGGCAAAGAATATCCGGATGTTGACCTGGACTTTATGTTTGTAGATAATGCAGCTATGCAAATCATACAAAATCCAAAACGATTCGATGTAATGGTCACCGAAAATATGTTTGGAGATATACTCACTGATGAAGCTTCAGTGATATGCGGATCACTTGGTTTGCTGCCTTCAGCTTCAATTGGTAAACTTACTTCTGTATTTGAACCAATTCACGGATCCTATCCGCAGGCTGCCGGAAAAAATATCGCAAATCCTCTCGGCACAATATTGTCAGCATCACTGATGTTTAATTATGCATTTAAGCTTAAAGATGAGGCATCCTTAATATACCTTGCTGTTGAACAATCCCTGAAACAAGGTATCGTCACAGAAGATATTGCAAACGATAATCCAAAAACAACATCGAAGGTTGGAGACTGGATTGCAAACTATATTGAAAGTAACTAAAGGATCAGGATATGAAACAGCAAAGGAAATTCGGATTGTATAATCCTGAGAATGAGCATGACAGTTGTGGAATTGGATTTGTTGCGCATATAAAAGGGCGAAAATCCCATGAAATTATTCAGCGCGGATTGGAGGTGATCATCAATATGGCTCATAGAGGAGCAGAAGGTGCGGATAATAAAACGGGCGACGGAGCCGGAATTACTATTCAAATCCCACATGATTTTTTTTTACATAATGGGATTAAAGTTCCAAACCCGGGAGAATATGGTACCGGTCTCATTTTCCTTCCAAAAAAGGAAGAAGCAGCTAAATGGTATAAAGAAAAACTGCTTCAGGTTATTATCGAAGAAGGTCTTAATTTTATTGAGTTCAGACAAGTGCCGGTTAATAATTCAGGTTTGGGTGAAATTGCAATCTCTGCTGAGCCTTCAATTCTCCAGATTTTTATTTCAGCCAGACTGGAACAGGATGAACTTGAAAGGAAATTATATATCGTAAGAAAAAAGATTGAAAGGGAAGTCAGGAATTCCAATCTGTTCTGTGAAGAAGCATTTTATATCCCAAGCCTTTCAACTAAAACACTTGTGTATAAGGGAATGTTTACCCCGGATCAACTTGCCGAATATTATCCCGATCTTTGTGATCCACATCTGAAAAGTGCTATTGCATTGGTGCATTCACGATTTAGCACCAACACTTTCCCGACATGGGATTTGGCACAACCTTTCCGGTATTTAGCACACAACGGAGAAATCAACACCATTAAAGGGAACAGATTATGGATGCATGCCAGGGAATCCCTTCTGAAATCAGAACTTTTTGGTGAAGACCTTAAAAAATTATTCCCGGTAATCGAACCCGGGAAAAGTGATTCAGCTTCACTGGATAATGTTTTGGAATTTTTAATGCTTACCGGACGCACTATTCCACATGCCATGAGTATGTTAATTCCCGAATCCTGGAACGACAAAAACCCTATACCCAATAGCTTAAAAGCTTTTTATGAATACCATTCAACGTTTATGGAACCCTGGGATGGCCCGGCATCAATCTTGTTAACCGACGGACGGTATATCGGAGGTACACTCGATCGAAACGGATTAAGACCTTCAAGATACCTCATAACTAAAAACGACCTGATTGTGATGGGGTCTGAAACGGGGGTCCAAATCTTTAAAGAGGAAGAAATCAGGGAGAAAGGAAGATTAAGGCCTGGGAAGTTACTATTGGTGGATACTCAATTGGGAATTATTATTCCAAACGAAGAACTGAAAGCTGAATTGACAAGAAGAAATCCATATGCAAACTGGTTGAAAGAAAATCGTCTTAATCTTGAGGAAATTGAGGTTCAAAAGAGGGTTCCGTCAAATCTGGGAGATAAATATCCTGCTTATCTTAAAGCATTTGGATATAGTAAGGAAGATATTGAAGTAATAATTAAACCAATGGCAGTCGATGGAAGGGAACCTGTCAGTTCAATGGGAAACGATACCCCAATGGCAATATTTGCCAGGAAACCTCAGCGGTTGTTTAATTATTTCCGTCAAATGTTTGCCCAGGTAACGAACCCGGCTATCGATCCGATCCGGGAAGGCCTGGTTATGTCTTTAACTAATTACATTGGTTCGGTTCAGAAGAACCTTCTCATCGAAACACCGGAACACTGTAAATTAATCAAACTCAGGTCTCCCATAATCACCAATACAGATCTGGGGAAAATCAAGGATTTGAAGCATGAAGCGTTCAGCAATATAACACTTCAAATGGTATTTAATGTAAATTCAGGTGGAAAGGGCCTTGAATCAGCTTTAAAAAAACTATGTGAATCTGCTGAAAAAGCAGTAGATGACAAAAATAATTTTATTATTCTCTCCGATAAACAGGTCTCTGAAAAACTGGCGCCTATTCCTTCACTCCTGGCGGTTTCCGCCATTCATCATCATTTGATTTCAACAAAAAAAAGAATGCAGGTTGGTTTAATTGTGGAAACAGGCGAGGCCAGGGAAATACATCATTTTGCATTACTCCTTGGTTATGGAGCAAGCGTTATTAATCCTTATGTCAGTTTTGCCATCTTATACGATTTGGTCAAATCAGGTAAAATATCCATTCCCTATTCCATGGCAAGACAGAATTACATAAAATCCATCAATAAGGGACTACTGAAAATCATTTCCAAAATGGGCATTTGTACTCTCAGAAGTTATTTTGGCGCACAAATTTTCGAGGCAGTCGGAATAGGGGAAGATGTTATTGAAAAATATTTTAAAGGTACCTGTTCAAGGATTGGAGGAATCGGTCTTGATGAAATCGCTGAAGAAATTCATGCGGATCACAAGATTGCGTACCAGATTAACAATGGGAATGAGAAGGTTTTGCAGCAAGGATTATATGCTTACCGGAAAGATGGAGAATATCACGCCTGGGATCCTGAGGCAATTGGTTTATTACAATGGTCGACAGCAAATGACGATTACCGGAAATTCAAGGAGTTTTCTGAATTAAGCGATCTTCATACGCGCCGTCCTGTTTTTCTGAGAGGATTACTTGATTTTAGGAAAAATCCAATCGATATATCAGAAGTCGAACCCGTATCGGTCATTATGAAACGATTTGTGACCGGCGCTATGTCTTTCGGGGCAATTAGTAAAGAAGCCCATGAAGCGCTTGCAATAGCAATGAATAAAATCGGTGGAAGAAGCAATACAGGTGAAGGAGGAGAGGATCCTCACCGGTTTAAAACGGGTTCCAATGAAGTTAATCGAAGAAGCGCTATTAAACAAGTTGCCTCGGGACGATTTGGTGTGAATACACATTATCTGGTCAATGCTGATGAAATTCAGATAAAAATTGCGCAGGGAGCGAAGCCGGGAGAAGGCGGTCAGCTTCCCGGTCATAAAGTTGATAAGGTGATTGCCCGTATCAGAAATTCATTACCGGGTATAACCCTTATTTCACCACCCCCTCACCATGATATCTATTCAATTGAGGATCTGGCTCAACTGATCTTCGATCTGAAATGCGTAAATAAAAATGCTAAAATCAGTGTGAAACTTGTTGCAGAAGATGGTGTAGGTACCGTTGCAGCCGGTGTAGCTAAAGCACATGCCGATCTGATTGTAATAAGCGGAACCGAAGGCGGTACAGGAGCAAGTCCGGCAGGTTCAATCAAACATGCCGGTATCCCATTGGAAATGGGATTGGCTGAAACCCATCAAACCCTGGTAATAAACAATCTTAGGGGTAGAGTGAAAATACAAGTGGATGGTCAGATCAAAACAGGCAGGGATATCATTTTTGCCGGATTGCTTGGCGCTGAAGAGTTTGGAATAGCAACTGCCGGACTGATTGTTTTGGGTTGTGTTATGATGAGAAAATGTCACCTGAATACCTGTCCGACAGGTATTGCAACGCAGGACAGGAAATTAAGAAAACGCTTCCTTGGCAAATCGGAATATGTGGTTAACTATTTTAATTTTCTTGCCACGGAAGTAAGAGAATATATGGCACAACTGGGATTCAGGAAATTTGACGAATTGGTGGGGAGGAGTGATTTGCTATTTGTCAGAAAAGACATAAATCACAGAAAGGCAAAGAAACTCGATGTTTCCTCTATTATATCATATCCGAAAGAATCGGATTTTAATTCTTTGTATAACACTGAACTTCAACATCACAAAATTGATGAAGTAATCGATAAGGAGATCATCAGATTGTCAGGCAAAGCCTTGAAAAACAAAGAGAAGGTTTGGATATCCAGAGAAATTACAAATACCCACCGTTCGGTCGGGGCGATGCTCTCCGGAGAAATAACTGAAAAGTATGGCCTGGATGGACTTCCTGAAGATACCATCAATTGTAATTTCTATGGTTCCGCCGGACAAAGTTTTGGTGCATTCCTTGTAAACGGTATTAGCTTTCGGCTCGAGGGAGATGCGAATGATTACCTCGGTAAAGGTTTATCAGGTGGAAAGATCGTAGTGGTTCTGCCAACCTCTTCAACAATAAAGGCAGAAGAAAACATTATAATTGGAAATACAATCCTTTACGGAGCTACGAAGGGACAAATCTATGTGAATGGAATTGCCGGCGAAAGGTTTTGTGTAAGAAATAGCGGCGCAATTGCAGTGGTTGAAGGTGTAGGAGATCATGGTTGTGAATACATGACAGGAGGTCGCGTTGTTGTTTTGGGTAAAACCGGTCGAAATTTCGCGGCAGGAATGAGTGCGGGGATAGCTTATGTTTTAGACCTTAATGGAGATTTTTCTTATTACTGTAACCATGACCTGGTTGAATTAACCATATTGACGGATTATGAAGATGTCAGGGAGTTGCAGGAAATGATTTCAACACACTGGAAGTATACAAAAAGCGCAATTGCAGAAAAAGTTTTGGTTAATTGGGATGAATACCTGCCAAAATTTGTAAAGGTACTACCACTGGAATATAAAAAAGCGCTTAATGAAATAAAGCTGAGGGAAATAAATCTGAAATTACGCCGCGCTGACTATGACCCTAATTACGCTGAGTGACTCGTAACCCGTAACCCGTAACTCGTAACTCTTTGAAAGAATAGCGAAAAGGAGAAGTTTTATCCGGATTTTATTGGTTGAAAAAGGATTTTGCGAGCCTGCCCTGACCAGAGTGTCATGGGGAACGAAGTGACGACGCAAACTCCCAAAAATAACCAGAATGCAAAATAAGTGGACTGCCAGAAGCTTTACGAAAAGTCATGAAAGATTGCTTCACTTCGTTCGCAAAATCCATATACTTATTATGCTTTTAAGGTATGCATAAATTGTAACCAAAATATGAAACATGAATTCTGAAAGCTAATAAATACGAACAATGCAATTTATATTATTTTAAATATCTGAAAAAGCATCATGGGAAATCCAAAAGGATTTATTGAAGTAAAAAGAAAAGAAGCCGGAAATCGTCCGGTAGAAGAAAGAATATCGGATTATGGTGATGTTGAACAAACC
This sequence comes from Bacteroidota bacterium, assembly GCA_022561875.1. Taxonomy (GTDB): domain Bacteria; phylum Bacteroidota; class Bacteroidia; order Bacteroidales; family VadinHA17; genus JADFUQ01. The sequence continues at coordinate 8,371 of JADFQJ010000012.1, read as the reverse complement.
CTGAATACGGATGACAGGATTCTTCAGGCATCCCGTTGTATGGATTGTGGTGTTCCGTTTTGTCATTGGGGATGCCCGGTGGGAAGCAGAATGCCTGAATGGCAGGATGCTGTTTACCGGGGCGACTGGAAAGAAGCCAGTGATATTCTTCACTTAACCAACGATTTTCCTGAGTTTACCGGCAGAGTTTGTCCGGCTCCCTGTGAAAAGTCCTGTGTGCTGGCTATCCAAAATGAGGCTGTGACTATCCGTGAAAACGAAGTTGCAGTGATCGAAAAGGCTTTTGATATGGGTTATATTGTACCCAGACCACCGGAGAAAAGAACAGGGAAAAAAGTGGCTGTTGTGGGATCAGGACCGGCAGGCCTTTCAGTGGCTGTCAGGTTAAACCGCTTTGGGCATACCGTAACACTTTTTGAGAAAGAAAATAAAGCGGGAGGATTATTAAGGTATGGGATACCTGATTTTAAATTGAATAAAAATATTATCGATCGTAGAATACAACTTCTTGAGGAGGAAGGTTTGGTGATTAAAACAAATACCCTGATAGGTAAGGATATAACGGCACAAAACCTGCTCGAAACATTTGATGCCGTATGTTTGGCTGTTGGTGTTATGCAACCAAGGGATCTGCAAATCGAAGGCAGAGGCCTTGAAGGTATCCATTTTGCAATGGATTATCTGACTCAACAGAACAGGGCGATTGCCGGGGAAAGCATTCCTGATAATGAAAGAATCTTTGTAAAGAATAAGAATGTGATAGTTCTCGGAGGAGGAGATACAGGTTCGGATTGTGTCGGTACAGCTGTTCGCCAGGGAGCCAAAAGTTTAATCCAGATCGAGATATTACCAAAACCTCCTGAGACCAGACAAAAAGATAATCCCTGGCCATTCTGGCCGGTTATCCTGAAGACCACAACTTCGCACGAAGAAGGTTGTAAACGTTACTGGAGCCTTGGAACAAAAAGATTTACCGGTTTAAACGGTATTGTAAACCGGATTGAAGCAGTTGAACTTGATTGGAAAAAAGGAGACAAAAATCAATTGATTATGTCTGAAAAATCAGGAAGCATTAAGACTTTTGAGGCAGACATGGTCTTTCTTGCCCTTGGATTTACACGTCCTGTTTATAAGGGTCTGCTGGAGCAACTAAACATGGATTCTGATGAAAAAGGGAATATTAAAGTGAATGATTCGTTTGAAACCAACCGCTCTAAAATATTTGCCGTTGGGGATGCGGTTTCAGGCCCCGGTCTGGTAGTAAAAGCCATTGCATCCGGTCAACAAGCAGCAAATCATATTCACCGGGTTTTACTCGCCGGGTGACTCGCAGTCGGCAATCTTCAGTCGGCAGTCGGCAGTCGGCAATCTGAAGACCGGGCTATTTATACTTTTCAGTCCCGATTTATCGGGAATGTGATTAAGTAATCGTCCGATTTCTTCAGATCGTTTAGGGTAAATTTGTGAAACTATGTCCTATTAAATGGTAACTTACATTGCAACTTTGTAACATTTATGAATCAAAAAATCCCACGGTTCGAAGATATTATTGAAGCTCACAAGCATATCGGAACTTATATCCACAAAACACCGGTGCTTACATCAAAAAGTATTAATACCCTTTTAAATTCTAAACTATTTTTTAAATGTGAAAATTTTCAGAAAGCAGGCGCTTTTAAGTTTCGGGGCGCCTGCAATGCAGTTTTTTCCTTATCAGACGAACAGGCAAAAAACGGAGTGGCTACCCATTCTTCCGGTAATCATGCTGCAGCTCTTGCACTGGCAGCAAAATTAAGAGGTATTCCATCCTTTATTGTCATGCCTGAAAACTCACCTGAAATAAAAAAGAAAGCGGTAAAAGGTTACCGGGCAAAAATAACATATTGCAAACCAACGCTGGAAGCGAGAGAATCAGAGCTTGAAAAAATTGTAAAAAATACCGGGGCAACATTTATACATCCTTATGATAACTTCCATGTTATTAGCGGACAGGGAACTGCAGCAAAGGAATTTATTGAGGATTATCCATACCTTGATATTGTAATTGCACCGGTTGGTGGCGGCGGATTGATAAGCGGGACATCTACCTGGATTAAGAGCTGTAACAGCAAAACAAAAGTGATTGGTGCAGAACCGGAAAAAGCCGACGATGCTTACCGCTCGTTTAAATCCGGGATACTGCAGCCTTCATTGAACCCGGATACCATCGCCGACGGACTGCTGACCTCCCTCAGTGAGATGACATTCACTATTATCCGCGAAAAAGTTGACGATATTATCACTGTTCGTGAAGAAACCATTGTTAATGCTATGCGAATGGTATGGGAAAGGATGAAAATAATCATCGAACCCTCATCGGCTGTAGCTCTCGGCGCTGTAATGGAAAATCCTGAAATATTTGCAAATAAACAGGTAGGGGTTATTCTTTCCGGCGGAAATGTTGATCTTACGAAACTTCCTTTTTAAATAATAACGTTATTAATACGTAGTTATTTCGGAACATTGGAATGATGCCTGCCTTGCCTGCCCCGCAGGGAAGAATGACCGTGTCGGGGTGAAATTTGAGGTACGAAAATATTTCACCGGGGGTAGGAGGTATTTCTACAGGGGAATACTGAATAATCCGGCGTTCAATTGCCCCATTTTTCCATTCTTCCATATTCCGTTCGACACCTATTCATTTCCCCTTCCCCATTTTAAACAGGATCTCTTTCTCCTTTTTTGTAAGACTTTCATAACCGCCTTTTGAGATTTTATCAAGTATCCCGTCAATTTCCTTTTGTTTCTCAGCTCTTTCCCGGTTAAATTCCATGTCGGTTTTAGGACGCTTATATGTCACTTTCATTTTCTTCCTTGGTTTGAAGTAAGAAACAACAGCGTCTGTAAACCGGTTAACTCCACGGGTAATATCCTTACCATTTCTGTATTGATAAGTAAACAGGTATCCAAGCAATGCACCGCCAATGTGTGCAATTTTCCCGCCTGTATTAGTCGAGAAATCAAATATTGAGGTTAACAAGAAAACAGCAATGGCAAGGTATTTTATCTTAATCTGACCGAAAAACATCATATGAACCGTGTGATCCGGAACATAGAAAGATACAGCTATAACTATAGCCATTACTGAGGCCGAAGCACCCAGCGCCAGTGAGTTATGCAGTATGGATCCAAATACAGGGAAAATATTGAATGACAATATATATAAAACAGCACCGGCCAGACCACCCAGAATATAAACACCTGCCAGTTTTTTCTGTTCAAAATACTCGAGAAATATTCTTCCAAACCAATAAAACCAAAGCAGATTAAATAATATATGAATAAAATTTTCGTGCAGAAACATGTATGTAACGACTGTCCACGGCCTTTTTATAACCTCTGACAGATCGGCCGAAACAGCCAGCCACTTGAGGAGATTCATTGTGTCGCCGGGAGTATTGAACAGATACAGAAATATCTGCACAATTTTCACTGCTACAAAAACTCCGATATTGATGTAAATGAATTTTGTAAGTATGCTTCCCTGCCTGAATGAATCCTTAAGTTCATCGATTATATTCATTCTTCCCTATTCGTTTTTAATAAAATGTTTTCCTGTTCTTTTGCCAGTACTTAATCAGGATGAACCCGAACAACATACCACCAATGTGTGCAAAGTGGGCAATGTTACTTCCGGGCTGTGAGAATGCCAGATATATTTCAAGGACTCCATATCCTATAACGAGATATTTCGCTTTGATAGGTATAGGAGGAAACAATAACATCAGACGTGTATTCGGAAATAACATACCAAAACCCAGTAAAACACCAAACACAGCTCCTGAAGCTCCAACCGTAGGAGTGTTTAATATTATATTCATTTTCCCCGCTAAAGGGTTAATGAAATTCTTTCCCTGTTCAAAAGCCCGGGCACCCTCCTGGTAAACAAACTGAATTTGTTCCGGGGTCATTTGTGTTCTTAAAGAGGATATCTCGATCCAATGAACAAAAGTATGCAGGGCTGCAGCGCCTAATCCGGTAACAAAATAATATATAAAAAACCGTTTCGAGCCCCACACTCCCTCCAGAACACGTCCGAACATCCATAAAGCAAACATATTGAAAAACAAATGCGTTATGCTACCGTGCATGAACATATGTGTAATAAACTGGTAAGGTCTGAAGGATTCCGATTCAAAATAATACATTCCCAGAACCTGAGACAGATTCACCCTTACAGTAGATCCAACCACAAAATCAACCAGCAGAAGGACCACGTTCAGCAGAATAAGATTCTTAACTACCGGTGGTATATTTTTTATTCCTGAAGATCCAAAATTATACATTTCTCTTGATCAGTTTTGAATTTTTTATTCTTCAATAGCCGGGCCAAAGATAAAAAATCTGTTTTTATAATCGTACCGGGACAGAATGTCAGGTAATTGGTTGATTGGTTAATTTGTTACGTGTAAGCCGAATATCCATATGTAACCTGACCTTCAGTTTGCCAACTGCCTTTTGTCTTTTATTGCCAACTGCCCTTTGCCAACTGTCTTTTGTCTTTTATTGCCAACTGCCTTTTGCCAACTGCCAACTAATCATTTAAACCGTTTCTCCAATTCTTCAAGAGGCATCAGATAGATCACTGTTTTACCTGTAGGTGAATAGTTTGGTGATTTGGTGGCGAACAAAGAATCTATCAGTTCTCTCATTTCTTCAATAGAAAGTTGTTTGCCATAAGGAATAGCTGAAGCACGTGCCATTGATCTGGCAATCTTTTCCTTCACTCCTGTTTCAATATCTTTCTCCGTGCTTTTATAATCTTCAAGGAAAATTTCAATGATCTCTTGCGGATCGTCACTGCCCGTATATGAAGGCAATCCGTTAACTATCAGTGAATTATTTCCCAGCTTCCGTATATCAAATCCAAGCCGGTTCAGATCATCCAGAATCTCTTCAATAAGCGCCCAATCGGATGACTCAATCTCTATTGTTTGAGGGAAAAGTTCTTTCTGGGCATTACCTAATTCATTTTTAAGCGAATGCAGGTAATTTTCATATAATATCCTTTCATGAGCTCTTTTCTGATCAATCACCATTAGCCCCGACTTAACTGTGCATAAAATATATTTTTTCTTTACCTGGAAAAAAACCTGTTCGGGAATGCCCTGGTTTCTCACAATTGTTTGCTGATCATTATCTGCAGAAAAACCCCTCCAATCTTTTCCTTTATCATTTTTCTCCAATCCGGAATATAACTTTTCCCAGTTACGTACATCTTGTTTCGCCTTATAACTGCCCATTGATGTACTCCCAAACCCCCTGCCTTCTCTCTCAAAAGGGTTGAATGCCGGGTCGGTCTTTATGAATGGCGGAATAATTTCTCCATCCTTTTTTCTGACAGGAATATTAATTGAACCTTCGGTATTAAAATCCAGAGATGGGATAATATTAAACTTACCCAATGTCTCTTTGATCGATGCATGCAATATTTGCCAAACCGATCGTTCATCTTCAAATTTGATCTCAGTTTTAGTCGGATGGATATTTATATCTATTGTCCGGGGATTGGCAGACATGAAAATAAAATATGAAGGAAAGGTTTCAGGAGGCAGGATTCCCTCATATGCATCCATAACCGCCCGGTGGAAATAGGGATGTCGCATAAAACGCTTGTTGATGAAAAAAAACTGCTCTCCGAAAGTTTTCTTTGCATTTTCCGGTTTGCCAACAAACCCGGTTATTTCAACAATATTTGTTTCCGTCTCCAGGGGAATAAGATTCTGATCAATCGACCGGCTGAAAACACTAACGATCCTTTGCCTGAGATTCCCGGGCAGAAGATGATAAATCTCATAACCGTTATGATGCATAATAAACTTGATATCCGGATGTGAAAGGGCTACTCGTTGAAAATCAACAATGATATGCTTAAGCTCGGTCTGGTTCGATTTGAGAAATCTACGCCTGGCAGGAATATTATAAAACAGGTTCTTTATTGCAAAGTTACTACCTGCAGAACAGCTTGTCGGCTCCTGTGTTTCAACTTTTGTACCGTTAATACGGAGAAGCGTTCCCAGGTCATCCTCTTTCCTCCTGGTTTTCAACTCAACCTGGGATACCGCACCGATGGAAGCAAGGGCTTCACCACGGAAACCCAATGTCCTGATCTCAAACAGATCATCCGCTTTACTGATCTTGGATGTTGCATGGCGTTCAAATGCCATCCTGGCATCCGTTTCCGACATACCACAACCATTATCAATAACCTGCACAAGTGTTTTGCCGGCATTTTTAATAATGATCTTAATCTCGGTGCTGCCGGAATCTACTGCGTTTTCAACCAGTTCCTTAACCAACGAAGCAGGGCGCTGGATCACTTCTCCGGCAGCTATCTGATTAGCAACTGAATCGGGTAATAAATGTATAAGATCGTGCATTAATTTTCCGGAATATTAATAGTAGAAAAACAAATAAGCAATAAAAAAGAGTACCAGGAGGATAATGATCAGCCGGAGATTCGATCGTTTTTGGACCTTTCTTTCCCTCCTTCTGAAATAATTTCTCATCTGTCCTCTCCTGATGGTTGGACGGTAAGCCTCTACCTTATCATCTCCCATCTCCCGCTCAATTCTTCTGACCCGCTCCTCCAACTCCTCTTTCCGTGGATCATAATATCGCGGAATATAGTTGAATTCCTTAGGTTTATATGTTTTGAAAAAACTTGGAAGAGCCATTTTGATTATTATAATTTTAGGCAAAGTTACCGATAATTTTTGTTGCCGGAAAAAATAATAATAATACCTTTGCAAACCGAACTTTTTTAAAGTTCATCAGGTCCGTTCGTCTAGGGGTTAGGACGCCAGGTTTTCATCCTGGTAACAGGGGTTCGATTCCCCTACGGACTACAGCGCCCACCGAAGCTTCAGCGAAGGTGGGTTTTTTTTAATACCAACTTTTGTTAAGGGAATCGAACCCCGCCTGCCAATTACCTGCTTATTATATTTTATAGCCATTATAATGGATTGCCGTCTGCTTTAGCTGACGGCCATAATGCACAAATAATACCGGGCTTTAGCCCTTTATAATTCACTCTTTTCTCTGGCTGTTTTTTCACTGGCTTTTAAACAATATGGGCTAAAGCCCTAATGAGATAATTATATCCATAATCCGTCAGCTAAAGCAGACGGCAATCCAAGCGGCTTCCTCACTAATGAAAAAACTCCTGAAAAAGCATAGCAAGTGAATTGTTCCCGGTATTACAGTTCGATAAACGGAATGTCTCTCAGGGATATTCTCATTTTATTATGCTTTAGTTACCAAAATGTTTGTAACTTGTACATTCTAAATCTAAATAATTCATATTACACATCATATTTCTGATTAAAAGTACACATACACACCCTATTTTAAGATATATATGTAGTTAAAACAAGTCGATATATAGATAATATGTAAGTTCACACATCTACAACGTTTAGCAACAAGGCATAAGACATTGTACGATTTAATAAAAAAGTGTGAAATGGTAAAAAAATAGTTATCCAATATTGAATGTAAAATAAGGACACAAACAAAACCTTTCAATAGAATAATTAACAGTAAGTGTTAATTATATTTTTATAATTGAAAAATGATTATTACTTTTGCAGATAAGAAATTGAAAAAATACGCCAACGATAATAGTTTGGCTGTCAGAAAAATGGGTGCAAAAAGAGCAAGGCTGTACCAGCAGCGATTAGAAGATATGGCTGATTCTGAAAGTTTTGCTGATTTAGAATATTTGCCGGGTCGCTTTCACCAGCTAAAAGAAAACAGAAAAGAGCAATGGGCATGCGATTTAGACCACCCAAATAGATTAATATTTGAACCTGCCGAAAAGCCCGTACCGACTGATGAACATGGAAAACAAGTATTAATCGAAATTAAAACTGTAGAAATAATTGAAATAACTGATTATAATAACTGATTATTATGGTGGTCAATTAAAAGAAGAATTCCAATTAAAAAAATATTAATAATTAGTTATACAGACCAGAAAAATGATTCGAGGGTTAACCGTCAGATACGGTTTTTAAAAGACAAGTACAAGGTAAGCACCGTTGGTTTAAAAAATGCGGAAATAGAAAACGTAATATTTTATCTTTTAGAGCGCAGTGATGATACAACCGTACCTGAAGTTGCAGCAGATAAGATTTATATTGGAAGTCTAAAAAATACCGATGAGACACTACGGTTGTTTGATCAAAATTGTAATTGAATCGATGAAATAATAGCTAATCCTGACTGGCCAGCGGGAAACAATGAAACCAAACGCACCATGGAGTACAAAGGAGGGGCAGACTCCCCTTTGGTGTGTCAGACGTATTATGGCGAAAGTAGCACAGGAACT
>JADFQJ010000041.1 GCA_022561875.1 Bacteroidota bacterium | reverse complement strand
GGCACAAAATGATTTTATGCACCTCTTAAATCGAGTTTCTGAACAATATAACCTGGGCGTTACAGTTAAACTCCCGACAGAAGCCCAATGGGAATATGCAGTAAGGGCTGAGAGCGAGGGCCCCTTTTATTTTCCAGCTGAAGAGATGCAAGAACATGCATGGTATGGTGAGAGGTGGGAGACGACAGGGCATACACACCCTGTGGGGTTAACGTTACCCAATGCTTGGGGGCTTTGTGATATGAGTGGAAATGCGTGGGAATGGTGCCAAGATTGGTATGAGCAAAATTATGGTTTGACAGAAGAACGATTAAGAGAAGGTGTTACTGATCCTCTAAATGATCAACCAGGCTTCGACCATGTTCTCCGCGGTGGTGGTTGGCGCAGCTATGCGCGGTACCTACGCTCTGCCTATCGCAGCCGCGCCCGCCCGTTTTATCGCTACGGCGATATTGGGTTCCGTCTGTTGATAGAAGATAACCCTTAGTCCTTCTATAAGAGATCCCGCGCCCTGAAAAGCCGTATTGACATACGTATTATTATACGGTACTCTGAAGGTGTAATGAAAGCTAAGAAAAAGATAAAAAAGATAACGATGGCCCAGAAGAGCACCCATCTTTAAAGGTAGTGAATCAAAATAATGATAGTAGGTCAATTACCTCTGTCAGCCTTGTTGGTTATGAGTTTACTAATCTTAGTATCGCTATTGGTAATTCACAGACATTCACTCTTGATAAAGGTATGCCGGGTGGATATAGCGATATTAATATAATAGTTAGTCATAAGTATAGTGCATGGTCGGGGTCTGTTAGTACAAAAGTAAATTTCGTCGATGGAGACACTACAACAATCACGTTTAAAGGATGTATTACTTTTGAAGGGTGTGAAGGTTTTTATCTGGAATATAACCCATAATCCATTAAAATTACTTTGTAAACAAACAGGTTGCTAGAACAATATAATACTATCTGCATTTATGACAACTCTTGTGAGTTAAGGTTGATAATAATAAGTAACAAAAAAACACTGTAGGTAACATACGGTCATATTTAATGCCGCTACTACTGCAAGTGAGACAATAACGATTTGAATAAGAAAAAAACCATAACTTAACAAGATACAGGTAAGCGGCACTAAATATACCGCTGACCGTTACCAGTCAAATATTGACCTATCTAAAGCCACCTAAGCAATTATCTCATATTAAGCAATATCATAGCATTACAACACACATGCTATCTGCTAATCAGCTTAAATCAATTATTGTTTTAATAGACTCAATAATTGATAAAATGTTTCAGTAATGTTTCAGTAGGTAATAAATAAAATAAGCGCTAATCCTTTATTCATAGGGAAAAGCGCTTATCTTCTGGTGATCCCCTGACGATGAATGTCAGGGCCTCACAAGTTCAGCCGGCGGGATTATTCGCCCCGCTCCCGCGGGGCTCATGATCCACAATGTTGGGCTCCCACAAAAGAAAAGCCCCCCCGCTGATGCGGGGGTCACTTTTTTTATTTGAATCCAGCCACCTTAGAACAAGTTCTGGTGGCTGGCACAAAATAAAAAAAACCTCCCTCCGGGAGGCTTTTCTTTTGTGATCCCGGCGGGATTCAAACCCACGACCTTCAGAACCGGAATCTGACGTTCTATTCAACTGAACTACGGGACCTGTAATACTTTTACGCAATAATAATCAAAGAACCGGAAACTGACATTCCCTTAAAAAATTCTATTATTACAAAACGCAAATTTAAGAAATTTATAATTATACGATGACCAATACTAAATATAAACTTTTAATTGAAAATTCATAAAGATTCCCTAATTTCGCAAATTGTATCCTCAAAATAGTAAAAGCAAACCATTTATGGAATATAAATTCGGTGAGATAGAAAAAAAGTGGCAGAAATACTGGGATGAGAACAAAACTTTCAAGGTAGAAGTTGATCATTCAAAACCTAAGTTTTTTATTCTTGATATGTTCCCGTATCCTTCGGGAAGCGGTCTGCATGTTGGTCATCCCGAAGGATATACAGCTACTGATATCGTGGGACGGTTTAAGCTCATGAAAGGATACAATGTGCTGCATCCAATGGGGTGGGACAGTTTCGGATTGCCAACGGAAAATTATGCTATCAAAACCGGTATACATCCGAATATTATCACAAAAAAAAATATTCAGGTATTTAAAAGACAACTTAAATCCCTGGGGTTTGCTTACGATTGGGACAGGGAGATTTCTACAAGCGATAAAAAATACTACAAGTGGACACAGTGGATATTTACCAAATTATATAACAAAGGACTTGCTTATGAAGATGAGATACAGGTAAACTGGTGCCCTGAGCTTAAGATCGTTATGGCTAATGAAGAGGTGGTTAATGGAAAATCGGAACTCGGAGGCTATACGGTTATTCGTAAACCAATGAAGCAATGGATGCTAAAAATCACTGAATATGCCGATAGACTTCTGGAAGATCTGGATGAACTCGACTGGCCTGATAATATCAAAGAGATGCAGCGTAACTGGATCGGTAAATCTGAAGGAGCTAATGTTAAATTCAAAATTGCAGATCATAATCAAACCATTGATGTTTTTACTACACGGTCTGACACCCTGTTTGGCGCCACATATATGGTGCTGGCTCCCGAGCATGAACTGGTAACAAAGATAACTACCGCGGAAAACAGGAAAAAGGTAAACGAATATATTCAAAAAGCAGCTGGTAAAAGCGACCTGGAGAGAACAGATCTTGCAAAGGAAAAAACCGGGGTTTTTACCGGGGCGTGTGCTATTAATCCTGTAAATAACAAAAAAATTCCCATATGGGTAGCTGATTATGTGTTAATATCTTACGGATCGGGCGCTATTATGGCTGTTCCTGCCCATGATCAGCGCGACTGGGAATTTGCCCGCCATTTTGATCTTCCGGTTATTCCAGTACTGGAAGGCGGGGATATTGAAAAAGAAGCATTTGTTGAAGACGGGATACATATTAATTCCGGCTTCCTGGATGGTCTCGGCAAAGAGGATGCCGTAAACAAAATGAATAGCTGGCTCATTGAAAACAAATTAGGTAAAAAAGAGATCAACTATAAATTGCGCGACTGGGTATTTTCCCGGCAACGGTACTGGGGAGAACCATTCCCTATCCTGAAATATGAAGATGGAACTGTTCGTTGTCTGGATGATGATGAACTTCCTGTTACCCTGCCCGAAGTTGAAAAATATGAACCCTCGGGAACTGGCGAATCACCTCTTGCTAACATCGATTCATGGCTTAATGTCACCGATCCGAAAACAGGAAAGAAAGCCAGACGCGAAACTAACACAATGCCTCAATGGGCAGGAAGCTGCTGGTACTACCTCAGATTCTGTGATCCGGGAAATGATGAAAAAGCATGGTCGGATGAAGCAGAAAAATACTGGATGCCGGTTGATCTTTACATAGGTGGTGTCGAGCATGCAGTGCTCCATTTATTGTACGCCCGCTTCTGGCATAAAGTACTGTACGACCTTGGATTGGTTTCTACTAAGGAACCCTTTAAAAAACTTGTAAATCAAGGCCTTATATTAGGCGAAGATGGAGAGAAAATGAGTAAATCAAGAGGTAACGTCATTAATCCCGACCATGTTGTTAACAATTATGGCGCTGATAGCCTCAGGTTGTATGAAATGTTTATGGGTCCGCTTGAGAAGGTGAAACCATGGTCGGAAAAAGGAGTGAAAGGAGTGTTTAATTTCCTGGTCAGAGCATATAAGTTTTTTGCAAATCCCGACCACCTTACTAAAGAAACGGAAGATCCCGAAACCCTTAAAGTTCTTCATCAAACTATAAGGAAAGTTGAAAATGATATTGAAGGGTTAAGGTTCAATACTGCCATTTCGCAAATGATGATCTTCACAAATCATTGTATGAAAGCCGGTACTGTTACCAGAAATACGGCAGAAATATTTACTAAATTATTATCACCTTTCGCGCCTCACCTTGCTGAGGAGCTCTGGCAGATATTTGGAAATAGACCCAGTATTGCATATGAAGAATTTCCGGTATATAATGAAGAATTCCTTAAAGAAGATATTTTCGAGTATCCCGTTTCGTTCAATGGAAAACTCAGGTTTAAAATTGAGCTTGCACTCTCGCTGGAAAAAGAAGAAATAGAGGCGGCTGTTCTGAGTGATGAAAGAGCAGTCCGTTGGCTTGACGGGAAAAAGCAGAAGAAAATAATTATTGTTCATAAAAAAATAATAAATGTGGTAGTGTGAAGGGAAGAGGGAAGAGAGAGATGAGAGGTGAGTAAGGTGAGTAGGTGAGTAAGTAAGAGGGTATTCAATACTCACTCAACCACTCAACCACTTAACTTACTCAACTAAAACAAGCTTCGTGCAAGTAAACGTTTTAACAGAAACCAGTAACCAGTATCTAGTAACCACAGTGAAATATGCTCCTTCGTCGCATTTCACGTGGCAAGCCAGTAACCAGGCAAAAAAAAATAATATACTGATAATATATACGATAAAAATTTAATGCTAAAATTATGAAAACTGAATATCGTTTATACAGAAGATTAGCACTTGTTTCCTTTTTTATGGCAATATCATACTTTGCCATATCACAAATAAGTGTAAGAGACGAAATTGCGTTCCCTGACATTCCGGGATACGTAACATTAAAATGTGATTTTCATATTCACACTGTTTTTTCTGATGGTGATGTGTGGCCAACAATCAGACCGGAAGAAGCATGGAGAGAAGGACTTGATGCTATAAGTATTACGGATCACATTGAATATCAGCCCCATAAGGATGATCTTCCAACTAATCATAACCGTAGTTACGAAATTGCTCTTCCAAAATCAGAAGAACTCGGTTTGCTGTTGATCAGGGGAGCTGAAATTACAAGGGATATGCCACCCGGTCATTTTAATGCCTTGTTTCTTAAGGATGTTAATCAATTAGATGTTGAAGACTGGAGAGAAGCAATTATCGCAGCAGTTAACCAGGATGCATTTATAATCTGGAACCACCCGGGATGGAGACAACCCGATGAAATTCCCGTATGGCACGATGAGCATACAGAAATTTTTCAAAAAGGATGGGTAAAAGGAATGGAAATTGTGAATTCAAGTTCATACTATCCAAAGGCACATCAATGGTGCATTGACAAAAATATTACTATGATCGGAAATTCAGATATACATAATCCCGTGAATCTCGACTATAATATATATAAAGGTGAACACCGGCCTATCACCCTCGTTTTTGCCAAAACAAGAACGAAAGATGCAATTAAAGAAGCGCTTCTTAGCAGGAGAACAGCCGTTTATCACAACAATTTGCTTATTGGTGATGAACAATATTTATCACCCGTTTTTTATGGTTCAATCAAAATTATGAACCGGGAAATCACAATAAAGGAAGATCAGTGGAAGAATATCCGGATTCATAATTATTCAGATATTGACCTGGAATTGGAAGCCGGAGTGAATGAAAATAATATTGTTATGCAGCAAAAGGTAACTCTTGCTGCTCATAAAACAAGCTTGCTCAGAGTTCAGTGGAAATCAGAAAAATTAACAGGAACTAAAAACATTGAACTTCTTTACACTGTAACAAATTTTTTAATTGCTCCCGGTAAAGGTCTTCCTGTGAAATTGAAATTTCAGGCTAACATTATCAGGGAATAATTAAAGAACTATATAGTGTTTTTTTGTAATGTCGATTAAATAAAAAAATTGGATAAAAAAATTGGATATATTTTGTTCCTGTTGTTTACGGGAATGCTGTTATCTATTAGCCCTGCCTGTAGAAAAACCACGGGTACTCATAGCCAGTTATTACCGACTGACAGTATTACAGCGCAAAAAGCTGTTCAGACAAAATATGGTATTTCATATGATTCTTTAAATGTGTTTGAGGGAACGATAAAAAGAAATCAGAACCTTTCTGAGATACTACATGCTTATGATATTTCATTCCAAACACTTGACAGGCTGTCAAATGTTTCCAAGCCTGTTTTTGATATCAGGAAAATCAGGAGAGGAAACCCGTATACTTTATTTTATTCAAAAAACAACTCTAAAACTGCCAGGTATTTTGTTTATGAACACACTCCGGTTGAATATTTTGTTTTTGATTTAACTGACAGCTTACGGGTAATCAGGAAGGAAAAGGAAATAATAAGCAAACAGAAAACAGCTTATGGTATTATATCCACTTCATTGTGGCATACCATAAAAGAAAAAAACCTTAACCCGGTTCTTGTCAATGAGCTTTCTGAGATTTTTGCCTGGAGCATAGATTTTTTCGGATTGCAGAAAGGTGATTCGTTTAAGGTGATCTATGAAGAAAAGTATATTGATAGTGTTTCAATTGGTATTGGTAAAATATATGCTGCATATTTCAATCATATGGGGGAAGACTTTTTTGCAATTCCGTTTATACAGAATGACAGGGAAAGTTTTTATGATACTGAAGGAAACAGTTTAAAAAAAGCATTCCTGAAAGCCCCGTTACGATTTTCCAGGATAAGTTCCAGGTTTTCAAACAACCGTTTTCATCCAATATTAAAAATACGCCGCCCTCATCATGGTGTGGATTATGCAGCTCCTGTCGGAACACCTGTACATGCCATCGGTGACGGAAAAATAATCAAAACAGGATATTATGGTGATGCCGGACGAATGGTGAAGATCAGACACAACTCTGTTTATACAACAGCCTATCTACACCTGAGCAGGTATGGCAGGGGAATAAAGCCGGGCAAATATGTTAAGCAAGGTGATGTAATCGGTTATGTGGGCAATTCAGGACTGTCGACCGGTCCTCACTTAGATTTTAGATTCTATAAACAGGGACATTCTATCGATCCTCTTAAGGTAAAAGCACCACCGGTAGAGCCGGTTTCGGAAGAAAACAGGGAAGATTACGAAAAGGTAAAAAGTGTTATTAGCGATTTATTAAATACTGTTTATTAATTCCTCAATCACCCGCGGGTAGTGTTTATATTCCAACTCATGTGCCTTTTTTGCCAGGGAATCTGCCGTTTCGCCCTGCACAATTTTATACTTTGCCTGAAAAATAATATCGCCTTTATCATATTCCTCATTTACATAATGAATGGTAATACCTGATTCCTTTTCATCGTTCTCCAGAACAGCCTCATGTACCTTATCTCCATACATTCCTTTTCCTCCGTATTTTGGAAGAAGGGCCGGATGGATATTTACAATACGGTTTGGGAAAGCTCTCAGAAACTTAACTGGTATCAACCAAAGAAACCCTGCCAGTACAATAAAATCTATTTTGTATTCTTCCAATAATTTAAGCACTACTGAATTATTCAGATCCCCTCTTGAAAAAAACTTGTTGGAAACCCCTGACATTCGGGCACGTTGCAGTACATATGCCTCCTTTTTATTGGATAAAACCAAAGATACCTCAATATTCTCCACTTTTGTAAAGTACTCAATAATATTTTGTGTGTTGGTTCCACTACCTGAAGCAAGAATGCAGATATGATTCATTTTTAGTGTTTTACATACATGAATTTATTCAAAATTAAAATTTATTTTCATTTTTTCTTAAAAAAGAATCATAAAAGACTAAAAAAGATTATTTTTATTTGAAATATTATTGAGATTTATATTTCTTTGCAGCATTATTATTTAACTAATTAGTTTTAATTAAAATTTAAAGGTATGTCTGACATTGCATCAAGAGTAAAAGCGATTATCGTTGACAAATTAGGAGTTGATGAAAGTGAAGTTACCCCGGAAGCCAGTTTCACAAACGATCTGGGTGCTGACTCTCTTGACACCGTAGAATTAATCATGGAATTTGAAAAAGAATTTAACATTGGAATTCCTGATGATCAAGCTGAAAATATCTCAACAGTTGGAGAAGCAATCAAGCATCTCGAAGAAAACATCAAGTAAGAATTGCCTCTAATTTCCCAAAAGTAACATCTTAAATGGAGTTAAAAAGAGTAGTAGTCACTGGACTTGGCGCTCTTACACCATTGGGCAATACAGTTAATGAATTCTGGGAAGCCCTGAAGAATGGTGTTAGTGGTAGTGAGTTGATTACACATTTCGATGCCGAGAAATTCAAAACAAAATTTGGTTGTGAGGTCAAAAATTTTGATCCCAAAGATCATTTTGAAAGGAAAGAGCTTCGAAAGCTCGACCGGTATTCACAATATGCATTGGTAGCTACAGAAGAAGCCATTGCTGATTCAGGCATTGATCTTGAGAAAGTGGACAAGGACAGGGTTGGGGTGATATATGGTTCCGGGATTGGTGGTCTTGAAACATTCATGAATGAAGCAATGCATTATTATAAAGGTGATGGAACTCCGCGTTTCAGCCCCTTCTTTATCCCGAAAATGATTTCTAATATTGCAGCCGGTCACATTTCAATTAGATATGGATTCAGGGGTCCTAATTTCGGGACTATTTCAGCGTGTGCCACTTCTACCAACGCATTACTGGACGCTTATAATTATATACGGCTTGACAAAGCTAATATTTTTGTGTCCGGCGGATCTGAAGCATCGATCAATCCTGCCGGCGTTGGTGGGTTTAATGCAATGCAAGCTATTTCAACCAACAACGAGAATTACAAAACTGCCTCAAAGCCGTTTGATGTCAACCGGGATGGATTTGTAATGGGCGAAGGAGCAGGAACACTTATTCTTGAGGAATACCACCATGCAATTAAACGCGGCGCCAATATTTATGCTGAAATTGCCGGTGGAGGGTTATCGGCCGATGCGTATCATTTAACCGCACCCCACCCGGAGGGGTTGGGAGCTGCATTGGTGATGAAAAATGCATTGGAAGATGCCGGTATGAAACCTGAAGATATCGATTATATTAATGTTCACGGAACAGCAACTCCCCGTGGAGATATCTCTGAAATTCTTGGGATACTAAAGGTGTTTGGAGAGCATTCGTATAAAATGAATATCAGCGCCACCAAATCAATGACAGGTCATCTGCTGGGAGCAGCAGGGGCTGCTGAAGTTATCGCTTGCCTGTTTGCATTGAAATATGGTATTATACCTCCGACAATTAATCATTCCACTTATGATCCTGAAATTGACAATAAACTGAACCTTACTCTGAATAAAGCACAAAAACGTGAAGTAAACGTTGTTATGAGTAACACTTTTGGTTTTGGCGGTCATAATGCCAGTATAATCTTAAAGAAATTAGTGAATTAACCTTTGTAAAAAGTTCAAATTTCATATATCAAATGATGTTCCTTAAGGGTTTTCCAAACCGCTTACAGTTTACTAAGTTCCTGGGATTTTTTCCCGGGAATTTTTATTTATACAAGCTTGCTTTTATTCATAGTTCCGCCCCTCTCACTTTAAAAGACGGATCGTTAGTGAATAACGAAAGGCTTGAATTCCTTGGTGATGCAATCCTTGATACAATAGTCTCTGATGTTATCTACAAACAATTTCCTGATAAAGGTGAAGGTTTTCTTTCAAAAGTCCGCGCCAGAATTGTAAAACGCGAAACTCTGAACATTATAGCCGTAAAAATAGGTATCCCACAGTTGCTGAGTTCCCGGATCAATAAGAATAATAATACACTTAATCCTTATGGAAATGCCCTGGAAGCCCTGCTTGGTGCAATATATCTGGACAAGGGATATAAAAAAACAAAAAAGTTTGTGCTGAAAAAAATTCTCTCTGACAGTTCCCTCACTAAAGGGATAATTACTAATGGAACCGACTTTAAGAGCCAAATACTTGAGTGGGGGCAGAAGAATAAAATAGAAATTATTTTTTCTATCGAAGAAATGCCAACGAACCAACAAAATGGTCCCGCATTTCTTTCAACACTTACAATAGAAAACCGGGAGGCCGGATCAGGTGAAGGGATGTCAAAGAAAGAAGCGGAGCAAAATGCCGCCGAACAAGCACTCATCCGGATTAATTCCGGTAACTGATTTGTTCTATCCGGATTCAGGAATTTTTGCCTTTAAGAACATAGTTTCACAAATTGATTAAAAAAAACCTTAATTTTCAGGTTCCATAAATAATTGTTTGATCGTTATTTGCTTTCTTGTTGACTGCCGATTTAAATATACAAAGTATAATGAAATTAACCATTATCAAGCAATAAATATTGAAATTCCGATACATCTTGTTCACATATGGGAAAAAAGAAAAAACATAAATTAACCTTTCAATTTGATTTCAACTTTTTTCTACTTGGTATTTCATCTTCAGAGAATGATTATCGCCTTAGCTGGGAAATAAACAAGAAACTTAAAATCAGCCTGAAGAAAAGCAAGGACCATGTTATAAAAAGGAAGGAGACTGAACAGTTTTTCCCTGTTTACATGTTTGATGATGAACTTTACATTCAGTATTTTCTTATAGGCAACCATTGTGAGAACGGTTATCTGATTGAAGAATTACGTAATATTGATTATTTCCTGCAAATTCACGGTGATCTTACTGACAGGCAACAGGAACAAATCATCTCCTCTGTCAGAAACATTAAAGGGATCACCGGTCTGTTCAAACTGGATATAAATTCCCTGAAATCAAAGAACAAACTTATTATTGAATAAAAAAGAGGGATCGCTTATACAATCCCTCTTTTTCTCTAACCCTAAAATTAACCTACCTATGAAAAAAAAATGCTTTATCTATTTCTTTTTTTGCTTACTCTCTTTCTTAACCGCTTTTTCCTTTTTATCCGAAATAATAATTTTAATATCTCCATCCTCTGTTGTTTCAATCCTTATTACGCTCACCTTATCTATAACAATATTCGTGCCAGTCTTATTGTCTTTTACAATAAACTCAAGTTCTTTTCCGTCTTTTGTTGTGAAATGTATAGGCTTTCCGCTGCTTTCCAGAACAATAATTTTTTTGTCATCAATTTCTTTTTCCCTGATAAAAACATTCCCTTTATCATTTTTATGTATATCTATTATTACTTCTGATCTTTTCTTTTTCCCGTCTTCTTCTTCCACAATAACAAAATGCTTCCCCGACCCGGAATCAATCCATTTCATATGCTCACCACCACCATGTTTGTGAATAATGGCATGGCATTCTCCGTCATAGTCAATAGTTATTTCAATTTTTATCTTTTTCACATCAACTATCTCATCCTCACGAATTTTCTTTAGTGAATCCTGTTTTTCTTCATCTTCCTCTTGTGCAAGAAGAAAAATTCCGGCAAACAGGCAAAGGCTTGCAGTAAGTAAAATTTTTTTAAAACAATTTTTTTTCATGGTTAAAAGTTTTAAATTTCCTCAACAAAAATACGACAAACATGTGTTAACTGATATTAACGAATGTTAAAGATTGTTAAAATACATATGAATAAAAAAATCAACCTTATCTTTGTATTGTTATGAGCAAGAAGAAGATCTGGTTTTTAGCATTTGTTATGACCCTTGGTTTACTGGGACTGATACTGGTTCAGGGATACTGGATAAAGAACGCCGTCAGGTTGAAAGAGCAGCAATTCAAACACCTTGTAAACCAGTCGTTAGCAGCAGTGACAAAAGAGCTGGAGCAAAGAGAAGCGCTTGTTTATGTTGTTGATGAACTGGAAAATTCAGAGACCGATTCGTTAGCAAAGCATTTTCATTACGATTTTTCCTCCCGTACGGTAATAAATATTTTTACCCGCACCCAACCATTTCGTCGCAATGAGAGCATAGACCTGTTTTCTTACCCTAATCAGAATTTAACTGCTTATTTCAGACAAAAAATAACCAACAAAACCGTGATCATCAAAAATATAATGAACAAGATGATCAAAGAAAAGCCCAAAATTGAAGAAAGGATTGATATTAACCTGATTGATCAATTACTGCAAAAGGAGTTCGCAAAACGAGGGATTAACATTAACTACCAGTTTGCTGTAAAAAAAGAGTATGCCGACCTGGTATTTAAAACCGGGAATTTTAAAATAAAAACAAAATCGGATGTATACCTGCGCTCCTTGTTCCCGAACGATATTATCTCACAGCAATCATATCTCACCCTGTACTTCCCAAAAGAAAAAAAATATTTTTACAAATCACTTGGGATTATGGGAGTTTCTTCGGCTTTTTTGACAATTTTTCTGATAATGACATTTATTACCACTTTACTGGTAATATTCAGACAGAAAAAACTCTCGCAGATTAAAACTGATTTTGTGAACAATATGACCCATGAACTAAAAACTCCAATTTCAACTATTTCTCTTGCTTCCCAAATGCTCAAAGATAAAGGTATAGGTATTACAGAAAAAAAACTCGCACACATATCGGATGTAATTGAAGAAGAGAGCAAACGCCTTGGTTACCAGGTTGAGAAGGTGCTCCAGATGGCAATATTTGACAGGGGAAAGATTAAATTCAAACGCAAAGATATTGATGTTCATTTGCTGATATCCAATGTGGCATTAAACTTTGAGATGCAGGTGAAGAATCAAAATGGCAAAATTACATTGGATCTTAATGCGAAAAATCCTGTTATTAAAGCAGATGAAGTACATTTCTCAAACATTTTATCAAACCTTGTTGATAACGCTATCAAATATTGCAGGACAAAACCTGAGATTATGCTGTCGGCATGGAACACGAGAAAAAAATTGTATCTGGCGGTTAAAGACAATGGGATTGGAATCTCAAAGAAAGACCAGAAAAGAATATTTGATAAGTTCTACCGCGTTTCGACAGGTAATATTCATAATGTAAAGGGATTTGGGCTCGGTCTTTGTTATGTAAAAACGATTGTTGAGGAACATGGAGGTTCAATAAATATAGAAAGTCAAACCGGGAAAGGCACCCGTTTTGTGTTATCATTCCCTTCTAATACCAAAAACCATGACTAAGACAAGAATATTACTCGCCGAGGATGATGAAAACCTGGGATTCCTGCTTAAGGAATATTTGAACATGAAGAACTATGAGACGGAACTCTTTATTGACGGAAATAAAGCTTATAAAGGGTTTATCAGGGAACATTTTGATCTTTGCCTTCTGGATGTCATGATGCCCGAAAAAGACGGATTTACCCTGGCAAAAGAGATCAGGCAAATAAACAGTGAAATGCCAATACTGTTTCTCACTGCAAAATCTATGAAAGAAGACGTTCTGGAAGGATTCGCGATCGGTGCCGATGATTATATTACCAAACCTTTCAATATGGAAGAGCTTCTCTACCGTATCGAAGCCGTCCTTCGCAGGACTAAGCAGGATGTTGATCATGAAAATAAAACTTTCCGGGTTGGCCAGTATGTTTTCGATACCCAAAATCAATTACTGAAAAGGGGAAACAAAAAAAAGAAGCTTACGACCAAAGAATCAGAATTACTGAAACTTCTTTGTAACAATAAAAACAAGGTCCTTGAAAGGAATTTCACATTACGAACAATCTGGATTGATGATAGCTACTTTAACGCCCGAAGCATGGATGTTTATATCACTAAGCTTCGCAAGTACCTGAAAGATGATCCTTCAATCCAGATCATAAATGTACATGGGAAAGGATTTAAACTTATCTGCTGAACAAAATTGCCGTCAGCTAAAGCAGACGGCAATCCAATATTATAGCCAAAACAAATGACAAGCTTAGTCGGGAAGTTTAAAGTTGGTAGTAAACCGCTTGGCGGTTACAGGCACATATTAGTCATAAAGAACTAATCCTTGAGATGCCAATTTTCAGGTCTGTGATAACCTTTCATTCTTGCATATTCCTTCGCCTGGTGCATAAAAGCCTGCAACCTCAAGTCGATTGCAGCATCATCCTGCCCGTCATAAGCAATACTCTCATACGGCAGGCTTCCATGATCCTGCTTGAACCTGTGTGATACTGAGGCAACTATTGCTCCCGGCATACATGTAAATGGCAGGATATTAGCAACACCGGATATATCTGTTTTAGACAATAATACCGAACTTCCTAAATTTAACGCAGGATCACCATCATAATGTTTATGGATATATGGCTCACAATTTGACAGCATTTCACGTACTGTTACATCCCGCTTTTCTTCAAAAAGACCATGTGCTGTCTTATGCAGGGTTTTTGTACTGATATTTTGCGAAAATTCCTGCATTTTTGATTTGAGCAAACCTTTAAAATCCCCTTTCCACAAGCTATCCCGTGTGTATCTGTAAGTAGTATAACTCAACCACTCAGAGAATGGAGTAACGAATGTCTCCGCACCGAATTTTTCCAGCTTGTCGATCACGAACCCGCTACAGAATGGATTGTCCCTCATAAAGGTCTCACCTACAACAACAATCACTGGTTTTCTCTCACCATTTGCAAGTTGTATATACTTGAATTTTTGAGCTTCATTGTGCAGCGTTTCAGCAAGATCTTTTGTTCCTCTTTCAATTGACGCAATCACTGCACTCAGGGCATTTTTGTAAACTCTGTCGGTATCTCCTTTAATGACCTCATATGGCTTTCTCTCCTGCTTTAATTTTCGCAGAAGATCTATTGCTACAAATCCTTTCCAGGCTGCAAACCGGAGTTTGGTCCCATGTCCACCAGATATATCCGCATACGATGTATCATTACTGGGGGAAATAATTTTAACATCTTTATAGCCGAGGCGATCAAAAATGATCCTTTGTAATTTGTTGTATTGGCCAAATCTGCAGGGACCATTATGATCCGGCATAAAGAAACTGATCTTTGCAGGATCTATTCCGGGCTCCTGTAACTTCTTCAGAAAACTTCCGGTGGTACAGATCATTGGGAAACATTCCCTGCCAGATGTGTGCTTTCTACCCAATTCAAGCGCTTCTTTATCCGTCATAGGCAGTACATCAGCACTCAGACCAAAGCTTCTAACAGCCGCAGCCATGGCATATCCGGCATCATTCATATATGGGAAATACAGTATCCTGTCTTCTGCAGGAGCAGAACTCATAATCCCGGGTATGTAAACTTCCTTTTTCTCCCTTCTTCCCAGTCTTGATCCTTTCAGGCTGTCGAGGAAAGCTTCATATCGTGTAATCATCCCGGCATCTGCGCCGTGCTCATCGATTTCAATTTCAAGATATGGCTTTCCACCCATTTCTTCATAAACAAAATGGGATAGAAATGAATCGGGTCCGCACCTGAAATTACACATATACACGGCATGTAACTTTTTATCTCTGGCAATAATCCTGGTTGCAGCCAATATCTTTTGTCCATTCGGCCAGCACATCTGGGGATAATCACGAGTAATATGTTCACCCTTCAAGGGAAGAAAATCTATGGGTACAGGCAAAACATCCAGGTTGATAAGTTTCTCAACCATACTTAGGTTCAAAGCCGGATCACCAGTATTATAAGGTCGTCCAAGAATTACCAGTATTTCTTTGTCGTCAGGAAGGTTTTTCATTACTTCCTGCCCGCGGATTTCAATATCCTTCTCAAATGCGACTTGTACCTCATCTGCCTTTCTTATTGCTCTTATCACTTTTTTCTTTGGAATCCTGAATTTATCATTCATGAAATCCGATAGTTCCCTGTTAAGGACTTTACCAAAATACTTGAAATTTAAGGTTGGTACCAGCAGTTTTTCAATTGCTGCTTTATCATTCAGGGCGGCTTTCACCATAAAAGGAAAGGCTTGAACCCACGGGCAGTTGTAGTTATTGGTCGGATTATCTTCTTCAGCCTTTGCATTGATGATAAATGGAGCAAATACATAATCTACTTCTTTTTCCAGCAAATCCATGATGTGACCATGCATTAACACTACCGGGAAGCAGGTTTCAGCTACTATCATTCCAAGTGATTTCTTGATTAGCTGATTATCTGATTCATTTGAAATTACGATATGAAATCCCAACTCCCGGAAAAAAGTTCTCCAGAAAGGGAACTGTTGATAGAAAAGCATGAGAGCTCTGGGAATCCCGATACTAATCCTGTTGTTTTTCGGTTCCTCCTGGTAATCTCCCATCAACATTTCTAATCGCTCCTTGAAAAGGTTCGGTATACCTTTTCCTTTACCCTTTCGTTCTTCCAGTTCATATTTTTCACATCTGCCTCCAAAGAACAATGGTTTTTTCTCGCCTTCGATCCTTACCCTCCTTATCCCACATTGATTTGAGCATGCTTTGCAAGTAAATATATCTACTTTGTAAGGTATCTTACTTATATCAAAACCTTTGAAACGGGTTTTTTTCTTTTGCTCCTGAATGGTTTGTTTTGCAAGCATAGCTACACCAATAGCTCCTGTCACATCAAAATGAGGGGGGATAATTATTTTCTTCCCCGTCACTTTTTCAAATGCAGCAACAACTGCTTTATTATGTGTTACCCCTCCCTGGAAAAAGATATGGTTTCCTATCCGTTTTTTACGGACAACCTTCTGAATATAATTTTCCACGATGGAATATGCCAGACCACCAATCAGGTTATCCTTTTCAACACCTTTTTGTTGCTTGGAATTCAGGTCGGTTTCCATAAATACGGTACACCTGTTTCCAAGGCTGGCAGGTTTGGATGCACCAAGTGCCATGGAGCCGAATTCTTCAATGATATTGATATCAAGCTTTTCAGCCTGCTCTTCAAGGAATGAGCCGGTTCCTGCCGCACATACTTTATTCATCTCGAAATCGACAACCACACCGTTTTTAATACTGATGTACTTCGAGTCCTGTCCGCCAATCTCAAAAATAGTATCCACTTTTGAATCGTATGCGATTGCTGCAGTTGCCTGGGAAGTTATTTCATTCCGAATGGTATCGGCTCCAATGAAATCTCCGGTGAGATATCGTCCCGAACCGGTAGATCCGGCGCCTTTAACAACAACTTTATTACCCACCTCATCAAAGATCTCAGTCATCCCTTTTCTGACTGCTTCAAGGGGTTTGCCAGCCGTCGGAAGATACCGGCGGGCAATTACCCTGTTCTCATCATCAATCAACACAACATTCGTGCTCAGAGAACCAACATCAAGACCGAGGTAGACATCCAGTTTATTTATATCTTCTGGTATCGGATATACTTCTTTATTGTAAACAGCATCTGTTTCTATCAATTGGTCATTTGTGATACCACGGGCCTGGTGACCGGAAAGATAATTGTCTAAATACTCCTGTCCCTTATATGGACAGGGAGTTAATTTTTTCTGATCAAGGATATGAAAAAGGGCGCCAATAGCTCCCATGGATGCATGGTATTCCGGAATAATTAAATCTTTCTCCCCGGCATTCAGTAGCTCTCTGAATGCCCTGACCATTCCGGCATTTGCGGCAACTCCACCCTGGAACATCACTGGAGTATCAAACTGTTTTCCTTTTCCAAGCGAACTGATAAAATTCCTGGCAACGGCAAAACAAAGTCCTGCCACAATATCATGAACAGGCGTTGCAATTTGCTGCAGGTGGATCATATCTGTTTTGGCAAAAACGCTGCATCTTCCTGCAATCCGCGGCGGATTCTTTGATATTAGCGCCAGTTCTCCAAATTCTTTTTCTATGGATATACCAATTCGCTTTGCCTGCTGATCAAGGAATGATCCGGTTCCAGCTGCACAAATATTATTTAAGACAAAATCAGATAACCGGCAGGTTTTCGCATTTTCATCCTCCTCCATAAAGATCAGCTTCGAGTCCTCCCCACCCATTTCAATAACCGTTTTTACGTTAGGATATAAGCGGGCAACGGAAGCTGACTGGGCAATTATTTCATTGACAAAATGACCGCCAAGTAATTCAACAGCAAGCTTACCCCCTGTCCCGGTTAGTGCAATTGTTTTGATAGATTCTTTTGAATAACGTTTGAAAATATCAGTTAACAGGATTTTTAACAGATGATAAGGTTTGCCATGACAAAAATTGTAATGATTTTCAATAATATTCCTTTCATCATCCATCAATACAGTATTTACGGAAATAGAACCAATATCAAATCCCAGATGTAAATTTCCAGTCATACTAAAAAAGTTTGAATCAAAATAATCGACAAGTAAATATAAAAAAAGTTGAATTCCAAGAAATAAAAAGTTCAGTTCAATATAATTAATACGGTATTACAATTCCTGTAGCCAATCAGTCTTTAAAGTGAGGAAATGAATAAATGAAAAAATGGGAAGAGGTGAAAAGTTGAAGATTTTGAAAAAGTATGGAGTAATTTAGGTATTTAAACATTCCAAACATGAGGCACTGAATAGTTACTAATTCTTTAGGAACCCCATTAGGGGCAACACGACAGGATTAGTCCAGTTTCAGAACCGCCAGGAAAGCCTGCTGAGGAACTGCAACATTACCAACCTGCCTCATTCGTTTTTTCCCCTTTTTCTGTTTTTCCAGCAATTTTCTCTTCCTTGTAATATCACCTCCGTAACATTTGGCAGTTACATCTTTTCGCAGCGCTTTGATCGTTTCGCGGGCAATGATCTTTGAGCCAATAGCTGCCTGGATAGGAATGTCGAACTGTTGTCTTGGAATCAGGCTTTTTAGTTTCACACACATTTTTCGGCCCAGGGCGTATGCATTATCTTTGTGGATCAATGATGACAGGGCATCTACCATTTCTGAATTCAGTAATATATCAAGTCTCACAAGGTTAGCTCTCTCAAAGCCCGATTGATAATAATCAAAGGATGCGTAACCTTTTGAAATACTCTTCAGTTTATCGTAAAAATCAAATACAATTTCTGCAAGAGGCAGCACAAAAGTCAGTTCCACCCTGTTGCTTGTCAGATAGACCTGGTTTTTAATAACCCCTCTTTTATCGATACATAAATTCATTACAGACCCTACATATTCTGCCTTTGAAATAATCTGAGCTGTTATGTATGGTTCTTCAATGTAATCAATATGTGTCTGGTCCGGTAACCCGGAAGGATTATGCACCTCGATAACCTCACCCCTGGTGGTATACACCTTGTACGAAACATTGGGAACAGTTGTTATTACATCCATATTAAACTCACGATCAAGCCGTTCCTGAACAATCTCCATATGGAGCAGACCAAGAAATCCGCAGCGGAATCCGAAACCCAGTGCTACCGACGATTCCGGTTCAAAAGAGAGGGATGCATCATTCAGCTTAAGTTTCTCCATAGAGTTTCTCAGTTCCTCATAAGCGTCAGCATCAACAGGGTAAATCCCTGCAAAAACCATTGGTTTAACATCCTCAAATCCACTGATCGCGTTACCACAGGATCTTTCAACATGTGTAATAGTATCTCCTACTTTCACCTCTGTTGAAGCTTTGATCCCCGATATAATATATCCCACATCACCGGCACTTAATTTTTCCCTTGGTTC
Organism: Bacteroidota bacterium; assembly: GCA_022561875.1. Taxonomy (GTDB): domain Bacteria; phylum Bacteroidota; class Bacteroidia; order Bacteroidales; family VadinHA17; genus JADFUQ01. The sequence goes on along the minus strand of JADFQJ010000041.1, from coordinate 4,608 downwards.
TAATTTAAGTTTCAATATACCTATTTCATCAGCATGGTACTTCTTGCCGGTTGCAACAAATTGTACTGAGTCCCCTGTTTGTATCGTACCATTAATAATTTTAAAATATGCATGTATCCCGCGAAACGAATCAAATACCGAATCAAAAATCAAGGCTTGCAGAGGAGCGTCGGGATTACCACCGGGAGGTGGCACTTTTTCCACGATCTTCTCCAGTATCTGTTCAACCCCCATTCCTGTTTTCCCGCTGGCTTCAATAATTTCTTCCCTGTCACATCCAATCAGGTCTGTTATCTGATCTTTTACATCTTCTGGCATAGCACTATCCATATCCATTTTGTTCAATACAGGGATAATTTCAAGGTCATGTTCTATTGCAAGGTAAAGATTTGATATTGTCTGTGCTTGTATTCCCTGGGTAGCATCAACAATAAGCAGCGCTCCTTCACATGATTTTATCGCCCGTGATACTTCGTATGAAAAATCTACATGCCCCGGAGTATCAATCAGGTTCAGAAAGTATTTTTGGTCTCCCGAAAAATACTCCATTTGGATTGCATGACTCTTGATTGTAATTCCCCTTTCCCTCTCAATATCCATATTATCAAGCACCTGGTTCTGAAAATCTCTGCCGGTAAGGGTACCGGTTTTTTGCAGCAACCTGTCAGCAATCGTGCTCTTTCCATGATCAATGTGGGCGATTATACAAAAGTTCCTTATATTTTTCATTACTACTAAGCCAATATGAGAATTTACAAAGATATTCATTTCATTAGATATGAGAACAGGTTCTATAATTATAACATAAATGAAATTAATTATTCTGCAGATGATGATAGTCCACCTAAATGTGGTGGTGAATACGTAGTGCAAACTCCCAAAATCCCCGGTTTATTTTAGTTATTCAGAAAGATAACCGGAAATAATTTATTTTCTAAAAGCTCAAACCGGTAAAACATGAAAAGTTTTTTAAAAACTTGAAGTAATGAAACACATTAAATATTATACACCTTCTGGTAATTTTGTTATTTACATTCACAAATTGTGAGAAAAATCATGATCAACCCAATAATCAAATCATAGGCACTTGGGAATGGATAAAATCAATCGAACCACGTTCTGGATTTATAAAAACACCTGCTACAGAAGGATTTAATGAAACAAGAACTTTTATGGTGAACGATACAGTAGAAATTTATATTGATGGCAACATTAAGTATATATATCATTATGAATTTAAATACAGGAATTACAAATTAACGTAACTTCCTGTTTATCAGCCGTGGGGCATGGCAGAGTCGAACTGCCGACCCCTTGCCTGTCAAGCAAGTACTCTAAACCAACTGAGCTAATGCCCCATTTATTTCAAGCTATCTCCTTATCAACCTCTCGAAAATCGATCAAAGATCACAAGTTTTTCGGAGCTGAGCTAACAGCCCCGGAAAATTATTCGTGCAAATTTAACTTTTCGAGCATGAGATTGCAATATTTTAATACCGGAGTTTTTATTTCGATGCAATAGCGGAAATTTCAATAAGAGCGCCCAGGGGCAGGTTCACTACCTCTATGGCTTCCCTGGCAGGATATTGCCCCTCAAAAAAACTGCTATAAACCTTATTTACAGCACCATAATCATTAATATCAGTCAGGAAAATAGTACATTTTACAATGTTCGAATAATCCATCCCGTTTTTCTTCAGAATGGTCCCGATATTTTTCATTACCTGTCTGGTGGCAGTTTTTATATCATCTCTGACAAGCATGTTTGTTTCAGGATCTATAGGTATCTGACCCGAAACAAATAATATCCCTGATTTTGTCATCACCGATTGACTATATGGAGCAACAGGTTTTGGCGTTTCCTGATCCTGGCCTTTAACCGTCAGAAAACTAAAAAGTAAAAAGACCAATGCAGCAGATTTTTTCATGGTGTAAGATTTTAAGTGAATTAAAGTTAAAAGTGCCTAAAAAAACCCCCGACGGTATTCGACGGAGGTTTTTAAATTATCATCTGGTTGAAATATTACATCATTCCACCCATGCCGCCCATTCCGGGAGCGTCACCACCACCCATCATAGCCGGTTTATCTTCCTTCTCATCAGCCAGAACGCATTCTGTAATGAGGAACATTCCTGCAATAGATGCTGCGTTTTCAAGAGCAACACGCATAACTTTAGTAGGATCAATAACACCTGCCTGATACAAATTTTCATATTTGTCAGACTGAGCGTTATAGCCAAAGTCCCCTTTATCTTCTTTCACTTTCTGAACAACGATTGAACCTTCAATTCCGGCATTCTCAGCAATTTGACGGATCGGCTCTTCAAGAGCACGTTTTACAATTGCAATTCCGGTATTTTGATCTTCGTTAGCACCTTTTGTTTTATCAAGCACTTCAATGGTGCGCAGAAAAGCAACTCCTCCACCCGGGATAATGCCCTCTTCAATTGCAGCACGTGTTGCGTTAAGTGCATCATCAACACGATCCTTTTTTTCTTTCATTTCCATCTCTGAGGCAGCGCCGATGTAAAGAACTGCTACTCCACCTGAAAGTTTAGCCAGTCTTTCCTGCAGCTTTTCTTTATCATAATCTGAAGTAGTTGTTTCTATCTGTTTTTTAATTTGATTTACTCTTGCCACGATCATCTTTTTTTCGCCCGAACCACTCACAATCGTAGTGTTTTCTTTATCGATAGTTACTTTTTTACATTCACCTAACATATCAAGTGATGTTCCATCCAGTTTCAATCCTTTTTCTTCAGATACAACAGTACCTCCTGTCAGAATAGCAATATCTTCCAGCATTTCTTTTCTTCTGTCACCAAATCCGGGAGCTTTAACAGCTGCGATCTTCAGCGATCCGCGAAGCTTATTAACTACCAGAGTAGCCAATGCTTCACCATCAATATCTTCAGAGATAATAAGTAATGGACGCCCGGCCTGTGAAGTGGATTCAAGAATAGGAAGAAGATCTTTCATCGTTGAGATCTTCTTATCGTGGAGAAGAATATACGGATTTTCCAGTGTAGCTTCCATTTTATCTGAATCGGTAATAAAATAAGGAGAAATATAACCCCTGTCAAACTGCATTCCTTCTACAACCTCAACTGAAGTTTCGGTGCCTTTTGCTTCCTCAACGGTAATAACTCCCTCTTTTTTCACTTTCTCCATTGCTTCGGCGATCAGTTTGCCGATAGCAGGATCATCATTTGCGGAAATTCTAGCAATCTGTTCGATTTTATCATTATCATCTCCAATAGTTTCAGTTTGATCATACAGGCTTTTAACTACAGTTTTTACTGCCAGATCAATTCCTCTTTTAAGATCCATCGGGTTTGCACCGGCTGTAACATTTTTCATTCCTACCTCGATAATAGATTGAGCAAGAATGGTTGCTGTTGTTGTGCCGTCACCTGCATCATCAGCAGTCTTCGAGGCAACTTCCTTCACCATCTGGGCACCCATATTCTGAAAATTATCCTTCAGTTCAATTTCTTTGGCAACCGTAACACCATCCTTGGTGATCTGAGGTGCGCCAAATTTTTTATCAATAATAACATTCCGGCCCTTTGGACCCAATGTTACTTTTACTGCATCTGCTAAAGCATCAATACCCTTTTTAAGCTCGTTACGGGCATCAATGTTAAATTTAATTTCTTTTGCCATTGTTATAAGTTTTTTTAGATTTTGAAAGTCTTAATTACTAATTTTTTGATTTATTACAATACTAGAAAAACATCAGATTGATGCATAATAACATAATCATTACCATCAACTGTAATCTCTGATCCGGAGTATTTACCATACAATACGGTATCACCAACTTTTAATTCCATTTCAATATCTTTGGTGCCTGATCCTACTGCAACAACTTTCCCCTGCTGTGGCTTCTCCTGTGCTGAGTCAGGAATATAAATACCACTTGCTGTTTTTGTTTCAGCCTCCTCGGATTCAATCAGAACCCTGTCGGCTAATGGCTTAACATTTAATTTCGACATATTAATAATTATTTTAAAGTTATACATTAAAAATTCCGTACATCGCACATCATATTTTATGCCAAACGGTTTTTACATACATTTACCTGTTTTTCCAGGACAGAATTTCAGATAACAATCAGGATGATTTTTGTTGTTTCCAATTTACAATCCTGGATATTAGCTGTTTAATAACAATTCTGCATTGCAATAGTCAATAAAAAAATGGCAGGATAATGACAGACTGACACTATTCAACAATTAATCTGCAGTTGTCCGGTTGTTATTTGTTCCCGATGGCTATAGGGAGATTATTCTTCATCAGAACCACCTTGTCCGGGAAAAGCTGTAGGCAGGTTAGGTACCTTTGTCGGATCAATTGCATTATCAATTTGTTGTTCGATCCTTGATCTGCCCTCATTGCTTCCTCTCGGAATCACAGCACTTCCAATCAAACTCAGCACCAGTAATGATATAGCCAGTGTCCATGTTGCTTTCTCAAGAAAATCAGCAGTTTTTCTCACGCCCATTACCTGGGAGCCGGAAAAATTAGCTGCCAATCCTCCTCCTTTTGAATTTTGCACCAATACCCCCAGTATCAGAAATACACATACTACACGAATCAATGCT